>NZ_RAVW01000596.1 GCF_003611585.1 Corallococcus exercitus | reverse complement strand
GAAGCGGGGACTGGGGGGCTTCCCGGGGCATCACGACGATGGCCAGGAGGCCCAGGATGGCCACGCCAGCGAGCCCCATCGCGATCCACTTCAGCTTGCGAATGTCACCCTTCACGCGTGTGCGAGCCTCCCGCGCGCGAGCATCCTCCATCCGCCCACCGTGTCACGATGACTTCGCACCACGTCTGCTCGCATGCTGGGGAGGCACTGCTCAGAGGGAATTCCACGCGACCTTTCCAGCCTACCGGCACGAAGCGGGGCAAGACGTGGAGATCCCGCCCCAGGTGAGGTGGACTGCCCCCCACACCTGATCGGCACAGGTCACGCCATGGGGCTGGAGTGTGCGTTGACAGGTCGGGGCTCGCATCGCTTAACCTGTTGATGATGCGACGTTTCCTTCTCTTCTGTGCCGTCGCCAGCGTCCTCGGCTTCGGTCCCCTCTCCACCGCGAACGATGCCTGGGCCCAGGGGCGTGCACGTGCACCCCGGACGAAGGCCGCGAAGACGACCAAGGCCAAGAAGGGCTCGAGCAAGGCGCCGCCGCGCATCGAGACGAAGTCGAGCACGGCCGTGACGGATCCGGTGACGGGGGATGCCTCTGCCACGGCGTCGTCCGCGCCTCCGCAGCGTGGGCCGTCGCGCATCGACTTCGACGACCGGCTCATCCAGGGCCAGACGAACAAGTCCGGCGCCGTGTATCTGTATGACCGCAAGGAATTGAAGACGCGGTCGATGCTTCGCGAGCGCGACAGCTTCCGCTCCGAGACGCTCGCCACCGTCTACGATCAGTAGGGCCGTACCGCCCATCACCCTTCGAAGGGAGCGTCACCGTTGAGCGGCCAGCCCAGCGTCCTGCAAGTCGTCATCCTCCGCGACGGCCTCCTGGTGGGGACGGAGGTCTTCGTCCCCGGCACCTACGCGCTCGGATCCGATGCGTCGTCGGATCTGCGGCTGGACGATGCGTCCGTGTCGCCGCGCCATGCGTTGCTGTACTTCCAGAACGGCCGCACCGCGATCCAGGACGCGGGCGGCGGCACCAGCGGCGTCTTCGTCAACGGGCACCAGGTCACGGCCTGTGAGATCCGCTCCGTGGACGAGGTGCTGTGCGGTCCGTTCGTCCTGAAGACGCGGATCCTCAACCAGCGTCCCGTCGAGACCAAGCCACAGCCGCCGCCCGAGGTCGCCGCGCTCTTCGGAAACGCCGGGGCTCCGCCCGCCGCGAATGGCTTCCCGCCTCCGCACGGCGCGCAGGCCCCGAACGGCTTCGCGCCGCAGCAGGCCGCGCATCCCGCGAATGGCTTCGCGCCCCAGCACGGTGCGCAGGCCCCGAATGGCTTCGCGCCCCAGCACGGTGCGCAAGCCGCGCACGCGCAGCAGCAGGCTGCATTCGCCCAGCAGCAGGCCCAGCAGGCCGCGCTTGCGCAACAGCAGGCCCAGCAGGCCGCGCACGCGCAGCAGCAGGCTGCGTACGCCAAGCAGCAAGCCGCGCAGGCCGCGCACGCTCAACAGCAGGCCGCCTACGCTCAGCAGCAGGCACAGCAAGCCGCGCAGGCGCAGCAGGCCGCGCACGCGCAGCAGCAGGCACAGCAAGCCGCGCAGGCGCAACAGGCCACATACGCGCAGCAGCAAGCCGCCTACGCTCAGCAGCAGGCCCAGCAGGCCGCACACGCGCAGCAAGCCGCGCAGGCCCAGCAGGCCGCACACGCGCAGCAGCAGGCCGCCTACGCTCAGCAGCAGGCGCAGCAAGCGGCGTACGCGCAGCAACAGGCCGCGCAGGCCCAGCAGGCGGCGTACGCGCAGCAGGCCGCGCAGGCGCAACACGGCGCGCAGGCGGCTCATGCGCAACAGGCCGCGCACGCGCAGCAGGCCGCGCACGCGCAGCAGGCCGCGCATGCACAGCACGCCGCGCACGGTCAGCACGCTGCGCAGTCAGGGCATCCCCAGGCCGCGCACGCAGCACACGGTCAGGCGGGCCACGCGCATTCCCAGGCCGCGCACGCTCAAGCCGGTGCCCAGGCGGCGCATGCGCAGCCTGCGGCCTCCAAGCGCGCCCCGGCTCCCGCCGTCCCTGCGGGCACCATGCCCTCCACGCGGCGCCGTCCCCCGTCGGAGGCCATGCCCAGCCTCCTCGTCGCGGACGACCTGCTCGCGGACCTGGACGCCGACGTCGCCGCGCCTGCCTCCGGCCCCCTCGTCCTCGACGCGGCCCCGGCCACCCGCCCCACGCACGCGCCGAAGATCGGCCCGGGCAAGAAGGGCGCGGCCCAGCTCTACCTGGAGCTGTACTGGGGCGCCGTGCGCCGCGACGCGCGCCGGTTCGCTCCGGACGTGAAGAAGCCCGTGAAGGCCGCCCTGGAGGAGCAGGCCCCCATGCCGCTGTGGGGCTTCACCCTCCCGGAAGGCGACGCCTTCACGCTCGCGGAATCCGTCAACGGCAACTACCGCCTCTTCGTGCCCCCTGGCACCGACGTGGAGAAGGCCAACGGCGACGGCCGCTTCGCCCCCGTCACCACCGCCGCGCTCGAGTCCGACGGCAGCCGCCGCTTCGTCACCCTGCGCGACGGCGCCGCCGCCCGCCTCACCCAGGGCAGGATGTCGCTCGTCGCCTACGCGGCCCCCACCCCCGAGCGCGTCTTCGTCAACCCGCTCAAGGGCCTGCCCTGGCTGACCCTCTTCTTCCTCGCCATCTTCGGCGGAGGCCTGGGCTGGTTCATCGCCACCCGGCCGCAAGGCCCCGCGACCGCGGACTTCACCCAGAAGAACCTGCCGCCCGTCGCGCTGCGCCTCATCGCCCCCGAGCCCAAGAAGAAGGAAGAGGCCAAGAAGAAGCTCGAGGCGCTCAAGAAGAAGGAGCCCGTCAAGGAGAAGCCCGTCGTCGCGGAGAAGGCCCCGCCCAAGCCGGTCAAGGAGGTCCAGGTCCCCAAGGCCGTGGCCGCCGCGCCGGAGAGCAAGGCCCTCAAGGCGCTCGCGAAGCTGTCCGCCGCAGGCCCCGCCGCCAACGACCTGCTGGCCGCCGTGGACAAGCTGGGCAGCGGCCCGGGCAGCAAGAACGTCAAGCAGACCAACTACAAGCTCTCCGGCCTCATCGGTAAGGCCCCCATCGCCAACGCGGGCCTGGGCACCTTCGGCCTGGGCGGCGGCGGCAAGGGCGGCGGCGCTACCCTGGGCGCGGAGCTCCTGCGCGGCAAGGGCGGCGGCGGCATCGGCGCCCTGGGCGCGGGCGGCGTGGGCAAGGGCGCGGTGGGCGGAACCGTCACGCGCGCCACCGCGCGCAGCATCTCCTCCACGCAGGGCACCGTGGACCGCGAGGCTGTGGCCAAGGTCATCAACAGCCACCTCAATGAGGTGCACGGCTGCTATGAACGCGCGCTGCTCAAGGACCCGGGCCTCGCCGGCAAGGTGGTGCTGGAGTGGGCCATCGGGCTCAACGGCCGCGTCGCCTCCGCCAAGACGAAGTCCTCCACCCTCCGCAACGCCTCCGTCGAGGCGTGCATCCTCAGCAGCCTGAAGGGCTGGCAGTTCCCGGCTCCCAAGGGCGGCCTCGTCATCATCACGTATCCGTTCCTCTTCAACTCGGTCGGCTACTGACGCGGGGGCACTCCCCCACCCCACGTCGGCCCCCGCCTCCTGACAGGAAAAAGTCCCCGTGCGATTCCTCCTGCTCTCCCTCCTGTGCCTGGTGCCCGGCCTCGCGCGCGCCCAGGCCGAGGAACTCGAGAACCCCGGCACCGTCTCCGCGGTGCAGGACCGGCTCTACCGCATGCACCACGAGCTCTCGCTCGGCGTGGGCGTGCTGCCCGCGGATGCCTTCTACAAGGGGCTCATCGGCACCGTCGGCTACACGTACCACTTCAGCGACAGCGTCGCGTGGCAGGTGGGCCGCGGCACGTACAGCTACAACGTGCAGACCAGCCTGCGCCGCCAGCTGGAGCGCGACTTCGACGCGGCCCCCACCGCCACCGCCTTCGAGGACCAGGTGCAGTGGATGGTGGGCTCCGACCTCATGTGGAGCCCGCTGTACGGCAAGACGTCCTTCCTCAACTCCAACGTCATCCACTTCGAGGTCTCCCTGCTCGCCGGTGGCACGGTGGTGAAGGTGGACCGCGGCGACGGCTTCCGTCCCGCCATCAACCTGGGCCTGGGCGTGCGCGTGTTCTCCAGCCAGAACGTGTCCTTCCGGCTGGACGTGACCAACAACACCGTCTTCGCGGGCGCGGCGCGCATCATCAACGTGCCCACCGTGCAGATTGGGACGGCCTTCAACTTCGGCGCCACGGAATGACGTCCCGTTCGCTCATCGTCGCCGCGCTCACCAGCGCCGCGCTCCTCGTGTCCCCGACGGTCGCCCTCGCGGCGCCGGACGCGGGCACGCTGCCCATGCCACCTCCACCGGCCGCCACCGCGAAGGCCCCCGCCGCCCCCACG
>NZ_RAVW01000595.1 GCF_003611585.1 Corallococcus exercitus | reverse complement strand
GTGCGGGGTGCGGTGGGGACCTCCTCGGAGGTGTCCGTGACGGGCTTCGGTTCGTACCAGTCCCGCTCGCTGCTCTCGCATGCCCTGATGGAGCGGACGTCCTGTGAGGGCGCTTCCTGCAAGGCTCCACCGGTGTGGCTCGCGGGGACGGGAGCACCCGTGGGGCGCGTGGTGTCGCGCACGCTGTCCGGCGTGTTCCACGAGTGGGCGGGCGGAGGCCATGCGGCGATTGCCTGGACCCCGCGGTCGCAGCTGGGCGTGACGGCCTGGGGCGCGCGCCCGGTGTGGAGCGTGAAGGGCGCGGCGCTCGATTTCCGCTCCACGGCGGGCTACCCGGCGGGCGGCGCTTTCGGTGCGGTGGGCTTCGATGGTGCGTGGGGCCTGGGCGCGGTGGACCTCTTCGTGGAGGCGGCGCGCACGTTCGATGCGGCGCCGGGCGGAGGTGGCGGACCTGGCGTGCTCCAGCGCACGGTGGTGGCGGGCACGTCGAAGGAGCTGGAGCTGTCGCTGCGTGCCTACGGTCGCGGCTTCGCCAATCCCTACACCGGGGCAATGTCCGGGCCGGACGAGCTGGAGGGCTCACGGGCCCGGAATGAAGTGGGCGCGCGCGTCCGCTACCTGCATCGGTTGGAGGGCTCGCTGCGGCTGCGCGGGGAGGTGGATGCGTGGACGCTGCCGTCGGACGGTGCGGCGGTGGGCACTGCCGGCACGGTGAACCTGCGGGCCTCGGCCCGGGTGGACTGGCGGGCGCATGCGCTGTTCCAGCCGTCGCTGTGGGGTGAGTACCGGGACAAGGACGTCGGCGTGGCGGAGGACTGCTTCGACGGTTCGGGGGAGGAGCCCTGCTCGGGTTCGCTCTTGCGTGTGACGGCCCGGGTGAAGGCGGAGCTTCACGACGCCGTGTCCGTGGCGGCGCAGTACGCGCATGCGCGCGTGGATGATCCGGTGAACCACGGCGTGCGGCAGGACGCGCATGCGGTGGTGGAGACCCAGGTGCGGCCTTGTGAAGCCTTGAGGCTGCGGGGCCGCGCCGTGTGGAAGGACGAGGACCTGTCGACGCGCAACCGGCTGGAGCAGTCCTTCCGGGCCACGCTCGATGCGAGCTGGGCGACGGCCGACGCCGTGACGACGCGAGCCCGGTACGCGTGGGTCATCGACCTGAAGGACGCGCGAGGTGCCCGGACGCCGCCGGATGCGCCCCGGCACCTGTTCGCGCTGGAAGTGGAGACGCGGTTCTGAAGGGAGCGGAGTGTGGCGGCTTGGGCAGTGCGGGGATGGGGCGTGAGGCTGGGATTGGGATGGGTGCTGGGATGGATGGGGGCGTGCGGACTGCCCACGTGGGAGGAGGAGCCGCAAGCCTGTGAAGCGCTGCTGCCGGGGGACCTCGTCATCACCGAGTACCTCAACGACCCCACGGGCGCGGACACGGGCAAGGAGTACGTGGAGCTCCACAACCCCACCCGCGAGACCGTGGACCTGCTGGGCGTGACGCTCTTCACCGCGCGCGACGAGGCGGCCCAGGAGCGGGTCTACACGTTCGCCACGGGCCTGCCGGTGGATGCGGGGGCCTTCGTCGTGCTGGGCGACGTGCGCGAGGGGGCACTGCCGGAGCATGTCGATGGGACCTACGGGGATGCGCTCGGCGCGCTGGGGAACAGCGCGGGGCTGCTGGGCCTGCGGTGCGGGACGCGTGTGCTCGACACGGTGGCGCTTGGCGCGCCAGCGAAGTCAGGCGCGGCCCGGACCTATGACGGCCGGTTCGTGCCCGATGCGGAGGAGAATGACGACCTGTCGCGCTGGTGTGATGCGCCGGAGACCGCACCGGGCGGGCCGCGAGGCAGTCCAGGAAGCGCGAACACGCCGTGTCCCGCGCTGGTGGATGGCGGAGTGCCTTCCGGGGACGGAGGCCGCGTCACGACGTGCCTGCCGCCGGGAGCTGTCTCTCCCCGAGAGCTCCAGCCCCCGCGCCCAGGCGAGCTGATCATCACCGAGGTGATGGCCAACCCGCGAGGCGACGACACGGTGGGCGAGTGGCTGGAGGTCCGTGCCACCGCGCCCGTGGACCTCAATGGACTCACGGTGGGAACGGACACCTCCGGCACACGTCTGGAATCGGAGCGCTGTCTGTCCCTCGCGGCCGGAGAGTCCGCGCTGCTCGCGCGCAAGAAGGAGCCGGAGGTGAACGGCGGCCTGCCGGAGCCCCTGGCCACGTTCTCCGTGGACCTGCGCAACACGGGCGGGGTGGTCGCCGTGCGCGCGGGAGGCGTGCTCATCGACAGCGCGCTGTATGGCCCGGCCCAGGAGGGCGTGGCCACCCAGGTGTCCGCGCCGCTCACCGCCGACGCGAAGGGCAACGACGTCGCCGCGTCCTGGTGCGCGGCCACGGAGACCTATGGTGACAAGGGCAACCTGGGCACACCGGGGCGGACCAACCGCACCTGCACCGGGATGGACGCGGGCGCGGCGCAGGCAGGCTGCATCGACCGGACGACAGGACAGCCCCGCGCGCTCCGCACTCCCACCGTCGGCTCGCTGGTGCTCACCGAGTTCATGGCGGATCCCGCTGCCGTCCCGGATGCGCTGGGTGAATGGGTGGAGGTGCTCGCGCTGCGCGAGGTGGACCTCAACGGGGCGACGCTCGCCAACGAGGCGGGCAGCTCCATCCTGGAGTCCCCGCTGTGCCTGTCGATGAAGGCCGGGAGCTTCGCGGTCCTCGCTCGCGGCGACGACGCTTCGCTCAATGGCGGGGTGCCCGCCGTGATCGGCACGTTCGGGTTCGGCCTGGGCAACGGCGCGGGGGCCCACGTCCTCAAGCTGTCGGCACAGGGGGCCGTCCTGGACTCGGTGGCCTTCACGAGCGCCGCGACCCCCGGCGTGTCGTCACAGCTGGATTCGCGTGTGCGGGATGCCACCGGCAACGACGCGGCCAGGGCCTTCTGTCCCACGCCCGCTGGTGTGACGTACGGCGTAGGCGACCGGGGCACCCCGGGACGGGAGAACCGGACGTGCGCGCCATGAGGACTCGGGGCCTGGGGTGGCTGGTGCTGCTCACCGTCCTGTCCGCCTGTGGCGGCGGGGAAGGGGAGTGCGGACCGGCCACGGGCGTGGTGACGAAGGTCATCGACGGGGACACCGTGGTGCTCCAGGACGGTGAGCGGATCCGCTACCTGCTGGCGGATACGCCGGAGACGACGCAAGGCCACGACGACTGCTTCGGCGAGGAGGCCGCGGCGTTCAACCGCTCGCTCGTGGAGGGCCGCACGGTGCGGCTGCGGGACGCGGAGGCATGCACGGACCGCTTCGGACGGCGGCTCGCCTACGTGTCCGTGGACGGCCAGGACGTGAACGCGCTGCTCGTGCAACGGGGCTACGCGTGCACGCTGTTCGTCCCGCCGGCCGGAGCCTCCCGGCGCGGCGAGTTCGAGGCCCTGGAACTGGAGGCCCGGCGCTCTCGCCGGGGCCTGTGGGGCCGCTGCCCGGCGCCATGCCCCAGGGGCCGGCGCCCGCCAGCGTCCACGCTACGGCAGCGTGTCCATCACCGCCTGGTCCAGCTCCGAGTCCAGCGGCCAGGCCGCCGGGCGGCGCGACGTGGTGAGGTCCAGCGAGCCGTCCGTGAGCTTCGCCCCGAAGGCGTCCCCCACGAACAGCCGCACCTTGCGGACCTTCTCCCTGAGCACGTCGCCCACGTCAGGGACCTTGGCCAGCCGGGTCAGCACCTCGCCGGTGCGCTCGACGAGCCACGCCAGGGGCTGGATGTTGGCTTCCGACTCCAGCTCCGTGGCCGTGCCGAACTCCGCCGCCACCTTCGTGCCCCAGGCGCTGGACAGCTTGTCGGCCATCGCGGGCAGGTGCCGGCGCAGGTGCATGGGCGAGGACTCGGGCATCGACTTCGCGGGCGTGTCCAGCACCGTCGCGTCGTGCAGCGTGAGCGCCTCGATGATCCCGTCCGGCAGGAACGTCACGTCCAGGCCCTCCCCGCGCGAGCCGTAGCCGCCGGAGGTGATGAGCAGCACGCCGCGGCCCTGGCGGAACTCGCCGTACTCGCGGACGAGCCCCGTCACCTCGCGCCCGCTTCGCAGGAACACCGTCACCTGCGGCAGGTTCAGCGGCAGGCCCTCGTTGCGGCGGCGCATGAGGGTGCTCATGGCCTCCAGCACCTCCCAGACGCTGCGCACGTGACCCCGGGCCAGAGACTCCAGCGGATCCACCGGTGGGGGCGTGCTCATGACCGGCCCTCCTTCGCCAGGCCCTGTCCCTGGGGGCATCGCCCCGTCGCTGGCGTGTCCGCGCCCTGCCCACCGATGCTGCGTTCCACGAATGTCATGGCCTGCTGCCTCCCGTGTGCTTGGGAGACAGTTTCCTCCAGGTCCCCTGCGGGACCCAGCGGTTCGCAAGGGCCCTCCACGGCCGCCTGCCACCCCCCGGGGTTCCATCCCAGAGG
>NZ_RAVW01000594.1 GCF_003611585.1 Corallococcus exercitus | reverse complement strand
CGCCCTCCCCTTCCCGCACCTCCACCGCGCCGAAGCCCTGCAACGCCTCCAGGGTCCGCGCACGGTCGCCCCGCACCTCCAGCACGATGGACGGACCGCCCAGCGCGCGCGACAGCTCCTCCTCACTGCCCTGCGCCAGCAGCGTGCCCTTGTGGATGATGAGCAGCCGGTCACACGTCTGCGAAATCTCCGGGAGGATGTGGCTGGACACGAGCACCGTGTGCGCGCCCTTGAGGCCGCGGATGACGTCGCGCATCTCCACGATTTGAAGCGGATCCAGGCCGCTGGTCGGCTCGTCGAGGATGAGCAGCGCGGGCTTGTGCACCAGCGCCTGCGCCAGCCCCACGCGCTGGCGGTAGCCGTGGCTGAGCGTGGAGATGACCTCGCCATGCACGTCGCGCAGGCCGGTCTTCTCCTCGGCCTCGCCCACGTGGGACACGGTGGCCTTCGCGGGCACATCGCGCAGCCGGGCCACGTAGGCCAGGTACTCGCCCACCGTCATCTCCTCGTAGACGGGAGGCACGTCCGGCAGATAGCCGATGCGCTGGCGCACCTCATGGGACTGGCTCACCACGTCGTGCCCGTCGATGACGACGCGGCCCGAGGTGGGCAGCAGCACGCACCCGAGAATCTTGAGCGTCGTCGACTTGCCGGCGCCATTGAGGCCCAGGAAGCCGATGACCTCACCCTGGCCGATGGTGAAGGCCAGGTCCCGGATGGCCGCGTGCTCGCCGTAGAACTTCGTCAGCCCTTCGACCTGGATCATCAGGACTCCTCGAAGCGAGGGGAAGCGGCGCACTTCTGTCGCCCCTCCCGAGGAGTGTCAAGCGCCGGGCTCACCCGTGGCGGTATTCCGCGCCGTCGGTGGTGCGGCCCAGCGTGAAGCGCAGCGCCCCCTCCAGGTCGGGCAGGAGGAAGGGGAAGCCGTTCGCCTGCGCCACGGTGGGCAGCGCATGGGTGCTGGACAGCAGGGTCTCCTCGCCCATCTGACCGAACACGGTCTTCACCACGGTGGCGGGCAGCGGGAACACGGCCGGGCGGTGGAGCACCTTCCCGAGCACCTTCGCCAGCTCCCCCTGTCGCACCGCGTTCGGGGATACAGCATTGAGGGGCCCCTGGATGGACGGGGTGAAGATGGCGAACTGGATGAGGCCCAGCACGTCCTCCAGGGACACCCAGCTCAGCCACTGGCGTCCGGAGGCCACGGGCCCGCCGCCGCCCGCCTGGGTCGCGAGCGCCAGTTTCGCGAGCGCCCCGCCGCGAGCGTCCAGCACCACGCCGATGCGCAGGTTCACCACGCGGATGCCCGCGTCCTTGGCGGGCGCGGTGGAGGCCTCCCACTGGCGCGTGACGTCCGCGAGGAAGCCGTCACCGGAGGAGGACGCCTCGGTGAGTTCTTCATCGCCCCGGCTGCCGTAGTAGCCGGTGGCGGAGGCGCAGATGAGCACGCGCGGCTTGCGGGTCGCGCGGGCAAGGGTCTCGCACAGCAGGCGGGTGCTCTCCGTGCGGCTCTTGAGGATCTCCTGCTTGCGCTCCTCGGTCCACCGGCCCTCGCCCACGTTGGCGCCGGACAGGTGCACCACCGCGTCCACGCCCTCCAGGCCCGCCGCGTCGACGGTGCCCTTGTCGGGAGCCCAGGCGATGTCCCCGCGCGCCGCGTTCGCACGGCCGCGCACCAGCCGCTTCACGCGGTGGCCGCCGGTGGTGAGGAACGAAGACAATGCGGAGCCCAGCATGCCGGAGGCGCCGCCGATGGCCACGGTGAGCGGGCCCTGGGATGCGAACGCGGCATGGCGGCGCAGGTCCGCGCGGGTGAGCGTGTGGCGGTACGCGAACATGCGCTCCAGGCGCTTGCGCGCATAGCCGCCGCCGAAGGCGTCTCCGAGCGTGCCCACGGGCAGCTCGTACTGGATGGCGTCCTCCAGGACGGAGGCCTGGGCGCCCGAGGGGCTCATGCGGTGGTCATGGATCCACTTCGCGAAGGGGCCTTCGCGCTGGGTGTCCTGGAAGGAGGAGCCCTCCACGTAGGCGGTGTGCTCGGCGACCATGCGCTGGGGGATGGGGCCCAGGTGGAGTTTGACGACGACGCGGGCGCCGGGGCGGATGCCGTCGCCGGTGCGGTCGATGACCTCCGCCGTCTCCCAGGGGGGCGACAGGCGTTCGAAAGCTCCCTCGCGGGTGTGCCAGGAGAAGAGGTCAGCGGCGGGGACAGGCATCTGGCTGCGCGCCTCGAAAACGTGCGACTTGCCCATGGTTTCTCCTGGGGAGACAGTGCGACCCGAGCATGCTTACTCCCGACCTCCTCGACCGTGCAGTCGAATTGCTGCGACGCGGCGGTGTCATCGCCCTGCCAACAGAGACGGTCTACGGCCTCGCGGCCAACGCCGAGGACGAGCTGGCCGTGCGTCGCGTTTTCGCCATCAAGGGCCGGCCGGCGACCCACCCGCTCATCGTCCACATCCCGGGCGCGGAGCACCTGTCCGAGTGGGCGCGAGTGGTACCGGACGAAGCAAGAGCGCTGGCCAGGGCCTTCTGGCCGGGCCCCCTGACGCTGGTCCTGCCACGCACGTCGAGGGCCACGGACGCGGTGACGGGAGGCCAGGACACGGTGGCGCTGCGAGTGCCCGGCCACTCCGTGGCGATGGAGGTGCTGAGCAAGCTGGGCGGAGGCGTAGCCGCGCCCAGCGCCAACCGCTTTGGCCGGGTGAGCCCGACGACGGCGGAGCACGTGCAGCGCGACCTGGGAAGCGACGTGGACCTGGTGCTGGACGGGGGTCCGTCCACGGTGGGCGTGGAGTCAACCATCGTGGACCTGTCCTCCGGAGCCCCCGCGATCCTCAGGCCCGGAGGTCTGGCGACGGAGGACATTGAGCGCGTGCTGGGGCGGCAGGTGCCGGTGCGCACGTCCGAGACTGTGCGCGTGTCCGGTTCACTGGCCTCGCACTACGCGCCGAGGGCAGGCGTGGTGCTCGCGGAGCCGCATGAAGCAGTGCAGCGAGTGGAAGCCCTGCGTGCACAGGGATTGCGGGTGGGAGTGCTGGGCCCCGCGTCACTGTCATTGCCGAAGGACGTGCAGCGCTTCGACGTGCCGGCAGAACCGGCGGAGGCCGCGCGGGTCCTCTATGCGCGGCTGCGCGAAGCCGACGAACAGGGCCACGACATCCTCGTGGCCTGTCTGCCCGCCGCGAGCGGCCTGGGCATCGCCGTGCGAGACCGGCTGTCCCGCGCGGCGGCGCCCCGTGAGAGCTGATCAACACCGCACAGGCAAGTCGGGCGAGGTCGTTGAAATCAAAGTTCCTTGGTCATGCGCTGTAGCTCAAGTTCCTTGGCTCGCCGACGGGCTTCGGCGATCTCAGGTGCATACCTCGCGCTCTCATATTCAATGACCGCCGCCTCGACACCGGGCGTCTTCACACTCCTGAGCTTGACATCACTTTCGACTGTCGCCCACCTGCTCAGCAGCAAGAACCGTTTTGAGGCAGCGCGAGCCTCACGCCTAGCTTCCACTTCATCGTTCTCTGCCCGGACGTCAATCCGATGCTGCGCAAACTGGTCTTGTGGCACTCCTGTGAGCGCCTGGGAGAGATGCCCCAGGATGTAAACGGTATCCGCAGCGGACCGATAGCTTCCTACCCGCTGCAGCGCCTCGTCCGCAGTATCCCGGTCACGCACTGGAGGCCCATACTTTCGATTGAGCACCCGACGAATCAGCAGGTGCGAATCTCGGATGTTTTCAACGTCAGGAAAGAAGACGTCGACCGCAACGAACCTGCCCTTCAGAAAGGCAAACGTCACAACGGCAGGCAGGTCCGCGATCGTGGACTCCCACCGCATTGCGCTCGCATTGAGCATTCTTGCGTCTGGGAAGAGTTCCCGAACCTCTTCGAGGCTCATGCCCCAACGAGCCTCCTGGAATCCTTCGGAGCTTCGATAGTCAGGGCCCTGGTGCTTCCATTCCTGCATGGCCCCACGTCGTTTCCGCTCAATAATGTCTTCGCGTGAAGTCGCGCATCCCGTGGCGAGACACAACGTCAAGATGCAGCCAAGAACGTCAAGCCTCATGAAGTCTCCAACATTGACGACGGACGCAGCAGGCAGCAGTCCGCCATGGCATAGGGGAGTCCCAACCAGGATGGCCCTCTCTCGACTTAAAATATCGTGAAGCGCTTCCGGAAGCTGGGTCCCCATCCGCCCCAGGGGGGCTTGCGGCCAGGGCGCCCGGTCGCCCAGGCTCTGTTCCCGGAGAGGGGGACCGGACACCCGCCAGCCTTGAAGCCTCCGCTTGGACGGGCCGCGTCATCGCCCGTTCTCCCTTTTACAACCGCCGTCCGCTCCGCTATCCCGCGACGGTCACCCAGGAGTGTCCCCGTGAAGCGAAGTCTGTCCGGTCTGCTCGTCGCCCTCGCGTTCACCGCCTGCAAGCAGGAGGCGCCGGGCAAGCTGGAGCCCATCCCGCGCCCGCCGGGTGCCACCGCGCCCGCGCCCGAGGAGGCCGCCCCGGCC
>NZ_RAVW01000593.1 GCF_003611585.1 Corallococcus exercitus | reverse complement strand
CCCCGCCGCCGCGCACCATCCCGACCTGGACTGGCTCCGGGTGCTGGCCATCGTGGTGCTGCACCTGTTCCACACCGGGATGATGTTCAACACCTGGGAGTGGCACATCAAGAGCCCCCAGGCGCTGCCGGTGCTGGAGCCCGTGATGTCGGTGCTGCACCTGGTGCGCATGCCGCTGTTGATGGTCATTTCCGGCGCGGGCACCGCGTTCGCGCTCCGGCGGCGCAGCCTGGGGGCGTTCGCGAAGGACCGGACGAAGCGGCTGTTCTTGCCGCTGGTGTTCGGCATGTTCGTGGTGGTGCCGCCGCAGATCTACGTAGAGCGGCTGTTCCGGGGGCAGTTCGCTGGGAGCTACGCCGCGTTCTACCCGACGGTGTTCGAGTTCGTGTCCTATCCCGCGGGCAGCTTCAGCTGGCACCATCTGTGGTTCGTGGCCTACCTGTTCGTCTACTGCCTCATGGCCCTGCCCCTCTTCGCGGCGCTGCGCACGGAAGCCGGGCAGCGGTTCCTCGCGTGGGCGGACGCGTGGCTGTCACGCGGGATCAACGTGCTGTGGCTCGGGGTGCCGCTGGTGCTCGTCCGGGTGCTCTTGCGTGACTACCCGGAGACGCACGCGCTGTTCGATGATCCGCGCACCTTCCTCATGTACGGCCTGCTCTTCCTGTACGGCCACCTGCTGGGCCGCTGCCCGGGCGTGTGGGGCCGGCTGGTGACGCTGCGGCACGGCCTGCTGGCCCTGTGGGTGGCGGCGCTCATCGTGGAGCTGGTGTGGCCGTGGCCGGTGATGCCGGTGGTGCCCGCCATCGTGGGGGGCTCCGTCCTCATCTGGAGCGGGCTGCTGGTAGCGCTGGCCTACGCGCGGCACCACATCCGCGTGTCCCCCGCGTGGCTTCCGCGTGCGCAGGCGCTGTCGTATCCGTTCTACATCTTCCACCAGACGGTCATCGTCTGCGTGGGCTACCTGTGCCTGCGGCTGCCGGTGGGGCCCTGGGCCATGCTCCTCGTGGTGCTCACCGTGTCCTTCGCCCTCACGCTGGCGCTGTGTGAAAGCGTGTCCCGCGTGTCGTGGCTGCGGCCGCTCTTCGGCATGAAGCCCCGCTCGGTGCGTCCGGCCGTCCTGGCCCCGGAGGCGGTCGGGTGAAGGCCTGGGACGACGCTCCATCGACGCGGTGGCGGTGGCCCCAGCTGAGGGTGCGGACGGCGCTCAAGCTCCTGGCGTTCGGATTGGCGCTGGGCGTGTGGCAGGGCAGCGCGGTGCGGCTGTCGCAGCTCATGGGGTCGCATCCCGGTCACTGGGCGCCGGCGTTCATCTGGGAGGTGACGAGCGCGCTGACCATTACGCTGCTCTTGCCCATCCCGATGACGGCGGTGCTCAACGCGCCGTCGCTCCGGGTGGGCTGGGCGCGCTTCCTGGGCATCCACGCGGCGGCCTTCGTCCTCTTCACGTCGCTGCACGTCGCGGTGATGGCGGGGCTGCGGCACGCCGTCTATGCGCTGCTGGAGCTGGGGGACTACGACCTGGGGCCTCCCGCCTACGCGCTCCCGATGGAGGCGCAGAAGGACCTCGTCACCTACGGCCTGAGCTGCGCGGTCATCGCGCTCCTGTACGAGTGGCAGGCGCGGCAGGCGCGGGCGCTCCATGCAGCGGAGCTGGAGGGCGAACTGAGGGCCGCGCAGCTCCAGTCGCTTACGGGCCAGCTGCATCCGCACTTCCTCTTCAACGCGCTGCACACCATCGGCTCCGTGATGTACGAGGACCTGTCGCGCACGGACCGACTCCTGAGCGACCTGGGCCAGCTCCTCCGCGCGAGCCTGGAGCGCACCGAGCCCACCTGGACGCTGGCCGAGGAGCGCGGGCACACCGAGCGCTTCGTCGCGCTGCTCGCGGCGCGCTTCGGCGACCGGCTGGAGGTGTGCTGGGACGTGGCGCCGGGGTTGGAGTCCCAGCGCGTGCCGTGCTTCGCGCTGCAGACGCTGGTGGAGAACGCGGTGAAGCACAACCAGGACCGGGTCGGAGTGCTGGAGGTGCGCATCCGCGCGCGCGCAGAGGCGGACCGCTGGGCGCTGGAGGTGGAGGACACCGGGCGCGGCTTCGGGGCACCCTCCCCTGCTTCCGGGCCCGGCGTGGGGCTGACGCAGCTGGGACGCGTGCTCACGCTGCTGCACGGCGACCGGGCCCGCCTGGAGCGCGGCGCGGGGCCGGAGGGCGGCGCGCGCGTGACGGTGTGGCTGCCCCGCGAGGCGGCCCAGGCGGACGCGTCATGACAACCTCACGCGTCAGGACGATGCGGACCGCGGCACGAGCGTGGCCAGAGCATGGGGAGGAGGCTTCGTCATGACGGTGTTCCGCGTGCTGGTGGTGGACGACGAGGCGCCCGCGCGCGCGAAGGTGAAGCGCCTGCTGGAGGCCGACGCGCGCTTCACCTGCGTGGGCGAGGCCCCGGACGGGACGGAGGCGCTCGCGCGCATCGAGGCGCTGCGGCCAGACCTGGTGGTGCTCGACGTGCAGATGCCCGGCCTCACCGGCTTCGAGGTGCTGGAGGCGCTCGGGCCGGACGCCTGCCCCGCCGTCATCTTCTCCACCGCCTACGAACGCTTCGCGCTCCAGGCCTTCGAGGCCCACGCGGCGGACTACCTCCTCAAGCCCTATGACGCCGGCCGCTTCAGCCGGGCGCTCGACAAGGCCCATGCGCTGCTGAGCGCGGGCACCCAGGGCACGGCCGCGCTGGACGCCCTGCTCGCCACGGTGGCCCGGGCCCGCCCGGAGCGCCCCCTGGAGCGGCTGGTGGTGAAGGTGGGTGAGGGCTGGGTCCCGCTGCGCCTGGACACCGTGTGGCGCCTGTCCTCGGAGGACAAGTACGTGCGGCTGTACACCGCCCAGGGCGAGCACCTGGTGCGCCAGACGCTGCGGGCCCTGGAGGAGCGCCTGGACCCCACCCGCTTCGTGCGCGTGCACCGCGGCGACCTGGTGAACCTGGAAGCCGTGGCCCGCCTGGAGCCATGGACGCACGGGGACGGCATCCTCGTGCTCAAGGACGGCTCCACGGTGATCCTCAGTCGCACCTACCGGGAGGCCTTCCTCCAGCAGTGGGGCGCCGCCGAATAGCCCGACGCGCCGGGTGGGTTCACCCGGGGGCCGGGCCCGGCTGCCACGGTGGGTCGCGGCATCCCTCCCAGACCTACCGGGTGCTACAGGTCTGTTGCCTGGAAACTGGACGTCCGCTGGAACGTGTCAGACGCTGCCTGTAGAGGTTCCAAGCAGCCATGCAGAACGTCCTGGACGGTAGGGAAGGACGGCGGGTCCACGAGGATCTCGCCGCGGAGCGTGCGGTGCTGGGCGCCGTGCTGGCGGACAACGGGCTCATCACGCCCGTGGCGGAGGTCGTCCACGCGGACGACTTCGCCAGCCCTTCGCACGCGCAGATCTTCGCCGCGATGATGCGGCTGGATCAGCAGAGCAAGCAGGTGGACCACCTGACGCTCGCGGAGGAGCTGAAGATCCTCGGCCAGCTCGTCGCGGTGGGCGGTCCCGCGTACCTGATGGGCCTGGACCAGGTCGTCCCGCTGGCGGCCAACGCCGTGCAGTACGCCCACATCGTCAAGGACCAGGCGCTGCGCCGGCGCCTGGCCAACGTGGGCCGGGAGATCCAGGACCTCGCCAGCCAGGAGACGGGCGAGCTGGACGTCCTGCTCGACGAGGCCGAGCGCAAGGTCTTCCTCCTCGCGGAGAAGAAGCGCGAAGGCGACCTGCGTCCGGTCAGCGAGCTGATGGAGCAGACGCTCGACCTGCTGGACAAGATGAAGACCGCGGCGACGGGCGTGACGGGCCTGTCCACGGGCTACATCGACCTGGACAATCAGCTGACCGGCCTGCACGCCGGTGAGCTCATCATCCTCGCGGCGCGTCCCGGCGTGGGCAAGACGTCCTTCGCCATGAACATCGCGGTGCACGCGGCGCTCAAGGAGAACAAGGCGGTCGGCATCTTCAGCCTGGAAATGCCCGCGGATCAGCTGCTCATGCGTCTGCTCGCGTCCACGGCGCGCGTGGACATGAAGAAGCTGCGCGGCGGCCGGCTGTCCCCGCACGACGAGGAGAAGTTCCAGGAGATGGCGGGCGCCCTCTACAACGCGCCCATCTACATCGACGACTCGGGTGGCCTGTCCCCGTTCGACCTGCGCGCGAAGGCGCGGCGCGTGAAGCAGAAGGACCCGCGCCTGTCGCTGCTCGTCATCGACTACCTCCAGCTGATGCACCAGAAGGGCAAGGTGGAGAGCCGCCAGCTGGAAGTGGCCGAAATCTCCCGCGCGCTCAAGCAGTTGGCCAAGGAGCTAGAGGTGCCCATCATCGCGCTCAGCCAGCTCAGCCGTAAGGTGGAGGAGCGCAAGGGCGGCAAGCCCATGCTGTCGGACCTGCGTGAGTCCGGCTCCATCGAGCAGGACGCCGACGTGGTGATGTTCATCCACCGTGAGACGGAGGAGGACGGCGGCGAAGGGGGTGGCGGTGGAG
>NZ_RAVW01000592.1 GCF_003611585.1 Corallococcus exercitus | reverse complement strand
CTCCCGCCCCACGGGGAGCACGCCCACGGTCCGTCCGGCCGGGAGCACGGGCCCGCAACGCGTGCTGCTGGTGGACGACAGCCGCTCCATCCGGACGCTGCTGAAGATCTACCTCATGGCCCGCAGCTTCGAGTTCCTGGAGGCCGAGTCCGCCGAGGAGGGCCTCAAGGTCGCCGAGGCGGAGCAGGTGGACCTCATCCTCACCGACTTCCACATGGACGGGATGAACGGCGCGGACTTCGCCGGGCAGATCCGCGCCAGCACCAACGCCAGGCTGTCCAAGGTCCCCATCCTGATGATGACGGGCGACCCGAACGTGGCGGAGGTGCGCGCCCTGGGCCAGAAGGCCGGCATCAGCGCCTTCGTGCGCAAGCCGGTGAGCTGCGCGCAGCTGATGACGCTGGTGGACACCATCCTCCCGCTGCCCCGCGCCGCCGCGAAGTAGCGCCCCGCCTCAGGCCGGGCGCTGGGGCGCCAGCGCCCGCCGCTTGCGCACGGCCTCTCCCACGCGCACGGCGAAGAGCAGCGCCAGGACGGCCCCGTAGAGCACCGGCTCCGTGACGTCCTTCTTCACCCGCCACACGAAGTGCACCACGCCCAGCACCGCGGCCACGTACGCCAGCCGGTGCAGGCGCTGCCACGTGGGAAAGCCCAGCCGCCGCACCCACTTGTTCGTGGACGTGACGGCCAGCGGCACCAGCAGCATCAGCGCGGTGAAGCCCACGGTGATGAAGGGCCGGGTGAAGACGTCCTCCGCCATGGCGCGCACGTCCAGGCCCTGATCCAGCACGGAGTACGTGAGGAAGTGCGCCGCCGCGTAGGTGAAGGCCAGCAGGCCCAGCGTGCGGCGGATGCGCGCGGGCCACGTCCAGCCCGTCACCAGCCGCACGGGCGTGCACGCCAGCGACGCAATCAGCACCGCCAGCGCGAAGAGGCCCGTCTGGTTGAGGGCGAACTCGATGCCGTTGGCCCCCAGCTCGCCCCGGGCCCCCAGCACCGCGAGTTGCAGCAGCGGCGCCAGGCCTCCGACGGTGATGGCGGGGTTCAGCCAGGGGAGCTTGGAGGAGGCCATGGGTCAGAAGTCCCGCTTCAGGTCCATGCCGCTGTAGAGGCCGGCCACCGCGTCCGCGTAGCCGTTGAAGGGCAGCGTGGGCCGGCGCGAGCCCTCGCCGATGCGGCGCTCCGAGGCCTGGCTCCAGCGCGGGTGGTCCACCGCCGGGTTCACGTTGGCGTAGAAGCCGTACTCGCGCTTGTTGGCGAGGTTCCACGTCGTCGGCGGCTGCTCGCGCGTGAGCGTGATGCGGACGATGGACTTGATGCCCTTGAAGCCGTACTTCCACGGCACCACCAGCCGCAGCGGGGCGCCGTTCTGCGGCGGCAGCTGCTTGCCGTAGAGGCCCGTGGCCAGCAGCGTCAGCGGGTGCTGGGCCTCATCCAGGCGCAGGCCTTCCACGTAGGGCCAGTCCAGCACCGGGCTCTTCTGCCCGGGCATCTGCTCCGGATCCTCCAGCGTGGTGAAGGCCACGTACTTCGCGAAGGACGTGGGCTGCACGCGGTCCAGCAGCTTGCCCAGGGGCAGGCCCAGCCACGGAATCACCATGGACCAGGCCTCCACGCAGCGCATCCGGTAGACGCGCTCCTCCAGCGGGAAGGCGGAGATGAGCTGATCCACGTCCACCGTCCACGGCTTGTGCACCTCGCCGTCGATGACGACGGTCCACGGCCGCGTCTTCAGCGTGTGGGCGCGGCGGGCCGGGTCGTTCTTGTCCAGGCCGAACTCGTAGAAGTTGTTGTAGGTGGTGATGTCCTCGTAGGGCGTGCGCGGCTCGTCCGTGACGAAGACGCCCTGGGCGGGGGCCACCGGCTGCTCCACCGTGCCCGCGTCCGGCACGAAGCCGTCCATGGGCCGGGTGCGCTTCATGCCCAGGAGGTACAGCCCGCCTCCCACCACGGCGGCGGTGCCGGCGAACAGGCCCGCGTTCTTGATGAACTCGCGGCGGCGCAGGTAGTGCTTCTCGGCCGTCACTTCGGAGCCGGGGGGCTCGGGAGGGAGCTTGTCGCGCATGGCTCCCTCTATAACGCTCCAGGGCCTTTTCCGGTTACCGCCGGGCGTCCTTCACCCGCCACAGCCGCCACCAGGGCGTCCCGGGGGACTGATGGTGCTCCCAGTGGTAGCCGAAGAAGAAGCACGACAGCAGGGCCCACAGGTGGTTGCGCGGCAGGGTGCGCGCGTGGTGCGGCGCCATGGCTTCCGTGTCCGGACGCCGGTGCGGCAGGTACGTGCCGAAATAGAAGAGCTGCACGGTGGCCAGCACCGACGGCAGCACCCAGAAGGCCAGGATGCGCGCCTGGGACACGCCCAGCCACAGCAGCACGTTGAACTTCAGCGCCATGACCGCGATTTGGGGCCAGGTCGTGTAGCGCACCATGAAGGCCCCAAACCACGGCCAGAAGGACAGGCCCCGGGCCGCGAAGTCCGGGTCGTGGTCTCCGGTGGGGTCCGCGTGGTGCGCGCGGTGGTTCACCACCAGCCGGCGGTAGGACAGCCCCGCGAAGAGGAAGCAGGCCAGCATGCCCACCGCCGCGTTCACCCGGCGGCGCAGGGACACGGTGCCATGCATGGCGTCATGGCCGGTGATGAACAGGCCGGTGGACAGCCACATCTGGAGCAGGACGTGCAGCCAGGGGAGCGGTGAGGCCCACGGCAGGGGGGGCCCCGCCAGCATCCACGCCAGGTGTCCGCCCCACGCGCCCACCACCGCGAGCGCGAGCACGACGCCCCACGGGTCGGGGGGAACGGGAGGGGCTGGGGACTCGGGCGCCATGGCTCCCTTACTGGCCATGCCCCGTCCCCCGCGCACGCGAAAAGCACGCGGGAGGGACGGGGACTGGCCGGGACGCTACTTCTTCGCGGGCGCGGCGGCCGGGGCGCCGAAGTCCTTCACCAGCGACTCGGCGGTGACGTAGCGCGGCTCGATGTCCACCGGCACGTTCTTCAGCCGCTCCAGCACCTTCTGCACGGAGGGGCGCACCACGCCCTGCTTCGCGAGCAGCGCCTCCGCGGCGGTGCGGTCGCCCTTGGCCTGGAGGGCCATGAGCTGGGTCGTCAGCGACGTGACGGACGCCTGCATCTTGTCCGGGACGACTTCGAAGGTGCCGTCCGCGTTCACCTTCACCGCGCCGGTGTCCAGGAAGTGGTTGAGCTGCAGGGCGATGCCCTTGCCGTGCGCCTCGTCGATACCGAAGCGGATGGAGCGGAACGCGGACGCGAGGAACGTCGTGTACATGGTCCGCTGCAGCTCCTTGTCCAGCGTGCCCTTGTCCACCAGCCGCTGGAGGGCCCACAGGCCGGAGATGTCCGCCTTGGCCTCTTCGATGGCGCTGGAGGACGCCTGCAGCGCCTGACGCACCGTCGTCTGCTTCCCGGCCACGGTGACGTTGTGGGGCCCCAGGCCGTGCATCAGCTCGTGCATGAGGATGTGCGTGAAGAAGGCGTCGAAGGACACGTCCTTGCGGTCCTTCGCGGGCAGCGCCACCTTCGCGATGGGCAGCAGCACGCGCTGGAACTTCGCCTCCTGGATGTTCTTGAGCATCACGCGCTTGGTGCCCTTCTCCGCCGCCACGCGCTCGTCGTTGGGCAGGTTGAAGGCCGCCGTCTGCACGCCCCGGTTGCCGTCGCCGGAGGAGTACAGGCTGTTGATGACGCGGATGGGGGCCAGCGCGCCCAGCTTCGGGTTGCGCAGGTTCGCGTCGATGGGGAGGTTGTTCTCCAGCTCCTGGAGCTCCGCGCTGAACTTCGCCAGCTTCTGCGTCTCCGCGTCGTCGCGCACACCGATGAAGGCCTCGAAGGCGGCCTTGTAGTTGAACCAGCCGTCCTCGTAGACCTCGTAGGGCCCGATGGTGGGCTCCACGCTCGCGTCCAGCTCCATCCACGCGACCTCGCTCGCGTAGTAGTCGTTGGACAGGAACGCCGCCGCGCGCGTCTCCAGGAAGCGCTTGAGCGTGGGCTGCTGGGTGAGCGCCGCCGCCTCACGCAGGAGCTGCGCGGCCATGGCCAGCTCGCCCTGGTACTCCACGCTGTACGGCACGGTCATGAACTTGCCGTCCGGCCCGCGGCGCAGCGTGGTGAAGAAGCCCGTGGCCGCGTGCTGCTGCGCCTCCGGCAGGCTCTTCACCCAGGCCTCCACCTCCGCCTTGGTGGCGCCGGCGGGATAGAAGTTGCCTTCGTCCGGCTTGGGCGGCACGCCGGGGATGAACGGCTTCGCCTCGTCCAGGCGCGACCAGGGGCCCTTGTTGAGGAGGAACGCGTGCAGCCGCTCCTTGCCCAGGGGCGAGGTGTCCTCCACCAGGTCCAGGAGCAGCGTCGGGTTGCCCGCCCACGCCTGGCTCAGGAACAGGGGGTCCATGATCTTCGCGGCCTGGAGCACCTTGGCCAGGGCGCGCTTCTCCGCGTCCGGCAGCTTGGACACGTCCACCTTGACGTCCACGGGGGCGAAGCGGGCGGTCATC
>NZ_RAVW01000591.1 GCF_003611585.1 Corallococcus exercitus | reverse complement strand
CCCCGCCATCTGCAAGAGCTCGTTGTTGCCCAGGTGCACGCGGGTGAGGATGTTGCGGCCGCCCTCCACCAGGTTCGTGTAGCGCATGTCGTCGATGACGACCGTGTCCAGGCCCGGCACGTTGAGCGCGCTCTGCCCCGCCGCCGTCATCGCGAGCACGAAGGGCCGGGGCGCCGTGCCTTCGAGGAAGGGACGGATGGCGCGCAGCGGCTCGCCGCCGTGGTAGTGCGCCGCGTGGATCTCCGGCTCGTTCTCGCGCACGTGGGCCGCCACCTCCTCCACCCCGGCGCGCGTGGCCAGGAACACGCCCACGCCGCGCCCCCGGCGCAACACGTCCCGCAGGAAGTCGTCGTCCAGGAAGGACAGGGGCTGGCGGCGCTCCACCTCCACCGTGGCCGCCTTGCGAGGGTCGAAGGAGGACACCTGGAGCACGTCCGCGCTGTCCAGATAGCGCGAGTAGAAGGCCGGATCCACGGTGGCCGACAGCCAGATGAAGCGGCAGCCCACGCGCTTGCCCAGGGCCAGACACAGCTCCAGCTCCGCGGAGGTCTGGTGGATCTCATCCACGATGAGCGTGTCCTCGGGCCGGATGGCGCTGCCCTGGAACCAGCGCCGCGCGATGCCGGTGGTGACGATGACCACGTCCGCGAGCGGCGTCTCCGCGGTGGCCTCCCGCTCGCGGTTGACCACCGCCACCCGCAGGGGCTTGCGGCCCACGAGCTCCTCCGCGATGGGGCGGATGGCGAGCGTCTTGCCCGTGCCGGTGCCCGCGACGATGCCGAACCCCTGCCCGCTCCGGGCCAGCTCGCGGAGGCGTTCGCCGTGGTGCTCCTCCAGGTACGTGCGCAGCTCCAGCCCGAGCGCCAGCTCGATGGTCTCGCACGCGGCGCGCGTGGGCGCGATGACCACCACCCGCCCGCGCTGGGGTGCCACGGAGGAGGAAGCGTCGGCGCGAGGCGGCAGGTATCGGTCGGTGGGTGTACGCACGGAAGCCAGTGATACGCATGTGCGGTGTCCAGGGGAAGCGATTCGCCCGCCCAGGCCTTCGCCGGGGAGGCAGGCAACCGCCGCCAGCAGGCGCCCTGGACGTGGATCCAGTGGGAACGTTGTCCCCTGCCCACTTCCCGCACGGAGCGGTGCTCGGACCGGGGGACCTTCGCGGGCGCCTTGCCCCATGGCTACCTTCCGGTTCAGGAGAACCGGAGGGGGACGATGAAAAGGAAGATGCTGCTTCATGAGCTGCACCCGTCGCTGGTGCACATGCCGCTGGCGTTGCTGCCGACGGCGGCCGTGGCGGACCTCATCGTGGTGAGGACGGGGGACCGCGCCTGGGAGAAGGTGGGGCGCCGCCTGTGGGTGGCGGGCGCGGCGAGCGCGGTGTTCGCCGGGGTGGCGGGCCTGGCCGCGAGCCAGGAGGTGCGCATGGACTCGCCGCGCGCCCGGGACATGACGGTCCTGCACGGCGTGGGCAATGCCCTCATCACGCTGGGCGCGCTGGGCATCATGGCGTGGCGGGTGGCCAAGGCCCCCACCGCCGTGACGACCGCGCTGGGCCTGGGCGCGTGCGCCTTCTCGCTCTACACGGCGTCGCTTGGCGGGAAGATGGTCTACGAGCAGGGCATCGGCATCAACCCGATGCCGGAGGACGCGCCGCAGGGCTCGGTGAAGCAGCCCCTGCTGTTGTCGGCCGAGGCCCCCGTGACGCTCGTGAAGGACGCGGGCCGGGGCGCCGCATGGCTGCTGGGCCGGGCGCGCGCGCTGCTCTGACGGCACGGGCAGGCGCCTCGCGTCCGATGTCCGCCGTGCTCACGAAGGACACCCTTGGGCCTGGGGTGTCCCTTGGGTGCCTCGACACGCAGATTGGCGCTGTCCCGGCCCGCGGGCCTGAGCCAGCCACGGAGCAGGTTCACCACGCACTCCTGGCCTCCGAGCCCGCGTAGCCCATGCGCACCTCCCCTTCCCGGCCCCTCGCGTTCCTCGCCGAAGCGGTGTGCCTGCTGGCGCTCGTGCTGGCGTGCGTGAAGCTGGGCCGGGGCGTCGAAGCGGTGCTCGACCTGGCGCCCTGGGACGAGGCGGACTACCTGCACCGCGCGCTCACGCTGCCGGAGAGCGGGCTGCCGGATCCGGAGTGGGGGCCGCTGTACTCGCTCTGGTACTTCGCGCTCTCGTACGTCTGGCCGGATCCGGTGGCGCTCTACTACGCGAACACCCGGTGGCTCGTGCTGCTGACCTCCGTCGCGGGCTACGCGCTGCTGCGACAGGTGGGGGCGCGGCCCGGGTTCGCGCTGGCCGGAAGCGCGGTGTACCTGCTGTCGCTGGCGCCGCACATCCAGCCGCGCCCCACCCTGCTGGCGCTGCTGATCATCCTGGTCGCGTCGTGCGCCGCGTGCCGGGCCGCCACGCCCGAAGGCGCCTGGGGCCGGCTGGGCGCGGGCTTGCTGCTCGCGTCGTTCGCGCGGCCCGAGGGCTTCCTGTCCTTCCTGTCGGTGTCCGCGCTGCTGGGCCTCCAGCTCGCGCGCCGCGTCCGACAGGAGCCCGCGCGACGGCGCCATGCGTGGGGCACGGCGGTGGCCTACGCGGGGCTCTTCCTCCTCCTGGTGGGCCTGCTGGGCAACCCGTTCGGCAACACCAGCAACCGGCGCTTCTACGCGTTCTGCCAGCACTTCGCGGACGGCCTCGCCCGGCGCACCGGCCAGGTGCAGGTCGACCCCTGGTTCCGATGCGAGCAGGTGCTCCAGCCCATCTTCGGAAATGCGAGCACGCTGGGAGACGCCCTGCGCGCGAACCCGGGCGCGTTCCTCGCGCACGTGCGCTGGAACCTGGAGCGGCTTCCCGACGAGTCGCTCAAGGTCTTCACCTACGGCTACGGCGACGTGCCGCCCATGCCCCGGAACGGAGCATGGACGCGCGAGCAGGTGGCGCACGTGCTGCTCCTCGCCGTCGTGCTGGCGCTCCCGCTTGGGGCCTTCGCCCGGCGTGGGAGGAAGGCGATCCAGGCCCTGGCGACGCCGCGGGTGGCATGGAGCGCGGTCGCGGCAGCCGTGGTGATCCTCCCTGGCATCGTGTCCTCGGTCCTGTTCCAGCCCCGGCAGCACTACCTCGTCATTCCGGGCGTGATGGGGCTGGCGCTGCTCGCACTGATGAAGCACGCGCTGGACGTGCCCGGCCCGCACCCGGTTGAGGCGCCGTCCCGCGGGGTGGGCAGCGTTGGCGCGTTGGGAGGAGCCGCGCTGCTGGCGGTCCTGGTGATGCTGGCGGTGCCCGGCCCTGCACCCGCTCCCGATGGCCGTTCCGCGCCGCGGAGGGAGCTGCTCCAGCAGGTGCGGGCCGTGCGGGCACTCGGGCTGGGCAGCCACGTCGCGGCAGGAGGCTCGCTGGGCGTCCTGGACACGCAGGGCGGGCTGCCGGTGTACCTGGGAGTCCCCTTCCGGCGCGTTCCTCCCTGGACGCGGCGCCCGGGTGAGTCCTTCACCCAGTACCTGCGCCGCGAGCGCATCGAGCTCGTCTTCCTGGACCACAAGCTGCGCGAGGAACCCCGCTTCGCGAACGACCCCTCGCTGGAGTCCTTCCTCGCGGCACCGGGTGCGTTCGGCTACGCCATGCGGCACCTTCCCGGAACGGACGCCGTGCTCGCGCTGCCGGCGACCTGGGCCATCAGCGGGGCCGGAGCTGTCCCGGAAGGCGGCCACACAGGCACGCCCCACGCCTCTCCCTGAGCTCACGGCGAACAGGGGGTGATGGGTGCGTCGAGTTGCACCGGAGAGGCGCCGCCAACCCGCCCTGCCGTGATTGGGACGGGGGGCCTGACGCAGGGTCGGGAGCTTCCTCAAGGCCCGGCTCGAAGGCTTACCTCGAAGGCTGGAGGGAGACGGCGGATGACCACACGACTCGGCTCGCTTTTCCGCAGGGACCCGGCGGACGTCCAGGGCGCGTACTTCCTGCTCACGGGCCTCTGGCCCCTCCTCCACCTGCGGAGCTTCTCCCGAGTCACCGGCCCGAAGCCGGAGGGTTGGCTGGTGAAGACGGTGGGCGGGCTCGTGAGCGCGATTGGAGTGACGCTTCTCTCCGCGCGACGACACGGGCGCGTCACCCCGGAGCTCCGGCAGCTCGCCATCACGAGCGCGCTGTCGCTCCTAATCATCGACGTGTACTACGCGGGCAAGCGGAGGCTCTCCCCCGTCTACCTGGGTGACGCGGTGCTGGAAGCAGCGCTCGTGGCGGCGCAGTGGCGGGCGCGGGCGGACGTGCCCGTGAAGGTCCTGCCCCGGCGGCGCCCCCCTCCGCCATCCCTGTCCGGCGCCGGCGTGCACGGTCGCTGGGACATCCTGCCCGGAGAGTCACGCGACATGTCGGGACGGCTCGACAAGGTGGCCGAGGGGTCGATGGCGTCGTTCCCCGCCAGCGACCCGCCCTCCTTCATGGGCTGAAGCGGCGCGTCCCCACGCGCGTGATGAACACCGCGTGGGGGACTTGAACCGCGAGCCGGTGGCTCGCCAATCCATCGCGCCGGTCTCGTCAGGGTCAGCGGTTCATGCCGCC
>NZ_RAVW01000590.1 GCF_003611585.1 Corallococcus exercitus | reverse complement strand
GAGGGGCCTCGGGGGCCTTCGCGGGGGCAGCGGCGGCTTCGGCGGCCTTCTTCAGGCCCTCCTTGCGCTCGCGCTCGCGGCGGCGGGTCTCCCGGTCGATGCCCTTCTGCGCGTCCTTGAGGTACTGCGCGGTGCGCTCGTCGGTGCCGCCCTTCTGCTGGTACTGGCCCAGGAAGGCCGCGGCCTTCTGGAGGCGCTCCAGCGGGTCCATGCCGGCGGGCTCCAGGTCCAGGTGCAGCAGGCCCAGGTTGAAGTACGGGTCCTTCGCGTCGGGCTGGAGCTGGAGCACGCGCTCGTACTCCGCCAGGGCGCGGGGGAAGTCGCCCTCGCCCCGGTAGGCGTTGCCCAGGTTGAGGTGGGCGGCGGCGAAGTCCGGCGCGGCCCTCACCGCGGCCTCCAGCTCCACGCGGGCGCCGGCGTAGTCCTCGCCCTCGTTGAGCAGGGTGCCCAGGTTGTTGCGCGCCTCGGCGAAGTCCGGCCGCAGCGCGATGGCCTGGCGGAAACGCTCCAGCGCCTGGGGACGCTCCTTGAGGCCCAGGTGCACCAGGCCCAGGGCGTTGAGGGTGGCCGCGTCCTGCGCGTCGATGGCGAGCGCGTTGCCCAGCACCATGGACGCCAGCTCGAACTTGCCCTCGCGGGCGTACACCTGCGCGAGCACCTGCATGGCGGGCACGTGCTGCTCGCTGACCTGGAGCGCGCGCCGGGCCTCCGCGACGGCGGCCGCGTGCTTCTTCTGCAGCAGGAGGTTGAGCGCCAGCGCCGTGCGCCGGGCCACCGAGTCCTGCTTCGTCAGCGCCTCGCGCAGCTCCGCTTCCAGCGACGCCGCGCGGCCCGTGCGCGCCGACAGCCGCACCAGGCAGTCCCACGCGGCCTCCTGGTCCGGCTCCAGCGACAGCGCCTGCCGGTAGGAGCGCTCCGCGTCCGGGAAGCGGCCCTGGCGCTCCTGCACGATGCCCAGGTTCGTCCACGCGGGGCCCAGCTTCGGGGACTTCTCCAGCAGGGCCTTGAGCGCGGTCTCCGCGATGGTCAGCTCGCCGCGCCGGGCGACCTCCACCGCGCTGGTGAAGTCCCGCTCCTGGCCGGAGAGCGACTTCGCGACGGGGGCCGGTTCCTTCACCTGCGGCTTCGCGTCATCCGCCTTCGGGGCCGTGCTCACGGCCGTGGCGGGCCCTGACTCCGGGCCGGTGAGCTTCGAGTCCTTGCGCGTCTCCGGACCGGAGGCGCAGGCGGACAGCCAGAGCACCAACCCGGTGAGCGCGAACTTGCGGCCCGCGTTCATGGCGTGCCCCCTTCCGTCAGCCGGGGCGCCTTGTCCGGGTCCACGCGCGCGGGCGCGACCGGCGCGGCGAGGCTGCCCAGCAGGCCGTCCGGATACACGGTCTCCGACGCGAGCACGCCGCGGGCCTCCTTCAGGACGGGGTACTCCTTGGGACGGAAGCGGTTGAGCGCCTCCAGCGTGCGGCGGGTCCACTCGTTGGAGACGTGGCTGTTGCGCGCCTCCTTGAGCGTGGCGGCATAGCTCTCCACCGCGCGGTCCTCCAGCGCCACGGTGCGCTGCGTGAGCATGTCCTGGTACGTCAGCACCGCGTCGTCGCCCAGGCGCTTCAGCTCCGGGGGCACCGGCGCGTCCAGCAGCGTGGCGGCGAAGCGCTCCAGGGCGTAGCCGCGCCGGTAGAACGAAGCCAGCGACCACTCGCGCTGCTTGTACGGCAGCACCCGGGCGTACGCGGCATCCACCGCCTTCACGGCTTCGGTCTTCTTGTTGAAGCTTTTCTCCAGCGCCTTGCCGGAGCCGCTGAGCTTCAGCGCGTCGAAGCGCTGGAACTCCAGCTCGGCCAGCTGGAAGCGGCTGTAGGCGGCGGCCTCGGCGGCGCGCAGCTGCGTGTCGGGCTTCAGCTTGCGGCGGTCGAAGTCATCCGCGGCGGCGGCCCAGGCGCGCTGGGCCTCCTTCGCGTTGCCGCGCTTCTTCCACGCGTCGCCCAGGCGGCGCTTCGCGTCCACCACCAGCTCCACTTGATCCGCCTTGCTCGCGAACTTGCGGACGAAGGCCTCCAGCGCCTGGATCTCGCCCTTCGTGTCGCCCTGCTTCTCCAGGATGCGGGCCGCGCGGTACTGGTTCTCCGGCGCGTTCTTCCCGTGGGGATACAGCTCCACGCAGCGCTGGAAGGCAGCGGCGGCCTCCGCGTAGCGCTGCTGGCCTTCGAGCAGCGACGCCGCGTTGTAGAGCGCGGCCTCGCGCTCCTCGGCCTTCGGGTAGTCCTTCACCAGCTTCTGGTAGCTGGTGACGGCCTTGTCGAAGTCGTAGGACTTCTGCGCGTTGAGGGCCACGCGGAACAGCGCGGTGTGCGCCCACGGCGACTTCGGATAGTCGCGGTACACGCGCTCGTAGAGCTTCATCGCGGAGTCGAACCGGCGCAGCTCCTCGTACGCGACCGCCGCGTTGTTGAGCGCCTTGTCGGCGAACTCGTGGCGGGGCGCCTCCTCCACCAGCTGGAGGTACTTCTTCGCCGCCTCGTCGTAGCGCTTCTGCGACGCCAGCTGATCCGCCAGGTTGAAGCGGCCGGCCAGCTTGAACTTCATCAGCTCGCGGTACTGCTCACCCGCGGGGTCCACCACCTGCGCGTTGCTGGCGAGCCGCGCGCTGACCTCCTCCACGCTCTTCCAGTCCTCGTCGATGAGGAAGGACTCGATGATGAGGTTGGTGGCGTAGCCGGCCACCGGGTTGCGGGGGTACGTCTTCACCACCTGCTCGAAGCGGGGGCGGGCCTGGGCGAAGTCGTCGTGCGTGTAGAACAGCTCCGCGGCCTGGTACGCGATGCCGGGCGCGGCCTCCTCCTTCGGCAGCATCGCCACGTAGGTGTCGGACGCCTTCACGAGCGCGGCCTCCGTCTGCGCCAGGGCCACGGGCGTGTGCGCGCTGTCCTTGGGGCGCTCGCTGGCGCGCAGGGGCTTGCGCTCCGGCACGCGGCCGGCCTTCACGTCCTCGTCCAGCTGCGCCTTCCAGGCGAGCACCGCGTTGTGCGCGGACACGTCGCGGTAGGTGTTGTCCTGGTTGGAGTCGCGGACGGCCTCGTACTCCTTCGCCGCCGGGCCGTACGCGTCCGAGTTGAAGAGGGACTCGGCGTGGAAGAAGCGCATCGCGTACGCCGTCTTGCTGCGAGGGAAGCGCTCCAGGTACGTGCCGTACGCTCGCGCGGCGGCGGCGTAGGTGGCCTTCGCCTCCGCGTCCTTGCCCTCCTTCTGGAAGGCCTGCGCCTGCTGGTGCTGGTACGCGGCGGCGGAATAGAGGCTCTGCTCGGCGAGCGTCTGCGCGTGCGACAGCGCGTTCGGATCGTCCTTGTTCTTCTCGTACCAGGCGCCGCCGGGCAGGTAGCTGTTGGCCAGCTTCTCCGACTCCTGCGCGTACAGGTCCATGCGCCGGTCGCGCTCGTAGGCCTGGACGATGCGCTGCTGGAGGCGCGGTGCGTCCGCGGTGAGCGGGTCGGTGGAGAGCACCTGCTGGTACGCGGCGATGGCCTCCTCGTTGCGGAGCTGGTCGAAGTAGACGTTGCCCAGCCGCCGGTACACCTCCGCCTCGTAGGAGCGGCCGCCGCGCTTCGCGAAGAGGTCGCGGGCCTTGGCCACGCCGCCCCACGTCTCGTCCGCCAGCGACAGCGCGATGTACTGGAGCGCCTCCGAGCGCAGGTCGCCTTCGTCCGCCTTGCTGCCGGACTGCTGGTGGGACTGGTAGTGGTCCAGGAGCAGCAGGAAGCTGTCCACGGACTCCTCGAACCAGTCCATCCGGTAGTACGTCCAGGCCAGCTTGTAGCGGGCCTTGTCGTAGAACCGGTGCCCGGTGTCACGCGTGGCGATGGAGTACGCGTCCGCGGCCTTGCGCAGCGCCTCCGGGTCGGTCTCGTCCTCGAACCAGTACTCGCCGATGCGCGTCCACGCGTCGGTGGCGAAGCGGCTCTTGGGGTAGCGCGTGGTGAGCTGCTGGTAGGTGGCGAGGCTCTCCTCGTCCTTGTGCTGCTCGTTGAGGCAGTACGCCAGCAGGTACATCGACCCGTCGTTGAGCTTGTAGTCCGGGAAGCGCGCGAGGAGCGTGCGGTACAGGCCGATGGACGGCGTGAAGTCCACCTCCGGTTCCGGCGGCAGGTCCGCCATCGCCTCGTCGGACAGCGTGCGCACGCGCTCCGCGTAGTCGCGGCGCGCCAGCTGGTGCTCGTCCGCGGAGCGCTCGTAGTACAGCTCCGCCAGCCGGAACATCACGTCCGGAGTGGCGAGAGGCTCGTCCGGGTAGCGGCGCAGGAAGTCCTCGAAGCGGGCGATGGCGTCCAGCCGCTGCGTGCGCTCCTGCGACTCCAACGCGGTGAGCGTCTTCTCGTAGGCGTTGGAGAGCGCCGCGCGCTTCTGCTGGTAGCGCCGCTCCACCAGTTGCTTCACCTCGCGGTGGAAGTCGCGAGACTCCGCCTCGTATGCCTCCAGCGCGCGGCTCACGTCGCGCAGCAGCTTCTCCTGTTCAGGCGTGTGGCCCAGGCCGCCCAGGTAGCGCGAGGCCGTGGGCGCGGACGGCGCGGGGGGCTGCGTCTGGGCCT
>NZ_RAVW01000058.1 GCF_003611585.1 Corallococcus exercitus | reverse complement strand
CGCCCCCACCGCCGGAGCCTCCGCGTCATGAGTGCCTTCTCCCAGGTCCTGCGCATGCTGCGCATGTTGCCGTCCGCCATGGCCGTGGCCGCCCCGGGCGTGGGGCCATGGCTTGCCCGCCGCCGCTGGCCGCGCGAGGAAGGACAGCTCACGCTGCCCGGCCTGCACGGCAAGGTGGAGGTGCTGCGCGACACGTGGGGCGTGCCGCACATCTTCGCCCAGGACGAGCACGACCTGTTCTTCGCCCAGGGCTACGTGCACGGGCAGGACCGGATGTGGCAGATGGAGATGGGCCGCCGGCTGGTGGACGGCCGGCTCGCGAGCCTGCTGGGCCCCATGCTGGTGCCCGCGGATGAGTTCCTGCGCACCATGGGCCTGCGCCACCTGGCCGAGCGCGCCTGGGAGCAGGTGGATCCGGAGGCGCGGGCCATCCTGGAGGCCTACAGCGCGGGCATCAACGCGCGCATCGCCGCGGAGCCGCTGCCCTACGAGTTCACCGTGATGAGCACGGAGCCCGCGCCGTGGACGCCCGTGGATTCGCTCGCGCGCGGCAACCTGCTGGCGATGATGCTGGGCGGCAACCACCGCATCGAGCTCTTCCGCGCGCGGCTGGTGGCCGCCGTGGGTGAGGAGGTGGCCAACGCGCTCCTGCCGCAGAACGCGCCGGAGACGCCGCTCATCGTCCCCAAGGAGGCGCGCCTGCCGGGCCTCAAGTCCGTGAAGACGATGTCCGGTCTGGACAGCGTGGACGCGGTGATGGGCGACCCGAACATCGTCTCCGGCAGCAACAACTGGGTGGTGCACGGCCAGCGCACGAAGAGCGGCCAGCCGCTGCTCGCCAACGACGTGCACATCCCGCTGGGCATGCCGTCCACCTGGTACGAGAACGGCCTGCACGGCGGCCGCTTCCAGCACGTGGGCTTCTCCCTGCCCGGCGTGCCCATGCTCATCGTGGGCCACAACGGGAAGGTGGCCTGGGGCATGTCCAACCTGGGGCCGGACACCCAGGACTTCTACATCGAGAAGCTGGACGACCCGAAGGCGCCCAAGCAGTACCTCTACCAGGGCACCTGGCACGACCTGGAGGTGCGCCGCGAGGAGATTGCCGTCAAGGGCGGCGCCCCCGTGGTGGTGGAGGTGAAGAGCACCCGGCACGGCCCGCTGATGAACAAGGTGATGGCGGACGAGATGAAGGACAGCGAGCCCATGGCCCTCAAGTGGGCGCACCGGGAATGCCAGCCGCTCATCAACGCCGTGCTGAAGCTCAACCTGGCGCGGGACTGGGAGTCCTTCCGCGGCGCGATGAAGGCCTGGGAGGGACCGGGCCAGAACTTCGTGTACGCGGACACGGCCGGCAACATCGGCTACCAGGCCACGGGGAAGATTCCCATCCGCCAGGGACACCAGGGCCTCATCCCCATGCCGGGCTGGACGGGCGAATCCGAGTGGACGGGCTTCATCCCCTTCGAGGAGCTGCCCGCGTCCTTCAACCCGCCCGCGGGCTACGCGGCCACGGCGAACAACAAGATCACCTCCGACGACTACCCGCACCTCATCGCGCACAACTGGTTCCCGGGCTACCGCGCCAAGCGCATCACCGACCTGCTGGAGGCCGGCACACAGCACAGCGTGCAGACCATGCGGGACATCCAGGCGGAGACGTACTCGCTGCCCGCGGAGACGCTGCGCCCCTACTTCCTGGCGGCGGCGCTGCCCACCGACGACACCCAGCGCCAGGCGGTGGACGCGCTGAAGGCGTGGGACCTGCGCTTCGAGCCGGAGGCCGTGGGCGCCACGGTGTTCCAGGCCTGGTACATCGAGGTGCTGCGCAAGCTGCTCCAGCACAAGCTGGAGCCGGCGCTGGTGTCGGAGTACCTGATGGGCCAGTACGAACGGCACGGCAGCCTGCACATGCCCTTCGTCATCGGCCAGATGTCCCAGCCGGACAGCGACTGGTGGGACGACCCGAAGACGCCGGAGAAGGAGACGCGCGACGACATCCTCCGCGCGGCGCTGACGGCGGCCACCGCGTGGCTGGTGAAGACGTACGGCCCGAAGACGGAGGCCTGGGCCTGGGGCCAGGTGCACCAGCTCACCTACGCGCACCAGCCGCTGGGCGGGCCCGCCATCCCCGGCCCCATCCGGCGCGTCTTCAACAGCCGCACGGTGCCGGCCCGCGGGGACAACTACTCCGTGGACGGGGCCTCGTTCCTCTGGGCCCGCCCCTTCAAGGTCGTCCACGGCACCGCGCTGCGGATGATTGTCGACCTGGCGGACCTGTCCCGCTCCGTGTCCATCCACGCGCCGGGGCAGACGGAGCACCTGTTCCACAAGCACCGCGATGACCTGATGGAGCTCAACCGCAAGGTGGAGTTCCACCCCATGCTCCACACGCGCCAGGCCGTGGAGCAGCACCGCGAGGCCACGCTGACGCTCACGCCCGCGGTGGCCCTGGCCAAATAAAACAACCCGGACTTGAAGGCCGCCACTCCCCCCGGAGCGACGGGCCTCCAGGCCCGGGTTCATTGCTGTTCAGGCTCCAGCGGGAGCCGGCACTCGTATACGCGTCGAGTTCCCCCTCAGAAACTCGACGCTTCCCCCTTCTATGTGCCAGCCCCTGCGGTCCCCCTCATTTCCCGCGCAGGCCGCGGTGAGCTAGAAAGTCCCCCGACTCCCTGACTCACCGTGTCGCGCTGCGCGGGCCCCCCTGCTTCCCGTGCTGCGATGAAGGAACAGTACCGGGACCCCCTGTTTCGATCTGTGAACCGGCCCACAGGCTGCGTGTGAAGGCGTTCACACCCGCCGGACTTGTCCGCCGGACCTGGATGGGAGGGTTCCCTACCTGTATCCAGGGAATCCAGGCACAATGGTGCTCCCCCCATGTCCTACGCGCAGCTGCTGGCCGAAATCCCCATGTTCGAAAGCCTCGGCCGGGAGGACCTGGAGAACATGTCGTCGCTCCTCCAGCCCCGGCGTTTCGCCCGGGGGGAGGTCATCTTCCACCGGGGCGACGTGGGCACCGCGCTGTTCATCATCCGGCGGGGACAGGTGGCCATCCGGCTGTCCTCCAGCGAGGGGCGCGAAATCACCCTGGCGCTGCTGGACCGGGGGGACGCCTTCGGGGAGCTGTCACTGCTGGACGGCGAGGTGCGCTCCACCGACGCGATGGCGCGCGAGGAGGCCCATCTCCTGACGCTCCAGCGCGAGGACTTCCGGCGCTACCTGGAGACGCGGCCGCAGGTGAGCCTGGCGCTGCTGGCGAACATGAGCCGGCTGGTGCGGCGCACGACGCAGCTCGTGTACGACTCGGCCTTCCTGGACGCGCGGAGCCGGCTGGTGCGGGTGCTGCTGGAGCTGGCGAAGACGCAGGGCAAGCCGTCCCCCGAAGGGCTGGCCATCACCCCGAAGCTCACGCAGTCGGAGCTGGCCAACCTGTGCGGCGTCACGCGCGAGAGCGTGAACAAGTGGCTGCGCTACTACGTGCGCGAGGGGATGCTCAGCTTCGAGGGCGGGCAGATCGTCCTCATCCAGCCGGAGCGGCTGGGACAGGACGCGGAGTAGCCGTCAGCCGCGCACGCGGAAGAGGGACAGGGGCTCCTCGCGGCCCTTCACCGTCACCGGGGCCAGGGGCTCCAGCACGAAGGCGTCCGCGTCCAGCAGGGCGCGCGTGGCGTCCGTGACGAGGACTTCGCCCGGGCGCGCGACGCCGCACACGCGGGCCGCCACGTTGGTGGCGTCTCCCACGGTGGCGTACTGGAGGTAGCGCTCCGAGCCGATGTTGCCCGCGGCCACCGGGCCGGAGTTGAGCCCGATGTGGACTTGAATCTCCGGCGCGCCCTCCTCCCGCCAGCGGGCGTTGAGGGCGGCCAGGGCGTGCTGCATCTCCACGGCCGCGCGCACGGCCCGGTCCGCGTCGTCCGGACGGGCGAAGGGGGCGCCCCACACGGCCATCAGCGCGTCGCCGATGTACTTCTCCAGCGTGCCCTCGTGGCGGAAGACGATGTCCGCCATCACCGGGAAGTACGCGTTGAGCATGTCCACCACCTGCCGGGGCTTGAGGCGCGAGGACATGGCGGTGAAGCCGGTGATGTCGGAGAAGAGGATGGTGACGTTCGCCTCGCGCACCTCGAGCGGCACGCCCCGGAGCGCCTTCAGCTGGCGCACGACGTCCGGCGGGAAGAAGCGCTGGTAGGCGTTTCTGAGCACCGCCTCCTCCTCCAGCCGCCGCGCCAGGTGCGCGTGGTCCAGGGCGATGGCGGCCTGGTTGGCGAAGGCGGTGAGGAACTCCAGGTCCTCGTCGGTGAAGAGGCCGCCCTGCGTGAGGCTGTCCAGGTACAGCACGCCCAGCACCGTGTCGCGTGTGCGCAGGGGCACGCACAGCGAGGCGCGGATGGACTGGCGGAAGACGGAGTCCGCGCCCAGCAGCCGCGCGTCGTCCTTCGCGTCGGTGAAGAGGGCCGCCACGCCGCGCGAGTGCACGTAGTCCACGATGTGCTGGCTATAGAAGCGCTCCGGCAGCGCCCCACCCCGCGCGCCCCGGGACACGCGCGGCACCAGCGCCCCCGTGTCCCGGTCCACCATCAGCACCGCCGCCCGGTCCACCGCCCAGATTTGAAAGACGAGCTGGACCACGCGCTCCAGGAGCCCGTCCACCGGGCCCGGGGAGGACAGAATCTGCCCCACCTTGAGGAGCACCTGGAGCTTGTCGCGGGTGCGGTCCGGCGAGCGCGTGTCGAGCAGCGCCTCCATGGGCCCGCCGGAGAAGCGCGTCTCCAGGGGCTGCGTGCGCAGCGGGCCCCAGCCGTCCGGCAGCGGCGTGTCCGGGGACACCAGCCGGAACCACACCTCGCCGCAGCGGAAGGACTGGCCGTGGCCCAGCTCCTGGCGGGAGACGCGGTGCGGCCCCACGAAGCTGCCGTTCTTGCTGTCCAGGTCCACCAGCACCACGCGCCCGCCCGCGCGCTCCAGCCGGGCGTGGCGCCGCGACAGGCTGGGGTGCGGCACGCGGATGCCGTTCTCCTCGGTGCGGCCGATGGTGGTGGTGCCCTCCGGCAGCATCACCACCCGTTCATCCACCTGGCCTGGGTTGAGGATGAGGCGCATCGGGCTTCAGGTGGGTCCCTTGGCCGTGAAGGCCCCTGGCCGGGGCGCGGGTGCGGGCGCCTCCAGGACGGCGGGAGCCACCTGTTCGGCGGTGGCGTCCTCGGAGGACGCGGACTGGCTGCCGTGGCGGGCCACCACCTCGCGCACGCCGAGCGGCTGTCCTCCGGGCCCTGGCAGGTGCCGCTCTCCGGCGGCGCGGCAGTCGAAGGCGTCCGCGAGCCGGGCGGCCAGCGTCTCGCTCACCAGCACCTGGTCGCGCGCGGCCACGGTGGCAAGCCGGGCCGCGGTGTTCACCACGTCGCCCAGCACCGTGTGGTCCAGGCGCCCGCGCCCGGCCGCGCCCACGTTGCCTGAAACGACCGGCCCGGTGTCCACGCCCATGCAGACGCCGTGGGCGTACGGGGACGCGTCGCCGCCGCTCCACGCCAGGCCCTGCAGCCGCTGCTTCACCGCGAGGCACGCGTCCAGCGCGCGCGACACGTGGCCCTCGCCCTGGAAGACGGCCATCACCGCGTCGCCCAGGAACTTGTCCACCACGCCGCCGCGCGACTCCAGCTCCGGGAGGATGACCTCGAAGTTGGCGTTGAGCCGGCGCAGCGCGGACTCCGGCGGGTGCTTGCGGGTGATGGCGGTGAAGTCCGCGACGTCCAGGAAGGCCACCGTGGCGTCCACCTGCTCGCCCGCGAGCCCGCCGGGGCCGCGCACCAGCGGCAGCACCCGGTCCACGATGCCGCCGTGCACGAACATGCGCAGCAGCGCGTTCTCCTCCGTGGAGCGCACCGCGCGGCGCAGCTCCGCCACGTGGCGCACCGTCTTGGCCAGCGTGGACTCCAGGTCGTCCAGGTCCACCGGCTTCACCAGGAAGTCGAACGCGCCCCGGTTCATCGCCGTGCGCAGGTTGGGCATGTCGCCGTACGCGGAGACGATGACCACCTTCACCAGCGGATCCACTTCGCCCACGCGCGACAGGAACGTCAGCCCGTCCATGCGCGGCATGTTCAGGTCGCACAGCACCGCGTGCGTGTCCGGGTGCTGGCGCAGGGCCTCCAGCGCCTCCTCGCCGTCGCGGGCGAAGACGAAGCGGTAGACGCCGTCGCGCACGTGCCGGCGGAAGCGCTGGCGCATGAGCACCTCCACGTCCGGCTCGTCGTCCACCACCAGCACCGTGGCGGCCTGGGTGGCGCGGCCCGCCTCCACCAGCGCGACGAAGGCGGCGGCCAGCTGGCGCGCGGAGGTGAAGCGCTGCTCCAGCTTCGGGTGCAGGGCGCGCTGGAAGAAGGCGTCACCGCCCGCGCCCAGCTCCGGCACCAGCTGCGAGACGGCCACCGCGGGCGGGTGGAAGGCGCCGCGCAGGAGGGCGCCCACGGACTCGGCGCCGTAGGGGAACTGGCCGGTGAGGGCGCGGTAGAGGACCACCGCGAGCGACCAGAGGTCCGCGCGGGCGTCCAGGTCCGGATCCGCGCGCAGCTGCTCCGGGCTCATGTAGCGCAACGTGCCGGTGAGCCCCTCGGCCTGCGCGGGCGCCCCCGTGGGCAGGAGCGAGCGCGCGAGCCCGAAGTCGAGCACCTTCACCACCTCCTCGCCGTCCACGTGGGCGAGGAAGAGGTTGGCGGGCTTCAGGTCGCGGTGCACCAGTCCCGCGGCATGCGCCGCCGCCAGGGCCCGGGCCACCGGCGTGACGAGCGCGGCCACGCGGGCCGGGGACAGGCGCCCCTGCTGGGTGAGGCGCGTCTCCAGGTCCTCGCCCTCCAGGAGCTCCATGACGATGTACGGCACGCCGCCGTCCACGCCGGAGTCGTGCACCTGCACCACGTGCGGGTGGCGCAGCCGGGCCACGGCCTGCGCTTCCTGTTCGAAGTGGCGGTGCGCCTCCGGCGTGCGCGCGACGATGTCGGAAGCGATGAGCTTGAGGGCCACGTGCCGCTGGAGTTGCAGGTCGACAGCGCGCCAGATGGCGCCCATGCCACCGCCGCCAATCCTGCGCTCCAGCGCGTACCTGCCGCCCAGCGGGCGTCCGGTGTCCATCGGCCCTGTGTCTCCGTCCCGGGCACGGCCTGGCGCACGTGCCTCGCGAAGCCGGGGATGATGGCACACCTGGACCCTCCCCGGGCGTGCCCATTCAGTGCCACCGCCCCAGCGCTCCGGGCCCGGCCGCACGCCCGGTGTGGGAGGGGGAGCGTCAGGCGCGGGTCAGCGCCTGGGCGAGCCGGGGCAGCACGTCGCCCGCCCTCGCCTCCACGCGCACATCCGCCAGGGAGTCGCCCCGGCTCTCCCCGATGTTGAGGATGCCGATGGGCATGTGCCGCTCCGCGGCGCGGGTGACGAAGCGGTAGCCGGAGTAGACCGTCAGCGACGAGCCCACCACCAGCAGCGCGTCCCCCTCCTCCACCAGCGCGAACGCGTCCTGCACCAGCGGGGCCGCGACGTTGTCGCCGAAGAACACCACGTCCGGCTTCAGCGTCCCGCCGCAGCGCGTGCACGCGGGGACGTGGAAGCCCTCCATCGCCTCTGGCGGCAGCTCCGCGTCGCCGTCCGGACGCAGCTCCACGACGGCGTGCGCGAAGTCCGGGTTGAGGCCCAGCATCCGCGCCTGGAGCGACGCGCGGGGCTCCTGCGCGCCGCACGCCAGACAGCGCACCCGCGACAGCGCGCCGTGAAGCTCCAGCACGCGCTCACTGCCCGCCGCGTGGTGCAGGCCATCCACGTTCTGGGTGATGAGGCCGGGCACCACGCCCGCCTTCTCCAGCGCGGCCAGCGCGAAGTGGGCGTCGTTGGGACGGGCGGAGGTGAAGCGCGGCCAGCCCAGCAGGCTGCGCGCCCAGTAGCGCTGGCGCACCTCCGGCTTGTGCAGGAACTCGCGGTGCTGGATGGGGTTGCGCACCTTGTGGCGCGTCTCCGGGCCGCGATAGTCGGGGATGCCGGACTCGGTGCTGCATCCGGCGCCCGTGAGCACCACGACGCGGCGTCCGCGCAGGAGCGAGGTCAGGGCGTCCACGCCCGCTTCGGGCGGAAGGGCGGCGACAGGGGAGTCCGTGAGCGTCATTCCACCCTCCGTATAACGTGGCCCCCTCGCGCCCGCCCTGGTGCCGCCCGTCGGGGTTGGGAGCGGCTGGCGGCTCGGGGCTTTCGCGTCGCCGGCGGAGCGCTCACCGGGTGAGGGCGTCCCGGGAGGGGTCCGCGGGCTTCGGCGTGGCCATGGCGGCCTTGAGGTCCTTGCGCGCGTTGGGGGGCAGCCTGGCGATCCACCGGTCCATCGCCTGGCGGAGCTCCGGCACGGAGGACTCCTCGTCGGGCAGCGCGGCGGCCTCCTGGCGGGCCTCGGCGACGAGCCGGATGGCCCGGGCCGGGTCCTGCTTCGCGTCCCACAGCGCGCGGCCCAGCATGTAGCGCGCGGCGGGGCGCTCCGCAGGACGGGGATGGGCGCGTTCCCAGCCCGCGACGGCCTTCTCCAGCGGGGCCAGCGCCTCGCGCGGACGGCCCAGCACCATGTACGTCCGCCCCAGGTCCACCAGGGCCCCCGTCCAGCCGCCGTTCACGTCGTCCGGCAGGGACGTCTGGAGCGCGGCGGCGCGCTGGAAGTACGGCAGGGCCTGGTCCGGCTGGTTGCGGTAGCTGAGCGTCTGGCCCATGCCCCGGAGCACCAGCGCCAGCGTGGGGTGGTCCGGGCCCAGGCTCTTCTCCACCTGCTCGAGCGCCGTGGCGAAGCGCTGGGTGGCCTCCTCCAGGCGGCCCAGGTGCACCAGCAGCGTGCCGATGTTGTTGACGATGATGGCCACGGTGGAGCTGTCGCGCCCCTCCGTCGTCTCCGCGATGTGCAGCGCGCGCTCGTAGAGGGGCAGCGCCTCCTCGCGCTTGCCCTGGTACTGCAGCGCCAGCGCCAGGCTGTTGAGCGCGTCCGCCACCTGCGGGTGGTCCTGTCCCAGCGAGCGCTCCAGCAGCGCCAGCGCGCCCCGGGCCAGCCGCTCCGATTGCACGAAGTCGCCCTGCTGCCAGCGCACGCTGGCCTGCTCCAGCCGGATGCGCGCCACGTCCGGATGTTCAGGCCCCAGCGCTCCGCGCACGGTGCCCAGGGCGCGCTCGTACAGGCCCAGGGCCTCCTCCGCGCGCCCCTGCGAGCGGCGCACGGTGCCCAGCTCCACGCGCACGTCCGCGACCTCCAGGGCCTCCGGACCGAAGCGCTTCTCCAGGAAGGACAGCGCGCGGGTGAGCTGCTCGTGGGCCTCCGGGTAGCGGCCCTGGCGCGACAGGAGCCGGCCCAGGTTCATCGCGAGCGCGCCGGCCAGCTCCCTGCTGCCGCCCAGCCGCTCCACCGCGGCGCTGGCGCGCTCCGCGGCCTGCTGCCCTTGCGCGTAGTGGTCCAGCCGTTCGCCCGTGATGCGCACCGCCAGCGTCCACGCCCGGGCGGCGGCGTCGTCGTTGCGGCCGGCCTCCGCGCTCCACGCGGCCTGGAGCACCGTGGCCTCCGCGCCCCGGTAGTCCCCTGCCCCGTCCTTCAGCTCCGCGAGCAGCAGCAGCGCGTCCGCGGCGCCGGACCAGTCCCCCGCGGCGCGCGCGGCCTGGGCCACGGGCTCCACGCGCGCCACGCCCTGCGAATAGCGGCCGGCGGCGCGCAGGGCCCTGGCGTCCACGAGCGCCTGGAGCAGCGCGACGGTCCTGTCCCTCGCGGCGGCGTCATCCGGCGAGGAGTGGCCTCGCGACGTCAGCGCCTCCACGTCCGAACAGCCCGCCAGCGGCGCCAGCCCCTCCACCGCGCGGGGCGCCCGCTCCACGAGGTCCGGATCCGCCTGCGTGAACAGCTGCGTGAGCGCGGCCACGTCCGCGAGCCGCGCGTCCAGGCAGCGCATGCGCAGCGCCATCACCGCTTCGCTCTGCTCATGCCGCACACGGGTGGCCTCGCACGCCGCCGTGCGCGTCGTCACCCACGCGGCGGTGTACGCGTCCAGGCTCCGGCGCACGTGGCGGAAGGCGTCGTGCGCGAAGCGGCGCTGGGTGCCGACGAAGGCCGCCTCCACCGCCTGCTGACGGGGGGCGTCCCATACGCCGTCCATGGCGCGCGCGGCGCCCTCGCAGCCCGTGGGGTCGCGGCCGTGGAGGACGTGCGTGAGGCCCACCGCGGACAACAGCAGCAGCGACGCCCCGGCCACGCGCAGCCGCCGCGTCCGGAGCGACGCGGGGTCCGCTTGCAGCGCGGCGATGAGCGCCTCCATGGACGCGTGGCGTTCCTCCGGCTTCACCGACAAGCCCTTCACCACCACCTTGCGCAGCCACTGCGGCACGCCGGAGTGCCGGGGCACGCCCTTCACGCGCCCCGCGTGCACCGCCTGGGACAGCTCCTCCACCGTGGAGCCCGCGAAGGGGCGCTCGCCGTAGAGGCCTTCGTAGAGTGCGACGCAGAAGCCGAACTGGTCGCTGCGCGCGTCGGTGCGCTCCTCCGGCGGGAACTGCTCCGGGGCCATGTACGCGGGCGTGCCGCCCTCCATGGCGCGCGGACGCGTGGGGCCTCCGGGTGTCACCGGCGGGGCCAGGGGGCTGGCCATGAAGCGCGACAGGCCGAAGTCGGTGACGCGCACGCGGCCGTCCTGGCCGACGAGGATGTTCTCCGGCTTCACGTCGCCGTGCACGACGCCCACCGCGTGCGCCGCGGCGAGCCCCCGGGCCACGGCGATGAAGACCTCCACCACCTGGCGCCACGGGTGCGGACCGTCGTGCTCCCACTTGCGCAGCGTGTGCGCGTCCACCAGCTCCATGGCCAGGAAGACCTGCCGGCCGAAGGTGCCCACGTCGAAGACGGAGACGACGTGCGGGTGGGAGACGCGGGCCATGGCCTGCGCCTCGCGCAGCACCTGCGAGCGGCCGGCCTCCGCGCCCAACCCCAGCGCCTCCACCTGGAGGAGCTTGAGCGCGACGCGGCGGTCCAGCTCCGGATCATAGGCGGCGTACACGACGCTCATCCCGCCCACGCCCAGCATCTCCAGGATGAGGTAGCGGCCCACCGCCGTCCCGCGTGCGAGGGGCGGAGTGGGCAGGCGCAGGCGCGGCTTCTTGCCTCGCCACGGGTCCACGGCCAGCGTCGCCAGCTGGCTGTCGAGGACCTCCTCCTCCGGAGCGGGCTCGGGGGCGGTGGAGGGCGGTTGCACCTTCAGCGCCTCGGACACCATGCGCCGGCAAGAGGGGCACGTGTCCAGGTGCTCGTCGACGAGCGCGGCCCTGTCGGGCGGCAGCGTCCCGAGCAGGAGGTCCATGAACGTGGGTTCGTCCAGACAGGCAAGGGGCATGGGAGGCACGCGGAAGGGCGGCAGCACAGCAGGACTCATGGCCTGCGTCGAGTCACCCTGGGGACGTTCCAGCCGTTGAAGGGTCGCCTGCTCGGCGGGGGGTACGTCGGTTCGCGAACGCAGGTGTGCAGTTTGGTTGTGACTGGGAGGCCTTTCTGGAAGCGTCCGAGCATGCGGCGCCTGCGACGACTCGGATGGGCCGGGCTGATCTCCCTGGTGCTGCACGCCCTCGTGTTCGGGCTGTTGTGGACCATGGAGCCCTCGCCGTCGTCCAACGGGCGCCTGGCCCGGATGCGCGAGAAGTCGGTCGAGGTGGAGATCATCTCCTCGCCCTCCGTCGCTTCCACGACACCGCCGGCCCAGAAGCCCGCCTCCCCGCCGGGGAGCGACAGCACTCCGCCGCCCCCCGTGGCGACGCGTGAGCCACCGGCCAATCCACCGCCATCCTCGAAGCCGCGCACGCCGTCGAAGAACGAGCCGGCCTCACCGCCTCCGGCCGTGGCGGCGCGGGAGCCTCGCGTGCCGTCGAAGGACGCACCGGCCGGGACACCGCCAGCGACCGCGACGCGCGAGCCCTCGGAGAACACGCCGCCTCCCGCCGAGGAGGCCCCGCGCCCTCCCGCGGACGACCTCCCCCGCACCGGCATCTCGACCCGCGGGCCGACTCCGGACGGGGACCGGCCCACGGCGGATGCCCCTCTCGCCCAGCCTCCGGTCACCCTTCCGCCGAACCTGCTTCCCTCCCCGGGCTCGAACTCCGGGGTGATCATCACGACGCCGGAGAACTCGCGCGGGGGAGGCCGCACGCTGCGCCCCGGCGACCCGAGCCTGTCCGCTGAATCCCTCGCCGCCGAGGAGCACGCTCGCGTGTCGGAGCGCGTGCAGGGCATCGTCGACGAGCGCCGCGCACGCGACCGCGTGGACACCGGCCGCATCCATCCCTACTTCGGCCAGCTGCGCGCGCAGCTGGAGAAGCAGATGGACGCCCCGCCCCTCTTCGACATGCCCAGCTTCCCCAAGCAGCTGCTGTACTCCTACGCGGAGAAGGCCCGGCAGTTCGGCGCCACCGGCTCCCCCGGGAGCATGCCCGGGCCCCGGCAGGCCCCCAAGCCGGGCGAACTCATCGCGCGGCGAGCCCGGAACGAACCCGGCTACAACCGGCTGCGCGGCCTCACCCAGGCGGGCGAGGAGCTCCAGGACTTCGCCCACGGCGTCAGCACCATGAAGCTCGTCGTCACGCTGGAGCTGCTCCAGGGCGCGGACGGCACGCTGCGCGAGGTGAAGCTCATCAGCCGCAGCGGCAACCGTGCCTACGACGACTACGTGCTCCAGTCCGTCCCGCCCGCGCTGGCGAAGTTCCCCGCGCCGCCTTCGGACGCCATGGGCGTGCACACCGACGGCATCCGCAGCGTGTGGGCCGTGGAGGGGCGCGTCGTCTACGCGCGCAAGCTCAGCGACATGAAGCAGGGCACCGACAACGTCTACCTCGCCGCCCTGGCCGCCGCGGGCTTCCTCGCCGGAAACTTCGAGGAGACGACCGGCGAGGTCTACGTCATCGACTTGCGCAACCCGCACTTCGAATGCCGCTCGCGCCTGCTGCGCGTCTACTGACTCAGGGCGTGAACGCCGGGGGCCACCGCACGCCACCGCCCAGGGGCAGGAGCGCCTCCGCCACGTCGAGCAGCGCCCCGTCCGCCCACCGCCTCCCCACGAGCTGCACGCCCACCGGCAGCCCCGCCGACGTGCACCCCATCGGGAACACCACGACGGGGCTCCCCGTCGCGTTGAACAGGCTGGTGAACCCGCCGAAGGCCTCCAGGTACTCGCGCGGCACCCCGTCCACCTCCACCGGCGCACCGAACGGCGTGTGCACCGGCGCGGCCGTCATCGCCACCGGCACGAGCCACGCGTCCCAGCCGGCCAGGAACTCCTCCAGCAGCGTGATGTGCCCGTCCCGCCGGGTCAGCGCCGCGCCGTAGCCCGTCATGTCCACGCGCGTGCCCTGCACGATGGCCCTCGCCAGCAGGTCGCGTTCGAGGGGAAGGAACTGCTGCTGGTAGCCCTCGCGCACGGGCGGGGGCAGAGGCGCGCCCACCTCCCCGCCCTGCATCAGCCCCCACACCTCCACGAGGTCCGTGAAGTCCTGCCCCGGCGGCACCGCCTGCTCCACCACGGCGCCCTCCGCGCGCGCGGCGGCGGTGAAGCGCTGGAGCAACTCCCGCGTCTCGCGGTCCGCCTGGAAGGGCCCCAGCGTGTCCGCCCACGCCAGCCTCAGCCCCTTCAGGGCCCGGGGCTTCGCGGCCCCCACCGGCACGACGGGCGGCACCTCCGGGGCTCGCGGATCCGCGCCCTCGATGAGCGACAGGATGAGCCGCACGTCCGCCACCGAGCGCGCCAGCGGCCCCGAGCAGGCCATGTGGCGCACGTGGCGCGGCCCGCCCGGCGGGTCCGGGACGTGGCCGAAGGTGGAGACGCGGTGCTCCGTGGGCTTGATGCCCACGATGCCGCAGTAGTGCGCCGGCTGCCGGATGGAGCCGCCAATGTCGCTGCCCACCTCGAACGGGGTGAGCCCCGCCGCCACCGCCGCCGCCGAGCCACCGCTGGAGCCGCCCGACGTGCGCCCCAGGTCATGCGGGTTGTTCGTCCGGCCCCAGAGAGGCCCGTCCGTCTGGAAGTCCCCCGCGAACGGCGGCAGGTTCGTCTTGCCGAAGAGGATGGCCCCCGCGGCCTTGAGCCGGGCCACCACGGTCGCGTCCTGCGCGGGCACGTACTCCGCGAAGGCCGGATGGCCGGACGTCGTGCGCAGCCCCTGGGTGCTGTACGCGTCCTTCACCGTGAAGGGCACGCCGTGCAGCGGGCCCCACAGCTCGCCCCGGGCCAGCGCCGCGTCCGCCGCTTCCGCCCGCTTCCGGGCCTGGGCCTCGTCCCACGTCACCACCGCGTTGAGCGCGGGGTTGAGCTGACGGGCACGGGCGATGAAGGCGTCCAGCGCCTCCACCGCGCTGACGTGCCGCTCACGCAAGGCCGCGGCCAGCTCCGTCGTCGTGAGGGACGTGAGCGCGCGAGCGCCCCCAGGGACTCCGGACTCCTGCGACGAGACAGTCGATTTCATGTGCGCTTCTTCCCCAAGAGCCGGCTCCGGCCGAGCGGCCCATCCACCCGAGGGTTCTACCAGCTCCTCAGTGCGCCCGGGCCTGGGGAGCGGGCGTCACCACGTAGGCGGACGCGGCGGTGTCGACCTTCACCCGAGGGGGACGCCGGGACTCCTCGAAGAGGCGGTAGCCCGGCTCCAGGCCGCGCCAGAAGGCCTTGCGTGCCTCGGGGACGCCGGCGAGGGCCTCCAGCGCCGCGAGCCCCGCCGCGTCCAGCCGGCGCGGGAAGACGTGCACCGGCACGTCGCGGCCCATGCGCGCGCGGGCCTCGGACACCATCACGTAGAGGGCCTCGATGGGTCCGTTCTCGATGGCCATGCAGCCGATGCTCACGCAGTCGCCGTGGATGTAGATGTCCCCCCCGGGGTTGGCGGCGCCCAGCTTGCGGTCGAGCGCGTTCGGGTAGCTCACCCGCATGGACAGGTGGTACGCGCTCTTCGGGTTGAAGAGGTCCACCGTGTAGAAGCCCTCCGGGACCTGCAGGTCGCCGTAGGCCCGCTTGGGTCCCAGCTCGCCGGAGGCCGCGCAGATGGGGTAGGTCCGCACCTTCACCAGCGGCTGGCCCTTGCGCCCCGCCCAGACCTCCAGCTCGCGCTCGGCCTTGAAGGCCCGGAGGTAGAGCTCCTCCGGGGGCCAGGACAGCCCCGCGTCCTTGAACAGCCGGACCAGGCCGGCCGTCTGCCGCTTCCGGGCCTCCGCGACCCGGTCCTCGGCGTGGGCGCATAGCGAGGCCAGCAGGACACCCCACGCGAGTAGGACCTTCATGGGCGGAAACGCTCCTGGTGGAAAAACCGGTTGGACGCTGGCGGACGTCAATCCGGTCCCCGGGCAGGGATGGACGGCGAACAGGATACCGGGACGGGGGCACCCCTGGCCCCCTGCTTCCCAAGCTGCTAGCAAGCGGTCCGTGGGCCTTCTGGATGACGCTCAGCGTGACGGCGATGGAAATCAGGGGCTGCCCGGTGTTCTCATCTCCAACGTGCATCATGGCGTGCAGGGGCCGCCGATGTGCGCAGCGACTGAAGCTCCCCGCCCCGTGCCGTTCCGGCCTTTTGCCTAAGAATGAATGACTCCCTCGAGACCCTCCTCGCCGACGGCATCATCGACGCCGTCATCGGCCAGCTGAAGACGGGGAAGGAGGCGGAGGTGTGGCTCGTCCAGCACGCCGGCCAGGTCGTCGCAGCGAAGCTGTACAAGGAGCGCCACGAGCGCAACTTCCGCAACAACTCCGGCTACAAGGAAGGCCGCGAGGTGCGCAACTCGCGCACGCGCCGCGCCATGGAGAAGGGCAGCCGCTTCGGGCAGGCCGCCGCGGAAGAGGCGTGGAAGAACGCGGAAGCGGACTCGCTCTACAAGCTGCACGCGCAAGGTGTGCGCGTGCCCACGCCCGTGATGTTCTACGAGGGCATCCTCCTGATGGAGCTGGTGCTGGACGCGGAAGGCCAGCCCGCGCCCCGGCTCGTGGAGGCCCCGCCCCAGACGCCCGAGGAGGCCGAGGCCCTCTACCTGGACCTGCGGGCCCAGGTGATTCGCACCTTGTGCGCGGACCTCATTCACGGGGACCTGTCGCCCTACAACATCCTGATGAGCGGCTCCGGGCCGACCATCATCGACTTTCCGCAGACGGTGGCGGCGGCTCGCAACAGCCAGGCGGAGTTCTACTTCCGCCGCGACCTGGACAACGTGCGGGAGTTCCTGGCGGGCTTTTCGGCCCGGCTGGCGAGCCGTGCGGGCGACACGGGTGAAATCTGGAACGCGTACGTGCGGCGCGACCTGACGCCGGACTTCATGCCGTCGGGCACGTTCCGCGAGGCGCCTCGCAAGCAGGGGGGCCCCGGCCGCCAGGGCTCCCGGCAGGAGCGCTATCCGCTGGAGGAGCAGCCCCGGCGCAACGAGTTCCGTCCGGCTCCGGCGCCCGTGGCGGCGGTGGAGGAAGGGCTCAGCGAGGAGGAGGCGGAGCTGCGCGCGCTGGAGGCGCTGGTGCTGCGCCAGGGTGGCGGCGAGCGCGGGCGGCCGGTCGTCACGTCGAGCCCGCGGGATGGGCGCCGACGTGGTGGGTTCGGCGGCAAGCCGCCGCCGCGCAACGGCAATGCGCCCCGGCCCGGCAGCGCGGGACCGCAGCAGAACGCGGGGGCGCGTCCGCAGCAGGGCGCGGGCAACAACAATCGGCCCAACGGCAACCCCGGGCGTCCGCAGCAGGGAGCACCGCGCAACGGCGCTCCGGCGCAGGGAGCGAATCCTCCGGCGGCACAGGCGGATGCGCGCGCGAACGGCCGGCCGCAGCAGGGCGGTCCGCGCAACGGCAACCCGCGCAACGAGCCGCGCCGCGATGGACGTCCGCCGCGTTCGCCCAACGGTGAGCCGCGCATGAACGGCCAGCCGCACGGTGATAACGGGCAGCCGCGCATGAACGGCCAGCCGCATGGTGAGAACGGCCAGCAGCGCATGAACGGCCAGACGCACGGCGAGAACGGCCAGCCGCGCATGAACGGCCAGGCGCACGGCGAGAACGGCCAGCCGCGCATGAACGGCCAGGCGCACGGCGAGAACGGTCAGCGCATGAATGGCCAGGCGCACGGCGAGAACAGCCAGCCACGTATGAATGGCCAGCCGCATGGTGAGAGCGGCCAGCGCATGAACGGCCAGGCGCAGCAGCGTCAGAACGGCCCGCAGCGCCAGAACGGCCAGCCGTACGGCGAGAACGGGCAGGCCGCACAGCGGCAAAACGGCCCGCAGCGGCAGAACGGTCAGCCACGCATGAACGGCCAAGCCCCCGGCGGTGAGTCGGTTCCGAACGAGCAGGCCCCGCAGCGGCAGAACGGTCGCATGAACGGCCAGGCGCACGGCGAGAACGGCCAGGCTCCGCAGCGCCAGAACGGTCCGTCACGCCAGAACGGTCAGCCGTATGGAGGCGAGCCGCGAATGAACGGTCAGCCCCATGGCGAGCTGGGGACCAACGGTCAGGCGCCGCAGCAGAACGGCGAGCCCAGGCAGAACGGCCGACCGCCGCGCGGCGAGTGGCGCGCGAATGGCCGGCCGCAGCAGAACGGCGGATCCCGCCAGGATGGCGCTGGAGCGCAGGCGCGCACGAACGGCCAGCCCCGGCAGGACGGCGGCGACTGGATGTCCGAAGCTCCGGCGCGGCACGCACAGGACGGAGCCGGGATGAACGGCACGGCGCAACCGTCCGGCGAGTCCCGCGCGAACGGGCAGCAGCGCAATGACGGCCCCCGTATGAACGGTCGGCCTCCGCGCAACAAAGGCTCCATCCAGGACGGCGCGCCCCAGCAGAACGGCGAGCCGCGAATGAACGGCCGGCCGCAGCAGGGCGACGAGCCGCGCCAGAACGGCCGGGGCCCGGGAGCGAATCCCCGCGAGGCGCGAGGCAACCTGCCCAACAACGGCCCCCGGATGCCCCGTCAGGGTCCGGAGCGCGGCGCGGGACGTCCTTCCCGCGGTGCCGCGCCCCAGGTGAGCTACGTGGGCCGTCCGCCCGCGGCCTCGTCCTCGAACCCCGAGACGGGCTCCTCCTGAGCCTTCAGACCTGAGGTCCGTCCCCGGGGCTGAGAGCCCCGCGGGGGCGGCCCATCCGGAGCGCACCGCATGAACTGGTCCGACAGTCGGACCAGTTCAGCCACTGCGGTGGCCCCCAGCGGACCGGCCTCGTCGGCCTCCAGGCCCGGGCTGTCCGCTTCATCCGAACAGCGGCAACCGGTCCGACAGTCGGACCAGTTCAGACCTCCGCGGACGTTCCCCATCGGGCCACCCTCGTCGGCCGCCAGTCCCGGGGCTTTCCGCCTCAACCGAACAGCGGCAACCGGTCCGACAGTCGGACCAGTTCGAACCGCGCCGCTCCGGACGCGCCGCGCCCTACTCCGCCTTCACCGGCGGCTCGCGCGCCAGCTCCTCACGGAAGAAGCGGCTGCCCTTCGCGAGCGTCGCCATGTACGGACGCACGTCCTCGCGGGCCTCCGGGCTCAGCGCCGCGAACGGCGTCACGTGCGCGTCCGGCACATAGCGGAACGTCAGGTTGATGCGCCGCGTGCGGAAGTCCGGCAGCTCCGGCGGCATCACGTGGCCCGCGCGCGTGTCCACCCGCTGCACCCGGTGGAACGTCTGCTCCTTCCACTGCGCCCCGCCAAAGAGCTGCAGCGACCCGTCATCCAGCCACTGCTCCAGCACCACCGCGTCGCGCTCGCCGGGCCGCGTGGACGTGACGAACTGGATGAGCGCGCGCTCCCCCAGCGACAGCGACGCCACCGGGCCCGGCTCGAAGTCCTTGTGCTCGCCCACGCGCGCGGTGTCCACCCAGCGGCCATCCTCCAACCGGCTGCCGTAGAAGTTCACCAAGCACGTGTTGAGGTGCCAGCCCTGCGGCATGTCCGGGCCCCGGAACATCCGCCGCGCCAGCGCCTCCACCTTCACGATCTGCCGCTGCAGAACCGCCGGGAATGGCTCCGCCTTCACGCAGCGGTCCTTCACGCCCTTCGGAGGCCGGTAGTAGTCCAGGCACGCGAACTGCCAGTTGCCCAGCCAGTACACCGGCCGCAGCAACCGCCGCTGCTGCTGCCCCTCCGGCGGCGGGAAGTGCTTCGAATAGCGCTCCTCCCACAGCGGGTGCAGCGTGCCCAACCACGCCAATATCTCCGCGCGGTCCGCCGAGGCCAGGAAGCTCGCGTTGTAGTGGTGGCCCGGCGTGCGCTGCGCGGCCTTGCGCGCCAGCGGGGAACCCGGGCCCCTGCGGGGAGGCAAGGCCATGGCTCGGTCCCTCACGCCTCGGAGGCGGCCACGTCGAACGCCAGCTCGATCATCTCGTCGAACGTCGTCTGACGGTCCTCCGGCGACAGGTGCTCGCCGGTGAGGATGTGGTCCGACACCGTGAGCATGGCCAGCGCGCGCGCGCCGAACTCCGCCGCCACGCCGTACAGGCCGGCGATCTCCATCTCCACCGCCAGGATGCCCATCTTCGCCAGCGTCGCGTTGAGCGCTTCCTGCGGGTGGTAGAAGAGGTCGGACGTGAAGACGTTGCCCACGCGCACCGGCCTGTTGCGCTTCTCCGCCGCCTCCACCGCGCGCCGGGCCAGCGTGAAGTCCGCCACCGCCGGGAAGTCGTGGCCCATGGCGCGCATGCGGTTCACGTTGGAGTCCGTGCCCGCGCCCATCGCCACGATGACGTCGCGCAGCTTCACGTCCGTGCGCAGCGCGCCGCAGCTGCCCACGCGGATGAGCACCTTCGCGCCATAGGTCTTCACCAGCTCCGTCGCGTAGATGGAGATGGACGGCACGCCCATGCCGTGCCCCATCACCGACAGCCGCTTGCCCCGGAAGGTGCCGGTGAAGCCCAGCATGTTGCGCACCGCCGTAACGGGGCGCGCGTTCTCCAGGAAGCGCTCGGAGATGTAGCGCGCCCGGAGCGGGTCGCCCGGCATGAGGACCACTTCGGCGAAGTCACCGGGGGACGCGGAGATGTGCGGAGTTGCCATGGAAACAGAAGCCCTTTCAGCGTGCGGTCGACAGACCGGACGGAACACCCGTGGGGACGGCCACCGGCGTCGGTGCCGGCGCGGCGGGAGTACACGGGTTGGGCAGCTTGCCCGAAGCCGCGGGCGCCGTGTTCACCAAAGCGGGGGCCTGCGTCTGGGGAGGCATCCGGCGCGGCGGCAGCTGCACCGGCGGGGGGATGGGGCAGTGCGTGCACGGCCCCTTCAGCGGAATCACCAGCCGCCGGCCGATGCTCAGGAACGTGTTGCGCATCCGGTTGGCCTTCTTGATGGCCACCACGCTGGAGTTGTGGCGCATCGCGATGCCGCCCAGCGTGTCCCCGTTGCGGACCTTGTACATCATGAGGTTCTGGTCCGGCTGCAGCGCCAGCAGCGGCGCCACCCGGCGGCCCAGCTCCTGCGCGCGGCCGTTGAAGAAGCGCACGTGGAAGTGGTCGCGGTGCCGGCGCGCGTGCTTGATGAGTGAGTTGAAGCCCGCGTTGAACAGCGAATCCAGCCACGCCTTGTCCTCGCCAATGGACAGCGCGTAGTCGTACAGGACCTTCTGCACGCGCTTGTCCACGAGGATCATCTGCACGTCGGTGTTCACCACCAGCGAGCGCACCAGCGCCCAGTTCATGGCCACGTCGATGTAGCGCTCCCGCTCGCGCTCACGCACCGGCTCCGCCGTCGGGTAGTAGAAGCCCAGGTCCACGTCGCGGCCGTTCTGGTGGCTCTTGTGCGGGCGCAGATAGCCGCCGTCCTTGGTGGACAGGCGGTTGACGCGCAGCGGGGGCACGTTCGGGTACTGCGCGCGCACGGCGCGGATGGCGGCGACCACGTAGTCCACCGTCTCCTGCGTGCCGTAGGCGATCTCCGGCGACACCACGAGCCAATCCTTGTCATCCGGCACGCGCACGCTGTTGAGCTGCCGGCCGCTCTCCACGAAGCCGATGGACATGGAGCCCAGCGTGGACGGGTCCTTCTTCCACGCCTCGGTGAGCGCCTCGTCGGACAGGTCGGCGGTGTACAGCGGCCCCGCGGGCGCGGCGGGCGCGAGCGGCGCCTGCATCTCGCCTTCCTCGCTCACGCCCTCGTCGTCGGTGGCGGCGGTGGCCTCGTCGTCCTCCTCCTCCGGTTCCACCGGGCAGGGGTTCTCACGCACGGCGGCGTCGGTGACGACGGCGGCCACCTCCGCCGGGGACGGCATCGCGGCGGGGGCACCGGACGCGCTGACCGGAGGCGTGGCCTGCTGGGGCGCACCCGGGGCCGGAGCCGCGGCCTGCGCGGGCGGCGTCGCGGCCGGAGTCTCCACGGGCGGCATCGCTGACGCGGCCTGGGCCGGTGCCGGAGCAGGCGCCGGGACGGGGGTGACGACACGCGCGGCACAGCCGGCGCAGAGCAGGAGGATCAGGAGTGAGGAACGCACCGGGCCGAAGGATGACCCGAGATGCGCAGGCCACCAAGCGCGGAGCGCGATTTTGACTGCGCGTACGCACCCCTGCCTGCCTGCTTCATGCCTGTCTCAAACGCTCCGCGTGAAGCCTTCCGCCTCCAGCACCTGCGAGGCACGGCGCGGCGTGAGCACGTCGAACGGCAGCCGCCGCCCACCGCCCATGGACAGCACGCGCTTGTCCTTGCTCACCAGCCACGCGGCCCCCGCGCGCGCGGCCAGCGCGAGGAACTTCTGATCATCCCGGTCCCTGCACGGCGGCAGCTCCACCGGAGCCCCCTCCCCGTCCGCGACACGCACGAGCGCGCTGTACGCATCGCGCACCGCCCGCTGCGCGTCCGCCGCCAGCTTGAACGAGGGATAGGCGAGCACCAGCGCCAGCTCCTTCAGCGTGTGCCGGTCCGCCCACGCCGTCAGCGCGCCTGAACGCAGCGCCTCCTTCAACGGCCGAGTGAATGCGTCGTCAAAGACGAACACGTCCAGCACCACGTTGGTGTCCAGCACCACGGAACGAACGGCAGGCACAGCGGAAGGCGTCTTCACGGGAAGGAACTTTCCGTCACCGATACCGTCGACACAACCCTGCCCTCGCACCCGTCAATCACAATGCACGGAGTGTCCATGGTCGAAACCTGGAATCATGGACAAAGATGCATCTCGCTGAACCCCTCCCCTGACCGGCCCCCGCCGGTGAAAGGTCTGTCCATGAAGCCCACGCCCCGTTCGCTGTGTCTGACGTTGCTGAGCACCGCTGCCCTGCTGGGTGGCTGTGGAGGCGAGGAGGCGCCCACGTCGCAGGGTGAAGGCGTCGTGGTGCCGCCGGTCCAGACGGAGGTCGCCGGCAACGGGCTGAGCGCGAGCGCCGCCTACTGCGACGACGTGACGACGTGGGACCCGGCCTGGGTGCAGTTCGAGAACGACGTGCTCACGCTCGTCAACCAGCGCCGCGCGGCGGGCGCCACCTGTGGCGGCGTGGCGAAGCCGGCGGTGGGTCCGCTCACGCTGGACACGAGGCTGCGCTGTGCGGCGCGCAAGCACTCCAAGGACATGGGCACGAACAACTTCTTCAGCCACACGGGCACGGGCAACACCACGCCGTGGCAGCGCATGACCTCCGCGGGCTACAGCTACCGGACGGCGGCGGAGAACATCGCCGCGGGCTACGGCACCCCGGCGGCGGTGGTGACCGGCTGGATGGCCAGCACGGGCCACTGCAACAACATCATGAACGGCGCGCTGACGCAGACGGGCGTCGGCTACTTCAACGCACCGTCCAGCACCTACAAGTCCTACTGGACGCAGGACTTCGGCACGCCGTAGTCCGGCGCGCCTCCGGGAGGGCGGAGGGCTATGCTTCGCGCCCCATGCCCTCCCCCTTCGCCGAGCACTTCCCCGCCCTGCGGTCCGGCTTCAGCTACCTGGACAACGCCGCCGGGGCGCAGGTGCCCACGCACTGCATCGACGCCATCCATCAATTCCTCTCAGGCGGCAGCTGCAACGTGGGCCAGCCCTACCCCGCCTCCCGAGTGGCCACCGCGCTCAAGGCCCGGGCGCGCGAGGAGACGGCGGAGTTCCTCAACTGCCGGCCCGACGAGGTGATGCTCGGGCCCAGCGCCACCGCGCTCACCTTCCAGGTGGGCCGGGCCTTCTCGCGCCTCTTCCAGGCAGGCGACGAGGTCGTCATCTCCGAGCTGGAGCACGAATCCAACGCGGCCCCGTGGCGCGCGCTGGAGGCGCAGGGCGTGAAGGTGACGACCTGGCGCGCGAGCTGGCCCGAGGGCCGGCTGGAGGCCGCGGAGCTGCGCAAGCTCGTCACGCCGCGCACGCGGCTGGTGGCGGTGACGGCGGCGGCGAACTCCGTGGGCGCGACGCCGGACGTGGCCGCCGCGGCGGAGGTGGCGCACGGCGTGGGCGCGTGGCTGTTCGTGGACGCGGTGCACTCCGGTCCGCACCACCTGCCGGACGTGCGGGCCTGGGGCGCGGACTTCGCCGTGTTCTCTCCGTACAAGGTCTTCGGTCCGCACCTGGGCTGTCTGTTCGTGCGGCGCGAGCTGCTCGCGGGACTGCCGGCGGACAAGCTGTGGTTCATGCCGGATGACGGCCCGCAGAAGTTCGAGCCGGGCACGGCGAACCACGAAGGCTGGGCGGGCTGGCTGGGCTCGCTGCGCTACCTGCGTGACGTGCTGGGCGGTGGCCAGCCGGGACGTGAGGGATTGACGCGGGCCTTCCAGCGCATCGCGCAGCTGGAGCAGCCGCTGCTAGAGGCCGCGCTGGAGCAGCTGTCGCGGCACCCGCGAGTCCAGCTCTACGGGCCGAAGACATCCACCGGGCGCGTGGCCACCTTCTGCTTCAACGTGACCGGCCTTGCACCGCGCGCCGTGGCCGAGCACCTGGCCGAGCAGGGCGTGGGCGTCGCGGCGGGGCACTACTACGCGACGATGGCGGCGCAGGCGCTGGGGCTCATGCCCGACGGCGCGGTGCGCGCCTCGCTGCTGCACTACAACACGGCGGAGGACGTGGGGCGGCTGCTCGCGGCGCTGGATTCACTTCCCTGATGGCAGGAGTGCTCACGCACCGGAGCCTTCCGCTTCGCGTCGACTTCGACGAGCAGGGCGCCACCTTGCGGCCGCTGCTCGCGAAGCCTGTCTTCATCGCGTGGCCGGAGGTGGAGTTCGTCTGCCTGACGCCTACGATGGAGCGGCATCCCGAAGGCTGGCGGGAGAAGACATACACGTTCCTGCCCAAGGGCTTCCGCTCCACGCTCGAGACGTCGGGACATCTGTGGGTCGAGCTGGTTGTGAAGGACCGGCGCCCCATCCTGGCCCGGACTCAAGGCGCCTGGACCCGGCTGTGGCTCACCGGCCGGATGCGTCCCATGCTCGATGCGATGGATGCGTGGAAGGTGGATCAATCCCTGGTCGGCCTGGACCTCTACCGACACCGGTTGAACGCGCCGCTGGATGAGCTGCTGGACCTGCTGGCGCGACACTGCCGGTTCGACCTCGTCGTCCACGACTTCTGAGCAGGCGTCACGCCTCCACGGGCGGAGGGAGCTGCTTCGCCGTCAGCGTCGCCCCCGCGGACGCGACGCTCACCAGCGCGACCGCCAGCCATTGCAGGGGCGTGAGGTGCTCACGCAGGAACAGCCAGCCCACCACCGTGGCCACGCCGGGCTCCAGGCTCATCAGGATGCCGAAGGTGCGGCTGGAGAGCTGCCCCAGCGCCCGCATCTCCAGCGTGTACGGCAGCGCGCTGGACAACAGCGCCACGCCCAGGCCCGCGGCGAAGAGGCCGGGCGTCAGCCGCTCCAGGTGGCCCTCGCGCAGCATGAAGGGCAGCACCGTCAGCATGGCCACCACCATGCCCGCCGCAACGCCCTGCCCTTCCGGCACGCGGCGCGACAGCCTTCCGCCCATCAGGATGTAGAGCGCCCAGCACGCCCCCGCTGTCAGCGCCAGCACCACGCCCAGCGGATCCAACCCGCCGGGATGTGCCGTCCAGGGCGTGATCAGCACGATGCCCGTCGCCGCGAAGAGCACCCAGAGGAAGTCCAGCGCCTTGCGCGACCCCACCACCGCGAGCACGAAGGGCCCCACGAACTCCAGCGTCACCGCGAGCCCCAGCGGGATGCGCGCGATGGCCAGGTAGTACGTGAGGTTCATCACGCCCAGCGCCACGCCATACGGCACGATGGCCGCCCACTGCGCCCGCGTGTAGCGCGACAGCGGCGGCCGGAAGTAGGCCAGCAGCATCGCCGACGCGAGCACCAGCCGCAGGCCCGCGGCCCCCGCCGCGCCCAGGACGGGGAAGAGCCCCTTCGCGAGCGCGGCGCCCCCCTGCACGCTCACCACGGCGATGAGGACCGCGGGAATGGGGGGCAGCGTCGAGGCACGGCGTCCGGCGACTTCAATCATGGCGCCGCAATCTAGCCAGGGTGCCTCACGGATTCACGGGCGCACTCCACCCTCCCGCCCGCAGGAGCGCCCGGCGCGCGAGGAAGCGAGAGAGGTTCCACTCCGGGACCGTGTCCCCCTGGGACAGCCGCTCCTGGTGCTCGTTCAGGAGGGGCGCCAGGCGCCACGGGTCGTCCTTGGAGACGGCGGAGTCCGCCAGGACCAGCCCGGGCACGGCGTCCGCGGACAGGTGATAGAACATTTCGGTGTCCAACGACCCGGTACGCGCATACCGCGCCAGGTTGTGGCGGACGATGAAGGCCTCCGGGTTGAGGAAGTTGAGCACCAGGACCGCGCCCAGCGCCGTGGCGAAGGCGCCCACCGCGAAGCGCTCCTGCTTCCACCACAGCGTCACCGCGCGCCACGCCAGCGCCGCGCCCAGCGCCACCATGAAGACATGCGTGTGCACGCGCAGCAGCGTGTAGCCGAACGCGTCCTCGTACAGCGACAGGCGCCGCATCGCCGACGCGAGGATGACCAGCGTCAGCGCCACCATCAGCGACGTGCCCGCGCGGAAGACGGTCTGCGCCACGCGCGTCTCGCGCCGCGTCCAGCGCGTCAGGGCCATCACCAGCGCCAGCGTGAGCGAGGAGACGACCACCAGCTCGAAGAAGCCGCGCCGCGCGTACTCCGCGAAGGAGTAGCCGGACGCGGGGGACGACGCGTCGCCGACGAACAGGTACGCCACCTGGAAGGCCGCGAAGACGAAGAACAGCGCGTCCACGGCGAAGATGAGCATGAGCGCTTCAATGAAGCCCAGGCGCGGCGTGGCGGACGTCACCTCCGCGTCCCCCAGCTCCTTCAAGGCGCGGCGGCGCAGCGCATGGCCCAGCACGCCCGCCGCGACGCACGCGCTGAACGCCACGCCGACGACGCGCGCCACCACCACGTCCAGCCCCAGGTCGAAGGACAGCAGCCGCTGCATGGTGGAGGAGAAGACCCCATCCGCCGATTCGAGCAGCAGCCCGAACACGAACAGCACCGGCAGCGTCAGCAGCAGGCCCCGCGACAGCGCCCCCAGGAAGCGCGAGTGGGCCTTGAGGCCTTGCACGTCCACGCTGTCCCGGACGAGCGCCGGTGGGTAGCGCAGGGTCTGCACGGCGGAGCCGAGGACGACGGAGGCATAGTCGGTGAGCCCCAGCCGCTCCAGGCGGCCCGCGGCCCAGAAGTGCGAGAGCAGCATCAGGAGCACGGCCGCCGTCAGCACGTTGAGCGCCAGGAGCCAGGAGCTGTCCCGCACCGCCACGAAGGCGCTGACCAGCCCCAGCGGGGCCAGCAGCCACGCATTGGGCCGCGCGCGCTGCCAGCCTTCACGTCCGCCCAGCCACGCGAGCGCGCCCACCAGGGCCGCCACCATGAGCGGGAAGCCCAGGCCCCAGCGCTCCCGGTCGAGGAGGACCTCCGCGAACACGCCCAGGGAGAGCGACGCCGCCAGCGTGCGGCGCGGGGCGCGCACCCAGGGCAGCAGCGGCCGGGCTGGTGCCGCGACGGAAGGGGCGGGAGAAGGAGGAAGGGGGGACATGGGAACGGACGGGTTCATGGCGTCGGCACCTCGCGGGCGCGTCCGCGCCCGACATGACGACAGGATGCACACGCCCGGCGGCTCGGTCGGAGGCCTCGGGGGCGAGCGGTCGCGGAGCCACGCCGAACGGCGCCCGCCCTCCCGTGGCCGGTCGGCACGGCCGGGCCCGGGAGCGATGGAACAGCCTCCACCCGGGGTCCACCTCACCGGGACCCGGAGTCCGCGCACGGCCGAAGGGGCGAGCCGCGCTGCGTCGTCGGACACTTCGAGCCGGTCCGCCCGCCCCATGAGAAAGCGCGGTGATAGGTTGCCGCCCCGATGTCACCCTCGCCGCGGCCCCCCTTCCGCTTCCGTCTTCGCTCGAACCTCGCCCTGTGGGGCGCGGTGCTCGCCCTGGCGGGCTGTGACGGTGCGTCTCCTCAACCCCTGCAGGTTCCGGACGCCGGGGCGTGTGTCCAGGGCAACTGCCCTCAGCCCGACAGCGGGACGCCGGCCCTGTCCGACACCCGCGTGCGCATCGCGGCGTTCAATGTGCACCGCCTCTTCGACACCGTCTGCGACACGGGCTCCTGCGGCGGCTCCAACTACGAGGAGCTGCCCACCGAGGCGGAGTTCGCGGCACAGGTGGACCAGCTCGGCCGGGCCATCACCGCGCTCGAAGCGGACATCGTGATGCTGGAAGAGGTGGAGACGCAGGCCTCGCTGGATGGGCTCCGGAGCCGGGTTCCACAGTTCACCTATTCGCGGCTCGGGGAGACCTACTCCGCGGCGTCGGTGGACGTGGCGGTCCTCTCCCGCTTCCCCATCACGGAAGTGCGCAGCCACCGCGGCCAATACATCTACAGGCCGGACGGCTCGGCCACCCGCTTCTCGCGCGACCTGCTCGAGGTGCACCTGGACGTGGACGGCGCGCACGTCATCGTCTTCGCGGCGCACTTCCGCTCCAAGGTGGACGACGATCCCGGCCGCCGCATCGCGGAAGCCAATGCCTCGCGGGACATCCTCCTGGAGTCGGCGAAGGAGTTCCCCTCCGCGCTGGTGGTGCTCGGCGGAGACCTCAACGACGTCCCCGGGTCGGACGCCATCAACGCCCTGGACCAGGGCCTCCTGCGCGTCGCCAGGGACCGGCCGGAGAGCGCGACGTGGTCGTATGTCTATTCCGGCCGGGGTCAGGCCATCGACCACCTCTTCCTCGCGCCCGGCGGGGGCGGCACCTACGTGCCGGGCTCCTTCCGCGTGGCCCGCGACGGCGATGGCTACGGCGGCTCCGACCATGGCGCGGTGTACGCGGACTTCGCCCTCACACCGCCCCCTTGAGCGAGCGCGAGGCGGTGGGCTTCGCACACTCCCCCGCCCTCCTGGCGCGGGGCCTGTGGGCCACCGCACTCGGAACGGCTGGCATTGACGCCGCAATGACAGCCAGGACGTAACCGTCCACGGCAGCCGCTTTCCAGCACGGCCGCCCTCCCTACCTTCAACGCCATGAAAGCAAGCGCATGGCGAGGCTTCGCGCTCCGGAATCCCGTCCCCGGGGGCAGGCCATGATTGAGGTGCGCACGTTCGACGGCGACGCCTCCGAGGCCTCCTGGTTCCTCAACCGCGTCTGGCAGTCCACCTACGGAAAGACGGCGCCGCTGCCCGTCTGGGACAAGCGCTTCTGCGACTGGCGGCTGTTCCGGGGCGGGCGGGCGCCGCGCGACTACCTGCTGGCGGCGTACGAGGGGAAGACGCTGGTGGGGACCCTCTTCGCGGAGCCCGCGAGGCTCCGCCTGGGACGCCTGGAAGTGGACGGCAGCTATGGACTCCGGGCCACCGTCACGAACTCCCATCGCGGGCAGGGCATTGGCGCGAAGCTGGCGCAGGAAATGCTCCGGCGTCACCAGGACCGGGCGGCGCGGCTCACCCTGGGCTTCACGACCACGGAGCCCCGCCCGCCGGGCTTCTGGCACAGGACGTGGAACACGCGCCTCTTCGGTGGGCTCGGGCTGTGGATGTATGCCTTTGATGCGCGAGCGCTCGCCCGCTGGTCCTTCACGGACAACGAGCGGAGGCTGTTCACGCTGGCGCAGCCCTTCCTGCGGCACCGCTTCCGCGAGGCGGACCGCGAGGGCATCCGCCCCTATCAACTGGCGGACCTGGGCCGCTGCGCGACGCTGGTCCACGACATGCTGCGCCCGGTGACGCTGGGCTACACGTACACGACCGAGCAACTGGCGGCCCAGCTCCAGTACCGGGACGTGCCCCACACCCTCGTGCTGGAGCAGGACGGCGAGGTGCGCGGGCTCATCAGCTCCCACAGCCTGCTGATGACGGGCGTGGGGGAGCTCACCGCGGAGGTCGTGGACCTGATGGCCTTCCACGACTCCGTGTCCGCCGAGGACCGGCAGCGCCTGCTCCAGGTGGCCATGCAGGACATGGAGCGCCGGGGCGTGGCGTGCGCGGGCATGCTGCGCGGGCCCGGCACTCCGGTCTCCCTGCTGTGCCGGTCGGGCTGGGTGCCCCTGCCCCGTCGCGCGAAGGTGACGTGCCTGATGCCCACCTGCGACCTGGAACTGCCCGCCGACCCGTGCGTCTTCACACACCTGCGCTGACGCGCGAGCGCGAGCCCTGGACCTTGCGGTAGAGCCGCACGGCCCCGCTGGCCACGGTCCGCACGCCCCCGCCCGCGCAGACGCACAGCGCGGGGAGGACGAGCAGCAGGTACTGCGGCCACTTGGTGTTCCACAGCAGCAGGAACACCAGCCCCACGACGGCGCCCACCGCCCACACGGGGCGCTCGCGCCACGTCCTGGGCAGGCCCACCACCGCCAGCGGCAGCAGCGCCCGCGCGTTGAAGTGCGTGAGGTAGATGCCCGGGTCGGAAGCCGACAACCAGTTGTCCGTGAGGAACGCGAGCGGCTGGTACCAGGGCAGCGCCGCGCGGCGCACGTGCTCGTTGTGCGAATAGTCCCAGTGGAACGTGATGGACTCCCACAGCAGCGCGAACGGCGACGACCACAGCGCGGGGTTCACGAGAATGAAAGCCGCCGCCGTGGACACGACGATGGCCGCCCACGGACGCCACCGCGTGCGCGCGCCCGCCACCAGGAACGGCAGGAACGTGAGCCCGCCCACCAGCCCATACGGATACTTCCCCGCCGCCGCGAGCCCCAGCAGCGCGCCGGACACCGCGGTCCAGCCCGGCGAGAAGCCCTTGCGCCGGGCGCGCTCGAAGGCGAGCAGCGCGAGGACCGCGAGCAGCCCCGGCACCGCCTCCAAGTAGGCCTGGGACGTGTACTTCGTGTGGTACGGGTCCCACGCGAGCAGCAGCGCGCCCAGCGGATCCACGAGCGCCACCAGCCCCACCTGGAGCACCCCGGCCACCGCCGACAGGCTCCGCGTCGCGCGGAACACGGGGCGCGCGGCGTCCGGGATGGGCTGGCCCATGGGGACATCCGACCAGTCGGGTTCGGGAGCGCCCGTCACCCGCACGGCCTGCGCGAAGAGCAGCTTCACCAGCGGCGGGTGTTCGAAGTTCTCCCGCAGCTTCCCGATGTCGCCCCAGCGGCCCTCCTCCATCATCCCGGCGTAGGTGAAGGCGATGGGCAGGTAGGTCGCCTCGTCGAAGTCCTGGCCCAGCCGCTCCACGGCATGGGCGCGTTGCCAGATGGCGACCAGGACGGCGACGAATGCGACGAGGAGGGCCAGCAGGCGCGTGCGGGGCACGCGCCCACGGATATCACGACGGCCGCTTCCCTTCCGGAGCGGGCGGCCCCTCCCGCGCGAGCACATGCGGCCCGCCAGGCAGCCGGGGCGCGGCCCTGGTGGCGCGCGGCCCGATGCCCCAGCTTTGGAGCATGAGAATCGCTCGCATCCTCACCGTTGCCGCCCTGCTCGCGGGCGGATCCGCCCTGGCGAAGCGCAACGACACCGTGGAGCTACGCACGCCCCGGACGACCGTGCGTGCGAACGTCGACGCGCAGGGGCTCCACGGGCCGGACCTGCAACTCCAGATGACGGACACCGCGCTGAAGGGCCAGGCGTTCCAGCAGCCCGTGGACCTGAAGCTGTCGGACCAGCGCATCCAGGGCACCGTGAACCAGGAACCGGTGGACCTCTCCGTGCGCGAGCGGCCGGAGGTGGTGGAGATGGCGGGCACCTTCGCGGGCCAGCCCTCGTCGCTGACGCTCAGCCCGGATGAACTGACGGGGACGGTGGGGGCGTGCGGCTACAACCTCATCATCGAGCGCGACCGCAAGCACTACCGGGGGACGCGCGCCTGCGGCGAGCAGCGTGACAACGACGTCTTCGTCGCCATCCCCCAATCCCTGGAGAAGCAGTCCCCGTCCGGACGCATGGCCGCGCTCAGCGTGCTGCTCTCCCACCCCTGAGGGCGCGCACGGTGATGGTGCGCGGGGCGCGGGTGTAGTGAAGTCCCGGCCGTGTCCACCCTTCCTTCCGGCGTCGCGCCCGAGCGCACCATCGGGCCGTTCCAACTGCTGGCCCTGGGCGTCAACGGCATCGTGGGCGTCGGCATCTTCTTCGCGCCCGCGGAGGTCGCCGCGCAGGCGCCCGGCCTGGGCGCGGTGTGGGCCTTCGCGCTGACGGGGCTGGCGC
>NZ_RAVW01000589.1 GCF_003611585.1 Corallococcus exercitus | reverse complement strand
CCATGGTCCTCACCCCCGCCACCCGGAAGCCGCTGGCTCCCGTCACGCCTCCCGCCGTCACCGAGAAGCCGGTCGCCGCCGCCCCCCAGGCCGCGCCCGTGGAGGCGAAGAAGCCCGCCGTCGTGGCGGATGGCTTCGACGCGAAGAAGCCCGCGGCGGGCCCGGACCTCACCGGCGTGGGCGACGCGGTGAAGGCCGCCGCCACGGCCGTGAGGCCCGCGGGTGTGCCCGAGCTGCGCGTGGGTCTGGCGGCGACGGGCGCGGCCCCGGTGGAGCGCCAGACGGTGTCCGGCGAGGACAAGGCGAAGCAGGCGGTGGACCTGAAGACCGTCGGCGAGCGCCGCACGGAGACGGTGGATGCGCAGAAGGCGCTGCGGGAGAAGACCACCCAGGAGGCCGACAAGCTCTTCGCCATGGCGGACGGCAAGGAGCAGGTGCCCGAAGGCGCCAGCGTCAAGCGCCTGTCGGACACCCAGGTGGAGCTCACCCGCGTCAACGGACAGAAGGAGGTGGTGGAGCGCTCCGTCGCGACGAAGCAGGACGGCGCGGTGGTGATGGACACGGCCGCCTACGAGGACGGCGTCAACAAGCGCGACCGGCTGGAGCTGAAGGACGACGGCAGCTCGCTGGTGGAGCGCGCCGAGTGGAAGGGCGACAAGAACGAGACCGCGGACCTCAAGTCCTTCGGCGACATCTCCCAGACGAAGGACAAGGGCCTCACGTACACGCGCAACGCGGTCCACATGGAGCCGAACAAGGACGGCGACCGGCTGATCACCGACGCGTACTCGCAGGCGGACGGAGGTGCGCAGACGAGCCGCACGGCCTATTACCAGCAGAAGGGAGGGGGCTCCATCGACAACAAGCTCAAGGGCCCGTTCGACTTCGACAAGCCGGTGGATCGCGCGGACACGTACACCTATACGATTCCGCCTCCGGGCGAGGACGGTTCGCAGGGCGACGTGCAGTACAGCCGCGTGCAGGACTTCTCCCAGGACAACGTGAAGGCGACGTCCTACGTGGACCGCACGCTGGACGGCCACACGCACCTCGCGGGCTCCGGCCCGCACACGATGGAGGAGCTGCACAAGGTCCGTGACGAGTACGGCAAGGGCGGCGGCGAGAACTGGGACGCGGACAAGACCGGCGACGGCCGCCCGCCGAAGCGCTGGACGGTGGACCTGCAGAAGGGCGCGGACCGGCTGGACTCGCAGACCTTCATCGAGGGCTACCCGGACGCGACCATCAAGACGGAGCGGACGCGCGAGGGCAGCACGGTGAAGGAGAAGTACGAGGGCAAGACCTTCGAGAAGGCGGACTCCTCCAAGCGCGTGCCCGTCAACGGCGAGTCCTCCACCACGTACGGCCAGGACGGCTCCATCGAGAAGATGGATTCGAAGAGCCGCGAGCCGGACGGCGCCGATCTGGAGCAGCACTACAACAGCAGCCGCAAGGCCACCGACCAGGGCCTGGAGCTCCAGGAGTCGCTGGAGACGAAGCGCACGAAGGACAACAAGACGGAGAGCGCGCTCAAGGAGGACACGTCGCTGCTCTCCGGTCAGGGCGCGCAACTGGTGGGCTCGCGCACCACCGTGACGGACGCGGACGGCCGCAAGGGCATCCACGAGGTGAGCAGGGACGGCGAGCGGATGCAGCTGTCCGGCAAGGGCGGCGCCGACATGCGCGACGTCACCGACGCGGAGGCCTTCAAGGACGACGAGTTCGGCAAGGTGCTGCTGGAGCAGGCGTCCATCTCCACCGCGAACACGGTGAACCAGTACGCCAACAGCGGCGGCGCGCAGTCGCTGAACATCCTCAAGGGGCTGAGCCAGGACGCGGGCCGGCTGCCGGCGAAGGCCACGGAGGTCCTGGGCAGGGACGCCCTCTCCAAGGGCCTGAACGCGGCGCAGGGTGGCGCGAGCGCGCTGGGCGGCGTGGCGGGCGTGGTGGCGGGCGGCATGTCGCTGGCGCGGGGCATCCGCGAGAACAACATGCCGGACATCGTGAAGGGCGTGTCGGACACGGCCAACGGCGCGGTGAACATGTACACGGGCGGCAAGGCGTTCACGGAGGCCATCAAGGACTTCAAGAACGCGGGCGCGCTCACCACCACCACGGCCCCCACCGCCGCGAAGAGCATGCCCTGGGCGAAGGCGCTGGCGAACCCGAAGGTGGGCAACGCCATCACCAGCACGGTGCTGGACTCGGTGAAGGGCATGGGCGGCATCGGCAAGGTGGCCGGTGTGACGGCGAGCGCCGGAAGCAAGGCGCTCTCCGCGCTCAAGGCGGCGGGCGGCGCGGCCAACGTGCTGGGCGCGGTGGGCGGCGCGGCCGGTGGCGTGATGGACATCGTCAACGGCGCGAAGGTGAACGACGGCGCGCAGATCGCCAAGGGCGCGGTCGGCATCGCGGGCAGCCTGGGCGGCGCGGTGGCGGTGGGGGCGATTGGCGGACCGCTGGGCATGGCGGTGGGCGCCGGCATCGGCCTGCTGACCTTCGGCTTCGGGAAGCTGATGGACCTCATCAGCGACAAGCCGCACAAGATCTCCGAGCTGCAGATCGACTGAAGCGCGGCTCGGATGGAGGCGGCGGTGGACGGAGCCACCGCCGCCTTCTGGACTCTCAGCGCTTCACGCGCAGGGTGCGCTCGTAGTCCTCGTAGCGCAGCTTCGCGATGGTGCGCCGGTCGCGGGTGCGGACCACGATGCCCTCCGGGTGCTGCCCGGCCCCGGCGTCCAGCGCGCACCGGGTCTCGGGCGCGTGCGCGCGCAGCCAGGCGGACGCGCCCTCCAGGTCCTTCGGGAGCGCCGCGCCGTCCTGCTCGAGGATGCGCGGCGTGGTCTCCAGGCCGTGCTCGCGGGTGAAGGCCTGAAGGGCGTCCTCGGTCACGAAGGGCTGGCCGCCGGACTCGCGCCAGCCGGAGAGCTGCTCGGCGGACCAGGTGAGGGGCGTCTCGTAGTCGGTGAGGCGCACCACGTCGAAGACGCGGTAGCCCACGCGCTTCTCGCCCGTGTACTGCTTGCTGTGGGCGGTGACGTTGCCACCGTAGACCTCGCCGAAGACGACGGTGATGCCGCCCGCGTCGAGCCGCTTCTCGCGCAGGGCGTCCGCCACGGGCCGCAGGTGCTCCACGATGCCCAGGGCCGGATTCCCGATGAGGTCGCCGCTCGCGTAGAGGAACTCCTCGCGGCTGCCGAGCAGGTACGTGCCATCCGGAAGGAACACGATGCGCGCGTTGGTGCCGTCCACCTTCTCCGTGCCGACCACCAGCCCGTCGAACGCGATGGCGGGTTCGGCCAGCCGGCCCTTGTCGCCGAGCGTGTGGTACGTCGGGATGGACGGGTACTTCGTCAGCGAGTTGAGTGTGCGCAGGTTGGCGGTGCGGACGGAGAACGTCATGGCGCGGCCTCGGGGTGATGAGGGGTCAAGGTAGCAGAGGCTCGCGTGACGCGGCCCCTCGCTGGGGCCTGACAGCGGGTCAGGCTCGGACGCATGGGCAGGTACGGAGAGGTCCTGGGCATCGGTCCGTCCCGCCGGAAGCTGGTGCCGTTCCTCCAGCAACCGGGGGCGTGGCATGAGCGCACCCGCGATGGGACCGTCATCGTCGTCCCGGTGTTCACCGCGCTGAAGGACGCGGGGTTCCAGTTCTACTTCCGGATGGAACCCTCGCGCCTGGAATGACGTGCCGGTTGACGCGCGTCCCCGGCGCCCCTCTTATCTGCCCCTCCCCCTTGAGCAGGAGTCCCCTTGGCAGGCGTTCCGGTCGAATTGACCCCGGAGGAGTACAAGGCAGTCACCCAGCGGCCCGGCATGTGCGTCGTGGACTTCTGGGCCCCGTGGTGCGAGCCCTGCCACGCCTTCGCTCCCGTCTTCACGGAGGCGGCCGCGCGTTTCGCGGACATCACCTTCGCCCGGCTGGACGCGGAGGCCCACGAGTCCGTGGCCGAGCCGCTGGGCATCGACTCCTTCCCCACCCTGGTCGCGTTCAAGGACGGCCTGGAGGTCCACCGCGTCTCCGAAGCGCTGTCCGCCGAGTCGCTGGACCGGATGCTGGGCGCGCTGCGGGCCGTGGACGTCGCGGAGGAGAAGCGCCGCATCGCGAACCGCGAGCGGACCGAGGCGGGCCAGCGTCCCTCCGGCGTCCCCGAGGGCGCCACCTGGGATGAGGGCGACAAGGAGTGGTCCTTCGGACCGAAGGACGTCACGGGCCGGCCGCACGGCACGTGGCGGTACTGGCGCGCGGACGGCACGCTCTGTAACGAATGCATCATGAAGCAGGGCACGCCGCACGGCCCCTTCAAGCGCTTCCACGAGGACGGCGCGGTGTCCCAGGAGGGCGCCTTCGAGAAGGGCCAGCTCCACGGCCCACGCACCTGGCTCGCGTCCGAGCACTTCACCACCGAGCGCATGCACGAAGGCGGCGTGAGCGAGCGCGTGCGCAAGACGGTGATGCACTACGAGCACGGCACCGTGCGGCAGGTGCTGCACTTCGACGGCAAGGGCCAGCGCGTGGTGCCTTCCACCGGCGAGCCCTACCCCACCCCTGTCTCTTATACACCTCTGACGCTGCCGACGATAAGGCCC
>NZ_RAVW01000588.1 GCF_003611585.1 Corallococcus exercitus | reverse complement strand
GAGGATGGCCCTGCGCACCAGCGCGGGCGTGTCCAGGAGGAGCCCCACCCGGCCGTCTCCCAGGATGGTGGAGCCGGAGATGCCGGGGATGCCCTGGAAGAGGCGCCCCAGGGGCCGGATGACGCGCTGGCCCTCGCCCTGGAGCTCGTCCACCGCCAGCCCGATGACGCCGTCCGGGTGCTTGAGGACGACCACGTTCTCCCGGGCCGGCGTGCCGCCTCCCAGGGAGAACACCTGGCGGAGCCGCAGGTAGGGCAGCGGCTGGCCGCGCAGCGACAGCACCCCGGAGGTCTCCGCCGTGCGCTCCCCGGCGGGGACCTCCATGCACTCCTGCACGCCCTCGATGGGGACGACGTACACCTGGTCCCCCACGCCCATGGCGAAGCCCTGGATGACGGCGAGCGTGAGCGGCAGCCGCAGCGTCAGCGTGGTGCCCTGCCCCTCCTGGCTGTGGATGGCGACGGAGCCGCGCAGGGCCTCGATGTCCCGGCGCACCACGTCCATGCCCACGCCGCGGCCGGACAGCTCCGTCACCGCGGTGGCCGTGGAGAAGCCGGGCTCGAAGATGAGGCGCAGGAGCTCGTCGTCGCGCAGCCGCTCGGGCGCCGCCACCAGCCCCATCCGCCGCGCGCGCTCGCGCACGCGTTCGCGCTGGATGCCCCGGCCGTCGTCGGACAGCTCCACCACGACGCTGCCGGCGTCATGGTAGGCCTTGAGCCGCAGGCGGCCCCGGGGGTCCTTGCCCGCCGCGCGCCGCTCGTCCGGCGTCTCGATGCCGTGGTCCAGCGCGTTGCGCAGGAGGTGGAGCAGCGGGTCGCGCAGCGCGTCCAGCACCGCGGTGTCCAGCGTGGCGTCCTCGCCCTCCAGCTCCAGCTGGGCCAGCTTCTGCTGGGAGCGGGCCAGGTCGCGCACGGTGCGCAGGTGCTGACGGAACAGCGGCCCCACCGGGACCATCCGCACCTTCATCACCTCTTCCTGGAGCGCCTCGAAGAGCGGATCCATCTCCCGCTGCTGCGTGAGGGCGTCCTCCCAGCTGGCGCCGGACTCCTCCGCGCGCGACAGGAACTGCGCCATCCGGCCCCGCGCCACGGACAGCTCCGCGGTGAGCGTGACGATGCGGTCCAGGCGCTCCATGTCCATGCGCGCGCGGCTTCGCGCCGTGCTCCGGGACTCCGGCATGCGCGGCAGGCCGGTGGGGATGGGCGGCGCCTCCGTGGGAGCGCCCGCGATGATGCCCTCGCGCAGCCGGACGAGGTGGGCCTGGTGCACCGCCCCCAGCGAGTCCACGCCCGCGAGCGAGGCCCGGGACAGGTCGCGCAGGTGATCCACCGCGCCGAGCAGCAGCGACACCCGCGTCTCATCCGGCTCCAGGCGCCCGTCGATCAGGGCCTGGAGCAGGTCCTCGACGCCGTGCGTGTAGTCCGTCACGGCCTGGAAGCCGAGCGACGCCGCCGCGCCCTTGAGCGTGTGGGCCCCGCGCAGGATGTCCTGGAGCAGCCCGTCCGCCGGAGAGACCTCGAGCGCGATGAGGTTCTCTTCCATGGAGGCGACCAACCCCTCCGCTTCATCCGCGAAGACGGCCAGCACCTTCTGCCATTCCGCGGTGGTCTCCGAGGTGATGTCTCCCGGGCCTGTCGTCACCCTCCGCCCCACGAGCGGAAGGAAGTCAGTACACGCATGGAGACAGGTGGAGGGTCCTTCAGGAATAGCGACATGCGCCCCCCTTCCTCGTGATGCAAGGCATTGCCGTGAAGGTGGGCCGACCCCCAGGCGAGGAATCAATCGAGAAGTCAACAATATCGAAACAAACAAAAAGACACAACCGCACCGGTGATTTCACGCACAGTTGGAATCAGCAGGAAGGCGAGGGCTGCGACCAAGCAGGACCTCTCAGGTTGGACGGGAGAAACCCTCGACGAGAGCATGTCTCACCTGTCACGAGTTACATGTTTCAAACCCATCCACACCCGACACGGTGCGTCTCATCCGTTCGCCCAAGACACCGCACTCGTGCTCCGGGGCGATGTGGACACCCCACGCCGTGCGCGACGCTCCCCCGCGAGCAGAGGACGAACAGCCGGGGAGATACCGCATGCCCAGCGTCATCGTGGTGGGAGGAGGCGTCGCGGGCCTGACGGCCGCGCACGAGTTGGTGGAGCGCGGCTTCGAGGTCCACGTCTACGACACGCGGACGACCTGGGGCGGCAAGGCCCGCTCGCAGCCGGTGCCCGGCACGGGGACGGAGGGGCGGCGCGACCTGCCAGGCGAGCACGGCTTCCGCTTCTACCCGCGCTTCTACCGCCACGTCATCGACCAGATGCAGCGCACGCCCGCGGTGCCCGGCGTGGCCACCCCCACCGTCGACCAGCACCTCCGGGCCACCACGGAGAGTGCCATCGCGATGGTCGACGAGGACACGTGGTACCGCTTCTCCCGCCGCAAGCTCGACAAGCCCTACGACGTCCTGGAGGCGCTGGAGCTGTTCTTCCAGAAGCTGGACTTCGACACGGCCGACACCAGCCTGTACGGCCTCAAGATCCTGCAATTCCTATCATCGAGTGAAGCTCGCCGGTTCGGCCAGTATGAGCGGCTTTCCTGGTGGGACTACTGCCAGGGGGATTTGTACTCGCCGAAGCTCCAGCGGCTGCTGCGGGCCGTCCCCCGCACGATGGTGGCCATGGATCCGAAGCGGGGCTCCGCGCGGACGATTGGCACCATCTCCATGCAGCTCATCCTCGACTTCGCGCAGAGCGGGGTGAACAACGACCGGACGATGGGCGGCCCCACCAGCCAGATGTGGCTCGACCCCTGGGTCGCCCATCTGCGCTCACTGGGCGTGCAGTTCCACGGGGGCGTGCGCTGCACCGGGTTCGACGTCGCGGGCGGGCGCATCTCCGGCATCCGCTTCGCCAACGGCGAGTCCCGCGCCTCGGACCACTACGTGCTCGCGGTGCCCCTGGAGGCGGCGCATGCGCTCATCACGCCGGAGCTGGCCGCGTTGGATCCAGCCCTGGCGCGGCTGCGCGCGTCGGACGTGGAGCAGCTGGTGTCGTGGATGGTGGGGCTCCAGTTCTTCCTCTACGAAGACGTGCCGCTGGTCCGGGGCCACACCTTCTATCCGGACTCGCCGTGGGCGCTGACGTCCATCTCGCAGCCGCAGTTCTGGCGGGAGCTGGGGTTGTTCCGCCGCCAGTTCGGGGATGGGCAGGTGGGCGGGCTGCTGTCCATCGACATCTCGGATTGGAACACGCCCGGCACGTTCGTGCCGAAGCGCGCGAAGGACTGCACGCCGGAGGAGATCAAGAAGGAGGTCTGGGGACAGCTCAAGGCGGCGCTCAACGGCCGGGACGCGGAGGAGCAGGTGCTGACCGACGAGCTGCTGCACTCCGTCCACCTGGACGCGGACCTGGACTACGGCGGCGGGCTGCCGCCGCGCAACACGTCCGGCCTGCTGGTCCATCCGCCGCGCTCCTGGGAGGTGCGTCCGGAGGCCGCGAGCGCCATTCCCAATCTCTGTCTCGCGGGGGACTACGTCCGCACGCACACGGACCTGGCCTCCATGGAGGGGGCGTGCGAGGGGGGCCGCCGCGCCGTCAATGCCATCCTCGACCGGACACAGTCACAGGCCCGCCGCGCCGACATCTGGCCCCTGGAGGAGCCGGCGTGGCTGGAGCCGTGGAAGCGCCTGGACGCGGCGCTGTACCAGCGCGGACGGCCGCACCTGTTCGAGCTGCTCGGCCTGCGCACCGCGCTCCAGGCCTCGGACGTGCTGCGCCGGTTCGCGGCCGTCACGGGCCTCACCGAGGTCGACGACTGGCTGGATCAATTCCGCGTCAGCGGCATGGTGGACACGCTGCTGGCGCGGCTGGGCATCCGCTGACCGCCGTGCCGGCGCCCGCCCGGGCTACTGGATGGACGGCTGCGCGGGCTCCTCCTGCTTGCCGGTCCGGGCCTGGGCGTAGTCCTCCGCGCCGGTGAAGTCGACGACGCGGCAGGGCTCATCCCCCACGACCCAGGCGTCATGGCCTGGCGGGACGAAGGCGACGTCGCCCGGCTCCAGGTCCAGCTCCTGGCCGTCGCGCATCTGGATGTGCATCCGCCCGGACAGCACGCTGAGGGTGTGGACCACCTCGCAGCTCTCCGTGCCCGCGAGGGGCTTCACGTCCTTCGACCATTGCCAGCCGGGTTCGAAGAAGCCCCGGCCGACGGTGAGCGCTCCCAGGTTCAGGACGGTGGCCTCTCCGTGTGCGATGAAAGGCCGGCGCTCGTCCGCCTCGTTGGCCTTCTTGATGATGGCGCGTGCCATGGTGCAGTCCCTCCGGTGAATGGGTCCCAGGAGAAAAGCTGGGGGCCACACGCGCAGGAGGAAAGGGTTCGGGCCCGGACGCGGGGGTGGACTGGAGCACGGGGTGTAGCGCCCGCCTCCACCTCCGTACCTTCGTGCCGCAGCAGCCGACCCGCGTCCCAAGGGAGTTGAGCCATGCGCCTTCCGTCGCGCCTTGCCCTGTGGGCATGTCTGGTCATCGCGCAGGGGTGTCGCACGCACGCCGAGCCGCCTCCCGCGCCTCCGCCCACGCCCTGTCTCTTCTACACATCTGACGCTG
>NZ_RAVW01000587.1 GCF_003611585.1 Corallococcus exercitus | reverse complement strand
GCCCCGGCGCGAGCCGCCGGCCCCCAGTGTCAGGTGCCCGGCGGTCCTTCCACCCACTTCAGGACGCCACGGACGCCTTCATCAGGTGGTCCCCGTAGTCCTCCCGCAGCTTCATCTTCAGGAACTTCCCCGTCGACGTGCGCGGAATCTGGGTCACGAAGAGGATGTCATCCGGCAGCCACCACTTCGCGAACTGCTTCTCCAGGTGCGCCGTCAGCTCCGCCTTCGTCGCCTGCTGTCCCGGCTTGAACACCACCGCCGCCAGTGGCCGCTCGTCCCACTTGGGATGCCGCCCCGCGAACACCGCCGCCTCCAGCACGGACGGATGCGCCATCAGCGCGTTCTCCAGCGCCACGGAGCTGATCCACTCGCCGCCGGACTTGATGACGTCCTTGCTGCGGTCGGTGATGTGCAGGTAGCCCGCCGGGTCGATGGTCACCACGTCGCCCGTCTTGAACCAGCCGTCCTTCGTGAACCGGTCCTTGCCCTCGTCGCCGTAGTACGACGCCGCCACCATGGGCCCTCGCACCTCCAGCTCGCCCATGGCCTTGCCGTCCCAGGGAAGAATCTCCCCGGTGTCGCTCACGTGGCGCGTCTCCACGAACGGCACCGAGTAGCCCTGAGACGCGTACGCCTCCAGCTGCGTCTCCGGCGAGGCCGTGCGCAAATCCCCCTTGAGCCGCGCGAGCGTGCCCACCGGGTTCATCTCCGTCATGCCCCACGCGTGCAGCACGTTCTGCCCGTGGCGCTTGCGGAACCCGTCAATCAGCGCCGGCGGCGCCGCGGAGCCGCCAATCACCATGTGCCGCATGGCGCTCAGGTCCCACTTGCCCGGCTCGCGGTCCAGCTGCGCCAGGATGCCCAGCCAGATGGTGGGCACGCCGCCCGCCACCGTGACCTTCTCGTTCTGCATCAGCTCAAGGAGCGACTGCGGATCCAGGTGCGGCCCGGGCAGCACCTGCTTCGCCCCCGTGAGCAGCGCGTCGAACGGCAGGCCCCACGCCGCCGCGTGGAACATGGGCACCACCGCCAGCACCGTGTCGGACTCCTTCAGCCCCAGGACCTCCGGCAGGCAGCACACCAGCGTGTGCAGCACGATGGAGCGGTGGCTGAAGAGCACGCCCTTCGGGTTGCCCGTCGTGCCGGACGTGTAGCAGAGCATCGCCGCGCTGTTCTCATCCAGGCGCGGGAACTCGAAGATGGGCGCCTCCGCCGCGAGCAGCTTCTCGTAGTCCAGCCGCCCCTCGGGCACCGGCCCGTCGTCCGGGATGACGATGACGTGCTTGATGCTGCCGGCGGCCTTCTCGAACTTCTCCACCAGCGGCAGGAGCGAGCGGTCCACCACCACCACCGTGTCCTCGGCGTGGCGCGCGATGTAGCCCAGGTCGTTGGGGTGCAGCCGCAGGTTGAGCGTGTGCATCACCGCGCCCATCGCCGGCACGCCGAAGTAGACCTCCAGGTGCTGATGGTGGTTCCAGCTCAGGGACGCCACGCGGTCCCCGGGCTTCACCCCCAGCCGCGTGAGCGCGTTCGCCAATTGGCAGACACGCTTGTGGAAGTCCGCGTACGTGTAGCGGTGCAGGGACTTGTCCGGCTTGCGGCTGACGATTTCCTGCGCGGCGTAATAGGAGCGCGCGCGCTCCAGGAAGTGCGTCAGGGTGAGCGGGAAGTCCATCATGCGACCGGTGAGCATCGACACCATCCCTTCGGGAGAGGGGGAAGGGCTGGATGCTACCGGATGCGTGGCGCCATGCCTGCCACTCCCAGTGGGAGCAGGCATGGCGCATTACGTCAATGTCAGCCGAAGAAAACCTGCGCGACCTCGAAGAACTCCTTGGGCACGCGCTTGAGCTCCCGGGTGGCCTCCGCCAGGTGCTCGCTGACGATGTCGTTGCCGCGCAGGGCGGCCATCATTCCGAACTCGCCGCGAGCGACCATGTCGCACGCATGCACGCCGAACCGGGTGGCAAGCACGCGGTCGTGCGCCGTGGGGGCACCGCCGCGCTGGATGTGGCCCAGCACGGAGACGCGCGTCTCGAAGCCGGTGCGCCGCTCAATCTCCGCCGCCACGATGTTGCCCACACCGCCCAGGCGCGGACGGCCCGCTTCGTCCAGGGCGCCCGTCGTGACGAGCTGTTCGTTCTGGTCCGCGGACAGCTTGATGCGCGTGCCCTCCGCCACCACGACGATGGAGAAGGTGCGCCCGCCCGCGTTGCGGCGCACCAGGTGCTGGGCGACGGCCTCCAGGTCCGCGGGAATCTCCGGGACGAGGATGACGTCCGCGCCGCCCGCGATGCCCGCGTAGGTGGCGATCCACCCGACGTGCCGGCCCATCACCTCGCAGACGATGACGCGCTTGTGGGACTCCGCGGTGGAGTGCAGCCGGTCCACGGCCTCCGTCGCGATGTGGACCGCGGTGTCGAAGCCGAAGGTGAAGTCGGTGCCGTTGAGGTCGTTGTCGATGGTCTTCGGCACACCGACGATGCGCAGGCCCTCCTGGGACATGCGCGTGGCGGCGGACAGGGTGCCCTCGCCGCCGATGGCGATGACGGCGTGGATGCCATTGCGCTCGATGGCGCGCTTCACGCGCTCCAGGCCGTTCTCCACCTTGAACGGGTTGACGCGCGAGGTCCCCAGGATGGTGCCACCCCGGTGGAGGATGCCGGAGGTGGTCTCCCGCGTGAGGCGGAAGTGGTTGTCGTCCAGCAGGCCCTTCCACCCATCCCGCAGGCCCATCATCTCGAAGCCGTGCTCGCTGGCACGGCGGACGATGGCTCGGATGACCGCATTGAGGCCGGGGCAATCACCCCCGCCGGTGAGCACGGCGACTTTCATGTGACAGGTTCTAGCGCGACCCGGCCTCCGCGCGTGAGAACGGATTGCACGGAGCGCCCGTGGGAGACCCTTCCCGGTCCCCGGGCGTGCGGGGGACCTGGCCTGTCAATCGCCAGCGGCGTCCCCTTGTAATTCCCGGAGGCACGGGGCCTTGCCGCGCGGCGCCACGCACGGTGCGGCTGGGGGGCCAGCGACCGGGGCGGGGAGGCCGGCGTATGCTGGCCGGCCCATGAACCTACGGGTGTTCCAGACGGAGCAGGAGGCGGCCAGCACCTGCGCGGCGCGCATCGCCGAGGCGGTGCGGCACACGCCGGAGCTGGTGCTGGGGCTCGTCACGGGGCGCTCGCCGCTCAACGTGTACCGGAACCTGGTGGACCTGGCGGCCCGGGGGGCGCTGGACCTGTCGCGGGCCACGACGTTCAACGTGGACGAGTTCCTGGGGCTGCCACCGGAGGACGCGGGCAGCTTCCGCGCGTACATGGACCGGCATCTGTTCCGGCATGTGAATCTGTCAACGGAGCGGATCCACTTCCTCGACGGGTGCGCGCCGGACGCGGAGGCGGAATGCGCGCGCTATGACGCGGCGCTCGCGGCGGCCGGGGGGCTGGACCTGCTGCTGCTGGGCGTGGGGCCCAACGGGCACATCGCGTTCAACGAACCCGGGGAGGTGCTGACGGCGATGAGCCACCGCGCGCGCCTGTCGCGGGAGACGCGGCTGTCGCACGTGATGGCCTTCGGGGATGATCCGTCGAAGGTGCCCATGGCGGCGCTGACGCTGGGCATGGCGGCGGTGCTCCAGGCGCGCAAGGTGGTGGTGCTGGCGTTCGGCGTGAACAAGGCCGCGGCGGTGACGGCGATGGTGCACGGGCCGCTCACGCCCCGGTGGCCCGCGTCGTTCCTCCAGCTCCACCGCGACGTGGAGCTGTGGCTGGACACCGGCGCGGCCAGCGGCCTGCACGGGCCCAGGCTGGAAGAGGCCCGGCCCCGCGACGGCGGCGCCTGACGGCGGCCCGGGGGGCGCTTCAGCGCGACGCGGCGGGCTTGCGCGCGGAGGCGAGCACGGGCTTCTTCACCGGCGCGGCGACCCTGGGAGCCACCGGGGGCTTCACGTGCACGGCGGGCGCGGGGGCCTTCCGCGCGACGGGCGCCTTCGCGGCGGCTGCCTTCGCCGGAGCCTCGGAGGCGGCCGGGCGCTTCGCCAGGACGGGCGCCTTCGGCCGGGTGTGCTCATAGGCCGCGAGCACCTTGGCCACGTAGAACTCCGTCTCGCCATTGTGTGGCACGTGCCCGTTCACCGACCCCGGGCCCGCGTTGTACGCGGCCACCGCGAGCCGCACGTCGCGGAACCTGCGCAGCTGTTCGGCCAGGTAGCGCCCGCTCGCGTCGACGGAGGGTGCCGGGTCGAAGGGGTCGTCCACGCGCATCTGCGCCGCCGTATCCGGCATCAGCTGCCCGGGCCCCATGGCCCCCGCGGGCGAGATGCGGTGCACCCGCGTCTCCGACTCCACCTGGATGAGCGCCCTCAGGAGCCCCGGCGGAATCCCGTGGCGGCGCTCCGCGTCCGCGATGAGCGGCTCCAGCGGCGGGTGCTCATCCAGCACGCACGCGGGCCGGTGCGCCACGTAGGCCCCCAGGGCGCGCGCCTTCGTCTGGAGGAAGGAGAAGGACAGCGGCGACACCTGCGTCCCGCCCAGCCAGGCCACGCCCACGTTGAGCAGCACCACGGGCACCAGCGCGCACGGCACCAGCCACGCCCATCCCGGAATCTCGA
>NZ_RAVW01000586.1 GCF_003611585.1 Corallococcus exercitus | reverse complement strand
GGGTAGGGTTGCCGGGCTTGTCCGGCGTGTGAAGGCTGCTACAAGGGCGCGTTCTCCCGAGGCGCCCGTGCCTCCGTTCCCCGAGGCTTCGATGGAATTCTCCGCGCTCGCGCTGTCGCCCCCGCTGCTCCAGGTGCTGGAGGAGCTGGAGTTCAAGACCGCCACCCCCATCCAGGCGCAGAGCATCCCGGTGCTGTTGCAGGGCAAGGACCTGGTGGGCCAGGCGCGCACGGGCAGCGGGAAGACGGCGGCGTTCGCGCTGCCCATCCTCCAGAAGGTGAAGCTCACGCAGGACCGCCACCTCCAGGCGCTGGTGCTCTGCCCGACGCGCGAGCTGTGCGCGCAGGTGGCGGGGGAAATCAGGCGGCTGGCGCGCCGGATGCCGGGCGTGCAGGTGCTGGCGCTCGCGGGCGGGTCGCCCATCCGGCCGCAGGTGGAGGCGCTGGAGAAGGGCGTGCACATCGGCGTGGGGACGCCGGGGCGCATCATTGACCTGCTGGACCGCGAGGTGCTGGACACGCGGCACCTGGCCACGGTGGTGCTGGATGAAGCGGACCGGATGCTGGACATGGGCTTCCGCGAGGACATGGAGCGGGTGCTGGGCGCCACGCCCGCGAAGCGGCAGACGGTGCTCTTCTCCGCGACGTTCCCGGACGACATCGAGAAGCTGAGCCGCGCGTTCCAGAAGGACCCCGTGCGGGTGTCGCTGGCGCAGGAGGAGGCCGCGCCGGACATCCAGCAGGTGGCATACGCGTGCACGCCGGAGGAGAAGCAGACACTGCTGTTGCGGCTCCTACGCCAGTACCAGCCGGCCTCCGCCATCGTGTTCTGCAACTTCAAGGCGGTGGTGGTGGAGTTGACGCGAGCGCTGGTGCAGGCGGGCGTGAGCGCGGACGGGTTGCAGGGGGACCTGGAGCAGTTCGACCGGGACCGGGTGATGGCGAAGTTCCGCAATCACAGCACGCGCGTGCTGGTGGCCACGGACGTGGCGGGCCGGGGCATCGACGTGGAGGCGCTGGACGCGGTGGTGAACTACGAGCTGCCGCAGCAGCCGGAGGCGTACGTGCACCGCATCGGACGCACGGGGCGCGCGGGCCGGCGCGGGCTGGCGCTGTCGCTGGTGACGCGCTCGGACAGCCGCAAGGTGGAGGACATCGAAGGCACGACGGGCGTGAAGCTGGAGAAGGGGGACGTGGACGCGCTGGTGCCGGAGAACGTGCCGGGCGTGTCGCTCATCTCCGGCTGGGAGACGCTGTCCATCTCCGCGGGGCGCAAGGACAAGATGCGGCCCGGAGACATCCTGGGCGCGCTCACGGGCGAGGCGGGCGGGTTGAAGGCGGAGGACGTGGGCAAGATCGAGATCCACGACCACCACGCCTTCGTCGCCGTCTCCAAGCGCGTGGTGAAGGTGGCGTTCCAGCGGCTGAGCGAAGGCCGCATCAAGGGCCGCAAGCACCGCATCGAGCGGGTGCGGTGAGGCTTTGATGATGGAATGGTGATGAACGGGGCGTGCGGGGCCGTGAGAGATTGCCTTCATGCCCCGAAGCCTCGTGTGTCTGGTGTTGTTGACCCTGAGCGTGGCGTGCAGGACCGCCGCGCCCGTCGCTCCCGATACCGTCCAGCTGGCCCGGACGCCCGCCGCCGCGGAGTGGGAGAAGCAGCTGGATGCGGCCCGGTTCGGTCCCGCGAGCCCCGCCCAGCAGCAGGTCTTCGCCCGGATCCAGAAGGAGCTGGAGGCCGCCATCCAGAAGGACCCGGCGGACGCGCACCTGCATTACCTGCTGGGCCGTGTGTATTTCTATGGCGAGCGTGATGCGGAAGCGGGGCAGGAGTTCGACAAGGCCCTGGCGTTGGCGCCGGACGTCGCCGAGTACCACTACCTCAAGGGCTACTCACTCGGGTTCACGCAGGACTCGCAGGGCTCCATCGCGGAGCTGACCCGGGCGACGGAGCTGGCGCCCCGGACGGTGAAGTACTGGTCCTCGCTGGGCGCGGCGCTGGCGGCGAAGGAGGACAAGGACAAGGCGCGGGATGCCTTCGAGCATGCGATTGCGTTGGATCCGGAGGATGCGGAGTCCTCGGGCTTCCTCGGTCTGATGCGCCTGGAGGAGGGGAACGAGGCGGAGGCGCTTCGATGGCTGGCCAAGACGACGCCCCAGCACCCGCGCCAGCCGATGCTCCAGTACAATATCGCTCAGGCCTACCAGAACCACGGGGACCATGAGCGAGCGCTGGCGCACTTCCAGTCCGCCGCCCGGGACATGCCCGAGGACTGGCGCACGCTCGCGAAGCTGGTGCAGGAGCACGAAGCGCTGAAGCAGTTCAAGGAGCGCGACGCCGCGCGCGCCAGGCTGGTGAAGCTGAACGACGAGGGCAAGGTGGACAGCCCCTTCTTCGTCCGGGAGCAGTTCCAGGAGGGCGCCGCCAAGGTGATGGTGGCGGAGCACTTCAAGCTCGAGGGGGACTGGGCCGTCCGCTACGTCTTCTACGTGGAGACACCCGGAGCCACTGACACTCCGGTGCGGTGGCGCTTGAGCCTGGGCTCGTATGCGTTCACCAATGATGCTCGGCCGGAAGGCGCCAAGGAACGGCTCTTCCACTTCGATGGCTATGAAGAAGACGACTCACACCTGACCTTCGCCTTCTTCGACGGCGAGCCCTCCTACGAGGACACGCGCAAGCTGGCGGTGGCCGTCCTTCGGGGAGAGGTGAAGCCCGTGTCGGGCACGCGCTTCAACCGCGAGTAGCTGATGGGCTCGCGAGTCAGCCGTCAGCCTGGCCGCCATCAACCCTGCACGCTCTTGCGCTCCGCCACCACCGGCGCATGAGGGTGCTTGGCCAGCGCCTCCATGATCTGCTCCGCCTTCCAACCCGGATCCAACACCGGGCAGAAGTAGCCCGGGCCCGCGCGCTCTCGCACCGCCCAGGCGAAGAAGTCCCGGGCCAGGGTGTGGACCTCTTCCGGGAGGAAGAGCGCCGCGACGTCGTACTCCGTGAAGCGCAGCAGGCCCGGGACGCGCCACTCGCGCTCCCAGTCGAAGCGGTAGCTGTAGGGCGCGTTGTGCGCGTCGCCCTGGATGTCCACGAAGGGCGTCACCGCCCACACGGGCTCCTTGTGCGGCTCCTTCGCCGCCAGCGCCTGGTCCAGCTGGTGCTTCATCGCCAGGTGCGCCGGGGAGCCGTACTGCACGTACCAGACGGGCCCTCCGCCCTGCGACAGGATGAAGCTCTTGCGGAAGGCGATGCCGTACAGGCTCCGGCGCTGCACCAGCCTCCCGAGCTGATCGAGCGGAATCTCGCTGAAGCACACCGAGCGGTGCCGGTCCGCCACCACCGCCTCCCGCCGCGCGATGCCAAACCCCTCCGCGCCTGGGATGAGCGTGCGCGCTCCCAGGATGCTCATCATGTTCTGGTAGGCGTCGTGGTACGGGGGCCCGGGCTTCGTGAAGTGCACCACGAAGTCGGACATGTCCCGCCACTGCGCATTCGCCTGATACCCGAGCATCGCCTCGCGAGTCTCCCGGCCCGGTCGCCCCTTCGCAACACAACGTGATGGGTTGTCCCCAGGCCTGCCCGCCCTCCGGACGTGCGGAAGCGTCAGGGCAGGCGGACGGGCGCTGGCTCCCTCGGCCGCGACAGCCGCATCAGCGCCAGCCCCGCGAGCACCGCCACCGAGGCCACCGCCGCCTCGCGTGCGCTCGCGCCGAAGGCCACCAGCGTCAGGCCCAGCACCAGCGTGGGCACCGCGAGCAGCGCGTGCACCGGCCGCAGGTCCCGCTCCCGCCGCAGGGCCAGCACCGCGAGCGCCGCGGCCGTGACACCGAATTGCATCAGCACCGCGATGGCGGAGAGCGCGAAGAGCTCCGACAGGTCGCCCAGGTTCACGAACCCCAGCACCAGCGCCCACGTCACCGTGAGCGCCCGCATGGGCACGCCCGTCGCGGACATGCGCTCCAGCCCGAACAGCGAACGCTCCCCGGAGGCCAGCGCGGACAGGTAGCGCGGCGTCGTCACCATCATCCCCACGCAGATGCCCAGCGCGGACACGCTGGTGCCCGCGCCCACCAGCCGCTCCAGCCCCGCGCCGCCCCACACGCCCGCCGCCTGCGCCAGGGGCGCGCCCGCGCGCGCCAGGTCCGGCAGCGCCGCCACGCACGCCCACACCAGCCCCACGTACAGCAGCATCGCCAGCAGCAGCGAGCCCACCGTCGCCATGGGCACCGTGCGCTCCGACGCGCGCACCTGCCCGGCGATGACCGGGACGATTTCAAAGCCCTGGTAGGCGAACATCACCGTCAGGCCCGCCTTCAGCCAGGACGCCCCCGTGGCGGGCAGCGGCGGCGGCACCTGCCCGGCCGGCAGGAAGAAGAACGCGCCCAAGAGCGCCGCCAGGGGCAGGAGCTTGAGCACCGTGAGCCCCGTCCACGTCCGCGCGGACACGCGGATGCCGGAGGCCACCAGCGCCGCCAGCCCCGTCACCAGCGCGGAGGCCAGCAGCCGCTCGCCCACGGGCCCTCCCAGGCCCACCGACGGTGCCACCGCCCTTGCCAGGCCCGCCATCACCGCGGACGTGCTCAGGAAGGCGCTGACGTAGGCCACCCAGCCGA
>NZ_RAVW01000585.1 GCF_003611585.1 Corallococcus exercitus | reverse complement strand
ACCGGGCGGGCCCTACGCGGTGGTGGCGCACTCGTTCGGCGCGGCGGCCACGGCGGTCGCGCTGCGGGACGGGATGAAGGTGGAGCGCGCGGTCTTCATCGCGCCGCCGGCGGATCCGCTGGCGGGCATCCGGGCCTTCGCGGACACGGTGGGCCTGTCGGAGGCCCAGTGGCGGCGGATGGCGGCGCGAATCGAGGAACGCTTCGACATGCGGCTGGCGGACCTGGCGCTGCCTGTCTTCGCGCCAGGGCTGGACGTGCCGCTGCGCATCTTCCACGACGTGGGGGACCGCGAGGTGTCACTGGAAGCAGGCGAAGCGGTGGCGCGCGCGTGGCCGGGCGCGAAGCTCACGCGCACGCAGGGACTGGGGCACTTCCGCATCCTCTATGCGCCGGAGGTGCTGACGCCCGCGGTGGACTTCCTGGCGGAAGGACGGCCGAGCAACGCCTGGCCCGGGCCGGAGCTGCTGGCGTCGGCGGCCTCCGCGCGGGGGATGACACCGCGCGGGGTGCACGGGGGCTGAGCTTCAGGACCGCTCATGTGGAAGCGGTGGGGTGCTCAAGGCCTTCGTGGACTTCGTGAGGGCCCGGACGTGAGCCCGTCAGGTCAGCCCTCCGCGAGGGTGAGCGACCCAGGCATCTGCCCTCCGCCGTTGTTGAGCTGGAAGGCGCTGAGCCGCACCATGCGGTTCGCCACCACGTCGGCAACGTTGTTCGTCTCCGGCGTCAGGAGCAGGGCCATGGCCTCTTCAGGCGTCGCCGCATTGGCGACATCCATCACCCAGGGCTCCGGCGTGTTGCCCTGGTATCCGGGGAGGCCCTGGTCGATGGCCGACAGCCAGTCCCGCGCGAGCTGCTGGACCTGCTGTGCCTCTTCGTAGGTGAAGGACACGGACGCCGTGGTGCCACTTCCCGTCGTGTTCGGGTAGAGGTCCCGGAGGCCGTCCGCGGTCCCGGAGGCCAGACGCGGCAGCGTGGCCGAATAGGTGTACGTGGACGGGTCCTCGGGGTCCTTCCACTCACCGCTGACCGAGAAGGTGACGGGCCCCTTGGTGCCCGTGTACTGGAACTCCGTCGGGCCACCGGCGTCGTAGGTCGTGGCGACGTACACGTTGCTGTCGAGCACGGCCTCGCCCAGGTTGATGCCGAAGGTGACCTCCCGCGTGAGCGTTTCAGAGGCAATCTGCACCGACGCCGCGTTCGACGTGCCGCTCGCCGGGTCGTTCTTCGGCAGCTCGCCCGTGGCGAGGAAGCGGTTGTAGGCCGCCTGTCCCGCCGGCGTGGAAATGTCGAAGTCCACCTGCCGCGAGCTCAGCTGCCCCTCCACGCGCAGCGTGTCCGACGCGCCGAACGCGATCCCGAACACCCCCAGCTTTCCCTCGAGGGTGCGCGACACCGCCTCCGTGGAGCCGACGGTGACCCGCACGGTCTTGTCGTCCAGCCGGGTGACGGCGAGGGCCATGCCGCTGGCGCGCTCGGTGCTCATCCCCCCGATGGCGCCGAAGATGCCGGAGATGTTCTTGAACGCCACCTCCATCCCCGTGCCCATGAAGGCCTCGCCGGTGAGCGTCACGGTGGCGCCCACGGGCAGGTTCTGGGGCAGGGAGGGGTTGAGCTGCGCCGCGGCCTGCTCGGGCGAGGTGATGCCCGCCGCGGCCGCGTTGGGCAGCGTCACCTGGTAGCTGCCACGCACGCCCGCCTCGGCGGAGGCGGTGACGGTGACCTGCTTCGCGTCCGCCTGGAGTTCGCCCTTCACGCCGACCTCGGCCTCCACGCTGAAGGTCGTCATCGTCGCGTCCCGGCTGAGGCTCGCCCCCAGCTCGGTGTACCCGGCCACCTTCATCGAGAAGATGCCTGTCTCCAGCTTCAGCTCCGCCTCAAGGTTCGCGGTCCCGGAGATGCCACTGGAGGTCAGCATCCCGGAGGCACTGGTGCTGACACCCTTGGAAAAGGTCGGCTTCGAGGGCATCGACGTGAAGGTGACGGAGGGCGTGGCATCCGGCACGTTCAGCGGGTTGCGCTTCGAGGTCCCCGGCGTGCTCCCGCTGAAGCTGTCGGTGGTCACGCTTCCCCCGGAAGACGTGCCGCCCGAAGGACGCGGAGGACTGGCTGGCGCCTGCTGCGGCGCGCTCACGGTTCCACTGGTCGACGGCTTCACGGTGCTGCTGAAGGGCTGGAAGCCCCGAATCGGCCACTGCATGTGCACTTCCCCCTCTGCGACAGTCACAGGGGTTGTCGCGCGGACAGCCGCGGCGGACGAATTAAGCCGAGTTAAATCCGTGTCCCCAGGGAGGGCCGCCGGGTGCCGTCCCGGCCGTCTTCTGGACAGCGGTGGCTTACCGGGGCAGATGTAGGTGTACCGATGACCTCCCGTCCGCCCACCGTGCGCGCCTCCAACGTCCGGACGCAGAAGACGAAGCAGCTCTCCTCCGGCGCCAGACGCGTCGTGGGGAAGCGCTCCGGCCCGGGCTGGGGGCGCTGGGCGCTGGGCGCGTGGCTGCTGCTCGCCCTCTGGCTCGGCGTGGAGTTCGCGCGGCTGCCCGACGTGGGCCTCCTGCGGACGCAGAACCCGCGCACCACCGCGCTCATGGCGCAGCGGGCCGAGGAGGCGCTCGAGGCGGGCAAGAAGCCCCGGGTGCGCCAGGCCTGGGTAGCGCTCGGCGCGGTGGCGCCGCACGCCGTGGACGCCGTGCTGATCTCCGAGGACGCGCGCTTCTACCGGCACGAGGGCGTGGACTGGACGGAGGTGGAGAACGCCTTCCAGCAGTCGGTGCGCGAGGCGCGCCTGGGGCGCGGCGCCTCCACCCTCACGCAGCAGCTGGCGAAGAACCTCTACCTCTCCACGGACCGCAGCCTGCTGCGCAAGGGCAAGGAGTTGCTGCTCGCGCGCCAGCTGGAGACCCACCTGCCCAAGCAGCGCATCCTCGCGCTGTACCTGAACGTCGTGGAGTGGGGGGAGGGTGTCTACGGCATCGAGGCGGCGGCGCGCGAGCACTTCGGCGTCCCGGCGCGGTCGCTCAGCGTGGCGCAGGGAGCAATGCTCGCGGGCATGCTCCCCGCACCACGCCGCTGGCTGCCGGCCCAGCGGCCTGAAACCCTGCGCACCCGCGCGAGCGTCATCGTTGGGAGGCTGGAGCGCGAAGGGCGCATCAGCGGGGCGCAGGCCCGTGAGGCCCAGGCCGAGCTCTCACGCTTCTTCGGTGTATCGCCAGCGCCCGGCTACGTGGCGGAGGCCGGCACGGGGATGCCCGCGGGGAGCTGAGTCCTCCCCGCGCCGCAGGGACTGCTTCAAAGACTCTCAGGGCTGGACGACGTTGACGCGGGAGGAGCCGAAGGCCTCCTTCTTCCAGACGCCGTTGTCCAGGCCGCGCACGTACGGGATGCCCTGGAACACGGTGAGGTCAAGGGCGCGGATGCCGCCGGGGTGCTCGGTCCAGGTGCTGCCGCCCGTCGAGGACCAGAGGCCGTCATTGGCCCCGATGCCCCACAGCTTGCCGGTGGCGCCGTCCACCGCCAGCCGCTTGAGCGTCGTGGTCGCGGGCAGCTGCACGAAGGAAGAGCCGTTGTGCTTCCAGACGCGGTCGTCCATGCCGATGATGTAGGGGACGCCCTGCGCGACCGCGATGTCCTTGCCCGTCGAAGAGGTCGGGGTCTGCGCGCTCCACGCGAGGGTGGCGGGGTTGAAGGAGTAGACCTTGTCGTCCAGGCCAATGACCCAGGCCTTGCCGGTGGACTCATCCACCGTGAGGCGCTTGGCTGACTGCGACGTCTGGACCCACCCCGAGCTGGTGCCCCGGTAGACGAAGTCGTTCGTCCCAATCACATACGGAGTCGTGGCGGTGACGGCGATGGCCTTCGCGGTGCCGCCCGGGTTCACGTCCAGGTAGACGCCGGTGTTGAAGGGGACACTCAGGCGGTCGTGGGTGGTGAGGACGGTGCCCGTGCTGCCCACGGTCCACAGCTGGCCATTGGAGCCCAGCGCGAAGTCGTTGACCACGGAGTTGTTCAGCACCACCGGCGCGCTCGCCGCGGGCCAGAGCAGCGAATTGATGTGATTGGGCGCCGCTCCGCTGGGAATGCCCACGCCGTTCATCGGGGACCAGGGGGCAAGCTGCTCCAGCCCGAACCACGGGGTCAGCACCGTCTCGTCGATGGCGTACGCGCTGTCGAGCGGCAGGGGGCGCAGCGGGCCTCCGCACTGGGGGGACCACAGCGTCGGCGACGCGTCCGATGCGACGGCTCCGATGTGGAGGTGCGGCTTCGAGGAGTTGCCCGAGTTGCCCAGGAGGCCCAGGAAGTCGCCCTCGTGCACCACCGCGCCCACGGTCAGCAGGCTGGGATTGAGCGAGCCGGCCTGCATGTGTGAGTACCCGACCAGATACGTGCCGTTGTCGATGGTGAAGCTGTTGCCGCCGCCGTGCGACGCCGGGTTGACGGAGCCCACCGGGAAGTTGGTTGCGTCGGTGTTGACGAAGTCCGTCACCGTGCCCCCGGTGACCTGAGGGATCCCCTCATATAGCGAGTTGATCAGCGTGCGTTCGCCCGGTCGCTGCGTGCGACGGCACTGGCACCCGGGCAGAGAAGCAGGCCACCATGACGCGCAAGGTGGCCATCGACGAAGAG
>NZ_RAVW01000584.1 GCF_003611585.1 Corallococcus exercitus | reverse complement strand
GTCGGCAGCGTCAGATGTGTATAAGAGCCAGCCCAGGCTCCGGTGGCGGAGCGCCCGCCCGCGTCACCGGCCGTGCCGCGCGTGGAGACGCTGCACCCGGGAGGCCGCTTCGGCCACGTCACGGTGGTGACGCCCCCCGGCGCCCCCAGGACGGTCGTGCTGCTCCTGGCGGACGGGCCCGCGGATCAGGGCCGGGGCGGGGCGCTGGCCCTGGCGCTGGCCTCGCACGACGCGCTGGTGCTCGCGGTGGACGCGAGGGCCTACCTGCACGCGCTGGAGCAGAGCGCGCGGTGCGCGTACCCGGCGGGCGACCTGGAGGTGCTGAGCCAGGGCTACCAGCAGCACGCGGAGCTGCCCGAGTACCTGCACCCCGTCCTCGTGGGGGACGGCACGGGCGCGGCGCTGGCCTACGCGGCCCTGGCCCAGGCCCCGGCGGGGACGTTCCGGGGCGCGGTGAGCGTGGACTTCACCCCGGAGCTGGCGACGTCCGTGGCTTTCTGTCCGGGCGCGGGGCTCGTCCGCTCGCGGAGCGGCAAGGGGACGCGGGAGCGGCTGGCCCCGGCGCGGGCCCTGAAGGAGCCCTGGGTGTTGCTCGTCGCGGACCACGACGCGGGCCACCCGGTGAAGGCCGCGCACGACTTCACCCATGCCCTGAAGACGGCCCGCGTGCTGCCGGTGCCGGGGCCGGGCCTGGACCGGATGCCCGTGGGCGCGTGGCAGGGCGCGCTCCTGGCGGCGCATGACGCCGCCTCGGAGCCGCTCGCCGCCGAGCACCCGCCGCGGGTGTCCACGGCCCCGCCCCCGCCGGACGCGGGCCCGGGAGCGCTCGCGGGCGATGCGTCGGTGGACGGGCTGCCGCTGGTGGAGGTCCCCGCGACGTCCACCCCTCCCGGCGACACGCTGGCCCTCTTCGTCACCGGCGATGGAGGCTGGGCGAGCCTGGACCAGGCGGTCTCCCAGTCGCTCGCCGCGCAGGGCATCCCCGTCGTGGGCTTCAACTCGCTGCGCTACTTCTGGAAGCGCCGCACGCCGGAGCAGACCTCCGCGGACGTGGCCCGCGTGCTGCGTCACTTCCTGGCCGTCTGGGGCAAGCAGCGCGTGGTGCTGGTGGGCTATTCGCGCGGCGCGGACGTGGTGCCGGCCATCGCCGCGCGACTGCCGGAGGAGCTGCGCGGCCGTGTGCGGCTGTCCGTGCTGCTCGCGCCCGGCAAGGAGGCGGAGTTCGAGGTGCACGTCACCGACATCTTCGGAGGCAAGGGCCGGCCCACGAACGCGGTGCTCCCGGACGTGCAGGCCCTGAAGGGGATGCCCTTGCTCTGCCTGTATGGCGACGAGGAGCTGTCCGACAGCCTCTGTCCCACGCTGTCCGGCGTGCCCGGCGTCCGCGCCCTGCTGCTCAAGGGCGGGCACCACTTCGACGGGGACTACGACTCCATCGCGCGTCTCGTGCTGAGGGAACTCGGTATGGCATTGCCCTGATGCTCCGGAGTCTGGGAGGTCGTCGCGTTGCGGACGCGTGATAGTCTTTGGGTCTCACTGCATTGACTCGCAGGGTCCAACCCTCTACTTCGCTCCCGCCCGGTTGTGGCGTGCCGGGCTTCGTGGGGGGTTCCAAACATGGTCCAGCAGTCTGCTCCCGTCGTCAGCACCGTCGAAGGACAGCTTCAAGGCATCGTCGAGGAAGGGGTGTATGCCTTCAAGGGCATTCCATACGCCCAGCCTCCGGTGGGTGCGCTGCGCTGGCGCCCGCCCGCTCCGGTCGTGCCGTGGAAGCACATCCGTCAGGCTTCGAAGTGCGGCAACTCCTCGCTCCAGTCGCGCGAGGCCTGCATCGCGGGCGGTGGCGGCGATCCGGTCCCCATGGGCGAGGACTGCCTCTACCTCAACGTCTGGACGCCCCGCGTGGACGCCCAGGCGAAGCTGCCCGTCATCGTGTGGATCCACGGCGGCGCGTATGTGATTGGCGCGGGCGGCCTGCCTCCGTACAACGGCGTGCCCATGGCGTCCCGGGACGCCATCCTCGTCACGTTGAACTACCGCCTGGGCCACCTGGGCTTCCTGGCCCACCCGGCGCTCCAGCGCGAGCCGGGTGGCGGCGCGGCCAACTTCGGCCTGCTGGATCAGCTCGCCGCGCTCCAGTGGGTGAACCGCAACATCGCGAAGTTCGGCGGGGACGCGAACAACGTCACGATCATCGGCCAGTCCGCGGGCGCCAAGAGCGTGCTGTCCCTCTTCTGCATGGAGGCCGCGCGGCCCCTCTTCCACCGGGGCGTGGCGATGAGCGTGTACGGCCTGGATGAGATGCCCCTGGAGGCGGCGCTCCTCAAGGGCGAGGCGCTCATCCGCGGCATGGGCGTGGCGGACGCGGACGCGACGCCGGAGCGCCTGCGCAAGCTGCCCGCGGACGCCTTCTGGCAGCAGCCGCCGGAGCACTCGCTGGCGCCGGTGGCCGTGTGCGGCGACACGGTGATGCCCCAGTCCATCCTGTCCACCTTCAAGGCGCAGCAGCAGGCGCGCGTGCCGCTCATCCTGGGCAGCACCAGCGATGACGTGAGCGTCATGGAGGCCATGGGGCGCGACCCCATGGACGTCCTCCAGACGCTGCGCGACCAGAACGTGCCCATCGGCCTGCTCTACCCGGGCGTGAAGCCCGACGAGGAGCTGGCCCGGCAGGTGTGCCGCGACATCGTCTTCACGCTCATCCCCCGGCAGATCGCGGACCTGCACACGAAGGTCTCCGACGCGTGGCGCTTCTACTTCGACTACACCGCCACCGCGCTGCGGCCGCAGCACCCCAACGGCGTCCCGCACGGCTCGGACGTGCCGTACTCCCTGGACACCGTGGCCCGCTGCCCGCCCACGCAGGACGTCGTCACGGACGAGGACCGCGCGTACTCACGCCAGGTGAGCGGCTGGATGCTCCAGTTCGCCCGCACGGGCACGCCCGCGTCCGCGACCGAGTGGCCCCGGCACCAGCAGGGCGAGGACCGCACCCTGCGCATGCAGCAGCCGCCGAAGGTGGAGACCAACTTCATGCAGCTGCGCCTCAACGCCTTCCTGCTGGTGAGCGCCATCATCAGCGGCGCGGACAGCGACACGGCCGACAAGCCCGGCACCCAGCGCGGCAGCCATCACGGCGCCATGCCGCAGAAGAAGTCCCGGCCCGAAGGCACGCCGTAGCTCGCGCGAAAAAAGAAAGGGGCCCGGACCTTCGCGGCCGGACCCCTTGCTGTTTCCTTCTTCGCGCGCGGCCTAGCTGCTGAAGAGCACCAGCACGAAGGTGCTGGAGTCCGGCAGCTGGAACACCGTGCCCTGGCGCAGCGAGCCCTTGAAGAAGGGCGCCGCGTCGTAGGCGGTGGCGCCCTTGAGGGCGTCACGGGTGGCCGCCGGCAGCCAGCCGCCGTCGTCCACCTTCACCGTCAGCCGCGTGGGCTTCAGCGCGGCCTGGAGCGCCTGGCCTTCCGCCGCCGGGTACTCCAGCACCGCGAGCAACTGCGTGTCCGTGGGGCCCAGTCCGCCCGGGACGCCCCGCGCGGACTGGCGCCACTGCACCGCCTGGGGGCGGCGCGGCAGCGTCACGGTCTTCTCCAACGTCTCCAGGTCCGTCCCCGTCTTCGCCGCGGGCGCGGCCGTCTGTGTCGTCATGGATGCACTCCCCCCTGAGGGCTTGTCGCAGGCCAGCGAAACACACCCCACGAGCAGGGTGGTAGCCAGCGTGCGCCTACCGGCCACCGATGGGACGCGACGTCGCATTCTCGGGGCTCCCCTGGTCCCACGTCACGTGGCGCTGGAGCGTGCCGTAGTTCGTGTACTGGTGCCCCAGGCCCGTGCGCTCCAGCCGGCCGTTGGCCGCGTCCGGCGTGCCGGTGTTGATGTCCTGCTGGCCCGGGTTGAAGTTGTAGCGGTCCTCCGCGTGGAGCGTCATGTCCATCTCGAAGCGGGGCTTTCCGCCCGGCGTCTCCGGCGGGTACACCGTCACCGTCGCGCTGTTCCAGATGGAGTGGCCGCCAATGGCCTTCTGCCAGTTCTCCGTCTCCGGGTAGGGGAACTGCTCACTGGAGCCCACGCCAATCTGCGAGCCGGTGATCTGGAACGTCACCGGCTTGCCGGCCAGCGACGGGTCCTGGGCGATCATCTGGTTGTAGGTCGCCTCCGCCGCCTGCTGCGTGTCGCGCGTGGAGTTGGTGAGCACCGCCTGGCCGGCGGGGTCCGTGCTGACGAAGCGCTCGTAGTCGAAGTGCCGGTCCGCGCCGTTGCCGTGCAGGAAGTGGTCGTACGTGTCCAGGCCGTCCGGGATGTTGTTGTGCGGCACGCCCGGGATGCCCTGGGCGGCGCGCGCGGCGCTGAGCTTCAGCTCCCACTCGGCCCGCGCCGCGTAGTCGCCCAGGCCCGGGCTCTCCGTGGGGATGGGGTTCGGGTCGTTGGGGTCGTTGGGGTTCTGCAGGAAGCCGTTGTCGTGGTGGATGTCCGGGCGCCGCGGAGGACCCACCTGGTAGTCCGCCACCGTGCCGCCGTTCGTCTGCACCGTCGTGCCGGCCGTCCCCACCGGGGTGGGCGTGGCCGTGGGCGTCGCGCCCCCCAGCGCGGGGCCGCCACGGCGGGTGGCCGGGGCGGACTCGAAGG
>NZ_RAVW01000583.1 GCF_003611585.1 Corallococcus exercitus | reverse complement strand
GGGCTACACTCCGGGGCAGAATGTCCGCCTCGCAGGTCGCCGAAGCGCTGTATGCCGCCCACAAGTCCCGAGCCACCGGCCGGCTGACGCTGCACGCCGGTGGACGCGAGTCCGCGCTATGGCTGCGCGAGGGCGACCTCGTGGGCGCGCGGCTGGGCTTCGGGTACCAGACGCCGGCGCAGGCGCTCTTCCAGAACGGGCTGTTGGGCGTGGACGCCCTGGACGCGCTGTGGGCGCGGGGTGGGGCGGCGGCGCCGGACGACGAGCTGCTGGAGGACAGCGGGCTGAAGCCCGCGGTGGTGCACGAGCAGCAGGTGCTGGCGCAGGTGCGAAGGCTGAGCGAGCTGGCGGAGCGCGCGGACTTCGAGGCGGAGGCGGTGGAGGCGGCGGGAGGCTTCGCGCCCATCGCGGGCGTGCGGGTGGTGCGCGCGGCGCTGGAGCCGGCCCCGAGTGAGGCCGTGCCCGCGAGGGTCTACCGCTGCCCGGAAGTGGCGGCGTGCGAGCCGTGGCTGACGGATGCGTCGGAGCGGGGGTTGTTGGAGACGCTGGGAGCGTTCCGGCAGCCAGAGGCGCTGACGGGGGCACAGCAGGCGCTACTGCGAGTGCTGGAGCGAGAGGGCCGCATCGAGGCCCTGTCGGTGGAGGAGTGGGAGGAGCGCGAGCGGCTGCGGCGCGAGGAGGAGCTGCGGCAGGCGGAGGAGGAGGCCTGGGCCATCGAGGAGGCGCGCCGGCGCGAGGAGGCGGAGCGGCGCGCGGAGGAGGCGAGGCTCGCGGAGCTGGCGCGGCTGGAGGCGGAGCGGCTGGCGGAGGAGGCGAGGCTCGCTGAAGAGGCGCGGCTGGCGGAACTGGCGCGCATCGAGGCGGAGCGGTTGGCGGAGGAGGCTCGGCTCCGGGCGCTGGAAGAGGCACGGCTGGCGGAGGAGGCACGGCTTCGCGCGGAGGAGGAGGCGCGACTCGAAGCGGAGCGGCTGGCGGAGGAGGCTCGGCTCGCGGAGTTGGCGAGGATTGAAGCGGAGCGGCTGGCGGAAGAGGCACGGCTGGCGGAGGAGGCTCGGCTCGCTGAGGAGGCCCGGCTCGCGGAAGAGGCACGGCTGGCGGAGGAGGCTCGGCTCGCTGAGGAGGCCCGACTCGCGGAAGAGGCGCGTCTGGCCGAAGAGGCTCGGCTCGCTGAGGAGGCCCGGCTCGCTGAAGAGGCACGGCTGGCAGAGGAGGCTCGCCTCGCGGAAGAGGCTCGGCTCGCGGAACTGGCGCGCATCGAAGCGGAGCGGCTCGCTGAGGAGGCTCGGCTCGCGGAACTGGCGCGCATTGAAGCTGAGCGGCTCGCTGAGGAGGCCCGACTCGCGGAGCTTGCGCGCATCGAAGCGGAGCGACTCGCTGAGGAGGCCCGGCTCGCTGAGCTTGCGCGCATTGAAGCTGAGCGATTGGCGGAAGAGGCACGGCTTGCGGAACTGGCGCGCATCGAAGCCGAGCGTTTGACTGAGGAAGCTCGACTGGCTGAGCTTGCGCGCATCGAAGCCGAGCGTCTCGCGGAAGAGGCTCGGCTTGCGGAATTGGCGCGCATCGAAGCGGAGCGCCTCGCGGAGGAGGCCCGGCTCGCGGAGTTGGCACGCATCGAAGCGGAGCGGCTCGCTGAGGAGGAGCGGCTCGCGGAGCTTGCGCGCATTGAGGCCGAACGTCTCGCGGAAGAGGCACGGCTTGCCGAAGAGGCTCGGCTTCGTGCTGAGGAAGAAGCTCGCCTCGCAGAAGAGGCCCGGCTAGCGGAGGAGGCGCGGCTTCGCGCCGAGGAAGATGCTCGGCTCGCGGAAGAGGCACGGCTCCGGGCGATCGAAGAAGCGCGGCTGGCTGAAGAGGCAAGGCTCGCGGAAGAGGCCCGGCTTCGTGCCGAGGAGGAGGCCCGCCTGGCGGAAGAGGCCCGACTCCGCGCGATTGAAGAGGCACGCCTTGCCGAGGAGGCACGCCTCGCGGAAGAGGCTCGGCTTCGCGCGGAGGAGGCGCGGCTCGCTGAAGAGGCGCGTCTGGCCGAGGAGGCACGCCTCGCCGAAGAAGCACGGCTGCGTGCGGAGGAAGAGGCCCGCCTCGCGGAAGAGGCTCGCCTTCGCGCCGAAGAGGAAGCCCGGCTGGCGGAGGAGGCTCGGATTGCGGAAGAGGCCCGGCTCGCCGAGGAAGCCGCTCGAGTTGAGGCGGAGCGCCTTGCCGAAGAAGCTCGACAGGCGGAGGAAGCGCGCCTCGCCGAGGAGGCCCGGCTTCGTGCCGTTGAAGAGGCCCGGCTCGCGGAACTGGCGCGCATTGAAGCCGAACGTCTCGCGGAAGAGGCACGGCTTGCGGAAGAGGCCCGTCTCGCCGAAGAGGCTCGCCTTCGCGCGGAGGAAGAGGCGCGTCTCGCAGAGGAGGCTCGGCTAAGGGCCATCGAAGAAGCGCGGCTCGCGGAGGAGGCTCGGCTCGCGGAAGAGGCTCGGCTTCGGGCGATCGAGGAGGCCCGGCTGGCCGAGGAGGCCCGACTCGCGGAAGAAGCCCGGCTTCGCGCGGAGGAGGAAGCGCGGTTGGCCGAAGAGGCCCGCCTCGCGGAAGAGGCTCGCTTGGCCGAGGAGGCCCGGCTCGCCGAAGAGGCTCTGCTTCGCGCTGAAGAGGAAGCGCGCTTGGCCGAGAAGGCCCGGCTCGCCGAAGAGGCTCGGCTTCGTGCGGAGGAAGAGGCGCGCCTCGCTGAAGAGGCGCGCCTCGCTGAAGAGGCGCGGCTGGCCGAAGAGGCTCGCCTCGCGGAAGAAGCCCGCCTTCGTGCGGAGGAAGAAGCCCGGTTTGCGGAGGAGGCCCGCCTTGCTGAAGAGGCACGCCTTCGTGCGGAGGAAGAAGCCCGGTTTGCGGAGGAGGCCCGCCTTGCTGAAGAGGCACGCCTTCGTGCGGAGGAAGAAGCCCGTTTGGCGGAAGAAGCCCGCCTCGCGGAAGAAGCCCGGCTTCGTGCCGAAGAGGAGGCTCGCCTCGCGGAAGAGGCGCGGCTCGCGGAAGAAGCCCGGCTTCGTGCGGAGGAAGAAGCGCGGCTGGCCGAGGCGGCTCGGCTCGCTGAAGAGGCTCGACTCGCGGAAGAGGCGCGGCTGGCTGAAGAGGCTCGACTCGCGGAAGAAGCTCGCCTTCGCGCAGAGGAAGAGGCGCGCCTGGCCGAGGAGACTCGGCTCGCTGAAGAAGCCCGTCTTGCAGAAGAGGCACGGCTGCGCGCGGAGGAAGAAGCGCGGCTCGCTGAAGAAGCTCGGCTTGCTGAGGAGGTACGGCTCCGCGCTGAGGAGGAGGCTCGTCTCGCCGAGGAGGCTCGACTCGCCGAGGAGGCTCGACTCGCCGAGGAGGCTCGACTCGCCGAGGAGGCTCGACTCGCCGAGGAAGAACGCCTCCGCGCGCTTGAGGAAGCACGGCTGGCCGAGGAGGCTCGCCTTGCTGAAGAGGCGAGCCTCGCCGAAGAAGCACGGCTGGCGGAGGAGGCTCGGCTTCGTGCTGAAGAGGAGGCGCGTCTCGCAGAGGAGGCCCGACTTCGCGCAGAAGAAGAGGCTCGTCTGGCGGAAGAGGCACGCCTGGCCGAAGAGGCTCGCCTTCGCGCCGAGGAAGAAGCTCGCCTCGCTGAAGAGGCGCGACTCCGCGAGGTTGAAGAGGCTCGACTCGCGGAAGAGGCGCGACTCGCAGAAGAAGAGCGACTCCGTGCGCTTGAGGAGGCTCGGCTCGCTGAAGAGGCTCGCCTTCGTGCAGAAGAAGATGCCCGGCTGGCGGAAGAGGCTCGCCTTCGTGCCGAGGAGGAAGCACGCATAGCCGAAGCCGCGCGGCTCGCGGAAGAAGCACGGCTGGCGGAGGAGGCTCGCCTCGCGGAAGAGGCTCGGCTCCGTGCGGAGGAAGAGGCCCGCCTCGCGGAAGAGGCTCGGCTGGCCGAGGAGGCTCGCCTCGCGGAAGAGGCTCGGCTCCGTGCGAAGGAAGAGGCTCGCCTCGCGGAAGAGGCTCGGCTGGCCGAGGAGGCCCGACTCGCGGAAGAAGCCCGGCTTCGCGCGGAGGAGGAAGCGCGGTTGGCCGAAGAGGCCCGCCTTCGCGCTGAAGAAGAGGCGCGCCTGGCAGAAGAGGCCCGCCTCGCTGAAGAGGCACGGCTCGCTGAAGAGGCACGGCTCGCTGAAGAGGCCCGCCTTCGTGCAGAGGAGGAAGCCCGTTTGGCTGAGGAGGCCCACCTCGCCGAAGAAGCACGGCTTCGTGCGATTGAAGAAGAGCGTCTGGCCGAAGAGGCTCGCCTCGCGGAAGAGGCCCGTCTTCGCGCGATCGAAGACGCTCGCCTCGCGGAAGAGGCGCGGCTCGCGGAAGAAGCCCGGCTGCGTGCGGAGGAAGAAGCGCGGCTGGCTGAAGAGGCTCGACTCGCGGAAGAAGCCCGGCTGGCGGAAGAGGCTCGTCTCGCCGAAGAGGCCGCTCGAATCGAAGCCGCACGCCTCGCCGAGGAAGCTCGCGTTCACGCCGAAGCCGAAGCACGGCGGCTCGCCGAAGAAGCCCGCCTCGCAGAGGAAGCCCGTCAGGCCGAACTCCACCGCCTCGCCGAACAGGCCCGTGCCGCCGAAGCCGCCCGCCTCGCCGAAGAGGCCCGCGCCGCCGAGGCGCAGCGCCTGTCCGAACAGGGCAAGCCCGCCC
>NZ_RAVW01000582.1 GCF_003611585.1 Corallococcus exercitus | reverse complement strand
GGGGTGCTGGCGGCGCGACGGCGGGAGCGAATGGCGGAGATGGCTACAACGCCAGCAACACGCGGGGCGCCGCGGGCTCGCAGCAACCCTCTACCTTCATGCCCCTCATCGGTGGGTGCGCGGGAGGCCAAGGCGGAGGATCGGTCAACGCGGCGGGGGGGCTTGGCGGCGCTGGCGGCGGCGCCCTCCAGATCTCGGTCGCAAGAACACTGACCGTCGGCAAGGTCCTCTCCGTGAGCGGCGGCGGTGGCTTGGGCGGCAAGGCGAGCGCTTCACCCGCCCAGTCGGCGGGTGGCGGTGGCGGCGGGAGCGGGGGCCGCATCGTGCTGGAAGCCTTCCAGGTGACCCTGACGTCCGACGCACGCCTGACCGCCAACGGCGGCGGTGGTGGTGAGGGTGCTGGCGCCGGTAGCGGCGCCGCGAATGCAGGGGAGAATGGCTTGAGTGGTAGCGAGAACGGCAACAGCATCGCCACCGGCGGCGCAGGCGCGGCCACGACGGGTGGCAACGGTGGCTCGGGTGGCACCTCGAGCCCCCCAACCTCTGGCGCCAACGGAACAACGGTCGTGTTGGGTGACGGCGGCGGCGGTGGTGGCGGTGGCGCAGCGGGCTCCATCCACCTGCGCAGCATCCGGTCCTGCACCCTGAACGACGCCATCCTCAGCCCGGTCCCCACGGGAGGCTGTCCCGCCCCCTGAGGCTTCAGAGCAGAAGGGCCAACAGGTAGACTGCGCAGCCATGCACCGGCTCTGCCTGTTGGGATGTGTGTTGCTGCTGGCCGCCTGTGGCGAGAAGGCGCCCGAAGAGGGCGCCATTCGCGTGTCCGTGAAGTACGACACCTTCAAGCCCGCCTGCGTGCGCGTGGAGGCAAAGGATTCGAAGGGGCACCAGGAGACCACGGACATCCCCTCCAGCCAGTTCAAGAACACGGAGAAGAACGAGGTCCTGGTCGCCGTACGCCGCAAGGCGGACTGGGACGCGACGCTGAGCGTGACGGCGTCATCATTCGCCGAGTTCACGGGCAGCCAGTGCTCGGGGGAGGCCGTCGAGCGGTTCACGAACGCTTCGCTCACCGTCGTCCCCAAGGAGTTCACGCGCTTCGACGTCACGTTGAAGGCGGTGGACGGGGACGGCGACGGCTCGCCCGTGCTCGCGGGTGTCGAACCGGCAGGTTTCTTCGACTGCGACGACAAGCGGGCCGACATCCATCCGGGGGCCTCGGAGACGTGCGCCGGGACGGAGGATCTCAACTGCAACAAGCGGTTCGGCTGTCAGGAACAGGATTGCGTGGACAAGGCCTGCGACGACGGCAATGCCTGCACGGTAAGCGACCGCTGCGCGGGCTCGGGACTCACGGCGCAGTGCGTGGGCACCGAGCGTTCGTGCACCCAGAGTGCGACGTGCATGCAGAGCTCGGGGACCTGCAACAAGGCCACCGGCGCATGCGAATTCAAACCGCAGGTGGCTGGATCCGCGTGCGTGGATTCCCAGACCTGCACCATCAACGACACCTGTGATGGAAATGGAACCTGCCTCGGCGGGATGCCAACGCCGTGCCCCACCAAGACGTGCTTCCGGCCCGCGACCAGTGGCTGCACGGCGAACAATGATTGCAGCTACGCTCCGGACCCGGCGCAGGTGAACCTGGCCTGCGTGAATCCGCTCAACCAGCGCGCGGGATGGTGCCGCGGAGGGGACGGCGCATGCAGCGCATTCCCCTACCGCCCCAGCAACTTCGATCCGGACGCGGTCGACCCCGCCGACATCGCGGCCCTCACCACCTCCGGAGAAGTGACCTTCAACACGGACACGCTCGCGTGGGATCCGGAAAACCGCGTGACGAACAGGACCAGCCTCAAGCCGAGGGTCGTCACGACCCAGAACGGCGGCCTGCAAGCGGTGCTGCTCCCGGTGAGCACGTTGACGTTGGGTGGACCGCTGCGCTTCACGGGAGCGCTGCCCATCATCCTGGCCGTCTATGGAGATGCGAATCCCGGGCAGCCCATCCTGGCCAATGGCCGTTTCCTCAACGGCCCCACGCTGCGCGGAGCCGGCGGCAACCATGGCCAGTGCGGATCCTCCACGGGCGCGACAGGGTCCGTGACCGGTGGCGAGGCGGAAGGCGGCGGCGGCGGTGGCAGCGCGACCGCGGGCGCGGCCGGAGGCACCGGCTTTTCACCAGGCGGGACGGCGCGGGCCGGGGGAGATCCCCAGAACAACGATCCCCTGCTGTTGCTGGGTGGCTGTGCCGGAGGCAATGGCGGCGGCACGGGCAACATGGCGGGGGGACAGGGAGGGGCCGGAGGCGGCGCCTTCCAGCTTTCCGTGGCACGGACCCTGACCCTCCAGAAGGCGCTCTCCGTGAGCGGCGGCGGCGGTGCTGGCGGTCAGGCCAACAAGAACTCCGGAGCGGGTGGCGGCGGCGGCGGCGGCAGCGGGGGCCGGTTGGTGGTGGAGGCCTTCGCGGTGAACTTGATGAGCGATGCCCGCCTCACCGCCAATGGTGGTGGCGGCGGCGAGGGAGGTACGTCCAAGAACAACGACGATGAAAACGGGGCCAACGCGAGCAGTGGCAGCATCGACACCGGGGCCCAAGCCCCTGGAGGCGCCACCTCTACGTCGGTGAGCAAGGGCAAAGGCGGACCGGGCGCCGCGCGGGACGGCGCGGCGGGCATGGGAAAAAACGGTGACACCAACCTTGGCTTCGAAGGCGCGGGCGGCGGCGGTGGCGGCGCAGTAGGCTTCATTCACCTGCGCAGCATCCAGACCTGCACCGTGAACGCGAACGCCGTGTTCAGCCCAGCCTCCACGGGTGACTGCACGCCTCCCTGACCCGCCTGGAGGGCAACCAAGCCAGCCACCCCCAGATGTGAAGTTTCACACACTCGATGTGAAAACATGTAGTGTGTGTTTCGCCTGCCGCACGACGCGCGGGCGAAACACATCCAGGGGGAATCACATCATGAATCGCAAGCATGTGCTGCGTTGCAGCGCGGTGGTGGGCTTTGGCTTTTTCGCGCTGGCGGGCTGTGGGGGCCCGGACGCGGTGATCAACGACCCGGAGCTGGGCAAGGCCGAGCAGGGCATCACCGTCTCGACCAATGGCAGCTTCGAGACCAACAGCATCGGCGCGTCCAACTACGTGGTCCTCAGCGCGGGCAGCACCGCGCTGCCGGGCTGGACCATCACCTCCGGCATCAAGGTGATGAAGAGCACGTACAAGGCGGCGCAGAACGGCGTGCAGTCCATCGACCTCAACGGCCTGGGCGCGGGCTCCCTGTACCAGGACGTCCCCACCGTTGTCGGCGGCGGCTACACGTTGACCTTCTGGGTGTCCAACAGCCCCAATTGCACCACGGTGTCCCGGTCGGCCACCGTCAACTACGGCCCGTCCAGCGCCAGCATCTCCAATGCGTCCGGGACCTGGGGCAGCTTCCCGCGCACATACGTGTTCAACGCCACCAGCACCACGTCCCGCATCCAGTTCACCAGCACCTCCGGTGGCGTCAGCTGTGGTCTGGCCATCGACAACGTCACGGTGACCGGTCCGTGATCCGCTGATCCCGCGGATCATCCCTGTAGCCCTCGGGCCGCCGCTCCCCTTCTGTGGGGCGGCGGCCTCTTGACGCTGTAGCGCCCTGTAGCGTCCCTGCGCGGGACGTCCGCTGGAGAACCCGGGGGGTAGACGGTTCGGGCCCGACGACACAGATCGCGGATCCGTGGATCATCCCCCGCCCCCATCCCACCTCCTGCGCTCGTGGAGAGCCCGGCTTCCGGCCGTGGCCGTGCGATCAACGCGGGATCAGTGGACCGGGGGACGACCCACGACATCGGGCAGGGACGGACGCCCGTAAGGGGCACCAGGACACAGGGCCGGACGCCTCACCGCGTCCGGGCTGGGAGGCGTGGACGTGGCGGGTCTGGACTGGGTGCAGGTGGACGTGGGCTTCCCCATGAGCCTCGCGGTGATCGGTGCCGCGCGTTCGCTGGGCATGGAGCGCCGCGCGTTCCTGGGCGCCATGGTGGAGTTGCAGATCTGGGCCGTGCAGGCCCTGCCCGAAGGGCGCTTCGTGTCCTTCGGACCGTCCGCGGACGCGTCCGGCGGACAGGCGTGGGACGCGTCCGCGGACGAGGCCGTGTGGATTGAAGCGCTGGAGTCCGCCGTCCGATGGACGGGCACCCCCGGCGCCTTCTGGTCCGCCCTCCTCCGTGCCCGCCTCCTGATCCGCGAGGACGACGGCGTGCGCCTCACCCTGTGTGATCGCTACGTCGGGGTGCTCGACAAGCGGAAGAAGGAGGCCGAGCGCAAGCGACGGGAACGCGCCGCCGCCAGGGGCATCGACGTGTCCGCCGGACGTCCTCGGGACACGTCCGGGACGTCCCCCGCAAGAAACAGAAGGGAGAAGGAGAAAAAGAGATCTTCATCTGCTGCTGCCGGCCTGCCTGAACTGGAAATCGAACTGGCACCCGCGGCCACCCTCCCGGCCCACCTGGCACCCGTGGCACTCCTCACCGGCGAGGACACGCCTCCGGACGCGGAGCAGGATCCCATCCAGCTCTCCCTTCCCGGCACGCACCTGGTCCCGGCCACGCCGCCCCGCGAGGACGCAGCCGCGCCGTCCGCGGACGCGGTCCGTCCCC
>NZ_RAVW01000581.1 GCF_003611585.1 Corallococcus exercitus | reverse complement strand
CTGTTGGGCGACGCGCCCTTCGTCGCCAGCCGCAAGGCCACGGGCATCGTCGCCATCAGACGCGCCTGGCCAACGCGCGGCTGGCCCCGTCGGAGCAGGCCACGCCCGCTCCGTCCGAGCCCACGGCCCCCAACGCCAACGTGCCCATGGCCGAGCGCCCCATGCCCCCGGGCCTGGACGCCGCGGTGATGGACCCGTCCGCGAACCCCTGTGACGACTTCTACGCCTACGCGTGTGGCGGCTGGCTGAAGACCACGGAGATCCCCGCCGAGCGCGCCCGCTGGAGCCGCGGCTTCGAGACGGTGGCCGAGCGCAACCAGACCGTGCTGCGCGACATCCTCACCAAGGCCGCGGAGGGGCAGGGCGAGGGCACCCCGGAGGAGAAGAAGCTGGGGGACTACTACGGCGCCTGCATGGACGAGGCGAAGCTGGAAGCGTCGCTGCCCACGCTGCGCACCTATCTGGCGAAGCTCAACGGCCTGAAGAGCCCGCAGGAGGTGGCCAAGGCAGTGGCGTGGCTGCACGCGCGCAACGTGAACGCGCTGTTCCGCGTGACGTCGGATCAGGACCAGAAGGACTCCACGCAGGTCATCGCCGTGGTGGACGCCGGCGGCCTGGGCCTGCCGGACCGCGACTACTACCTCAAGCCGGACGTGAAGATGCGCGAGGCGCGCGCCGCCTACCAGGCGCACGTGCAGAAGGTGTTCGAGCTGTTGGGCGACGCGCCCTTCGTCGCCAGCCGCAAGGCCACGGGCATCGTCGCCATCGAGACGCGCCTGGCCAACGCGCGGCTGCCCAAGGACGAGACGCGCGAGCCGGAGAAGGTCTACCACCGCCTGGAGCGACAGGGCCTGAAGCAGCTGGCCCCCGGCTTCCAGTGGGACACGTACTTCGCGGAGGTGGGGCTGCCCGCCGGTGAAGCGCTCAACGTGACGCAGCCGAAGTTCTTCTCGGAGGTGTCCGGGCTGGTGCGTCAGCAGCGGCCGTCCGACATGGGGCCGTACCTCTCCTACCACCTGGTGGAGCACGCGCAGACGGCGCTGCCCAAGGCGCTGCGCGACGAGTTCTTCCGCTTCGAGTCCACGGTGCTCACCGGCGCGAAGGCGGACCTGGCGCGCTGGAAGAAGTGCGTGGAGGCCACCGACGACGCGCTGCCGCACGCGCTGGCCAAGCCCTTCATCGCGCGCACCTTCGGCGCGGACGGCAAGGCCACCACGCTGGACATGGTCCAGCAGATTGAGCAGTCCTTCGAGCGCAACCTGGACACGCTGTCCTGGATGGACGCGGAGACCAAGGCGCAGGCCCTGGTGAAGGTGAAGAAGATCACCAACAAGATCGGCTACCCGGACCAGTGGCGCAGCTACGACGGGCTGACCGTGAAGCGCGACTCGTTCCTGGACAACCTGCTGGCGGCGGACGCGTTCGAACAGGCGCGCCAGCTGCGCAAGGTGGGCCAGCCGGTGGACCGGCAGGAGTGGCTCATGTCGCCGCCCACGGTGAACGCCTACTACAACGCGGCCACCAACGAGATCGTCTTCCCGGCAGGCATCCTCCAGCCGCCATTCTTCGGGCGGGACGCATCCGCGGCGGTGAACTTCGGCGCCATGGGCATGGTGGTGGGCCACGAAATCACCCACGGCTTCGACGACGAGGGCCGCCAGTTCGACGCGGACGGCAACCTGCGCACGTGGTGGACCCCGGCGTCGGACAAGGCCTTCCGTGAGCGCGTGTCGTGCGTGAAGAACCAGTACGACCAGTACAAGGCCGTGGACGACGTGAAGGTGAACGGCAAGCTCACCCTGGGCGAGAACGTCGCGGACCTGGGCGGCCTCAAGCTGGCGTACGCGGCCATGGAGGCGTACCTGGCCAAGCACCCGGACCAGGCGGCGAAGGCGAATTCCTACCGGTTCACCCCGGGGCAGCAGTTCTTCCTCGCGCACGCGCAATCGTGGTGCTCGAAGATTCGTAATGAGGCTGCGCGGCAGCGGGCGCTGACGGATTCGCACTCGCCGGCGTTCCTGCGCGTGAAGGGGCCGGATGTGAACCTGCCGCAGTTCCAGCAGGCCTTCTCCTGCCCCGCGGGGTCGAAGATGGTGGCACCGGCTGCGAACCGCTGTGAGGTCTGGTAGGCCTTCGGCCCTACCTGAAGGAGGATGTCATGAGCATCTGTTCGTGGCTGGTGTTGGGCGGTATCGCGGGCTGGCTGGCCAGCATCATCAAGGGCACCAACGCCCGGATGGGGATGTTCGCCAACATCGTCGCCGGCATCGTGGGCGCCATGCTGGGCGGCTGGGTGTTCAGCTTCTTTGGCGGCAGCGGCGTGACGGGCTTCAACCTGTACTCGCTGCTGGTGGCCACGGTGGGCGCCGTCATCCTGCTGTCCATCCTGCAAGTCATCCGCAGATAGGACCCTCCCGCGTCGCTGCCTAGAAGAGCGACAGCTGGGGGGAGTTGGAGGGCCGCGCGGGACGCCGGAAGGTGTCCGGCGCGGCCTCCGTGACGGACGAGGCGCGCATGCCCACCTTGCGCGCCGCCGTCGCGAAGAGCTGGTGGATGGTCTGCGCGTAGAGCCCTTCGCCGCGCATGCGGTGCTTGAAGCGGCCGTCGGTGAGCTCTCCGCCGCGCGTCTCGCGGATGCGGTGCAGCACCCGGTCCGCGCGCAGGGGCAGCTTCGCGCGCAGGCGCTCCTCGAACACGGCCTGCACGGGGCCGGGCAGCCGCAGGAGCGTGTAGTGCGCGCGCGTGGCGCCGGCCTCGCGCGCGGACGCGAGCACCCGCGCGATGTCCTCGTCGTTGAGGCCGGGGATGATGGGGGCCACGGACACGGCCACGTCGATGCCGGCCTCCGTGAGCTTGCGGATGGTGGCCAGCCTGCGCTTGGGCGTGGCGACCAGCGGCTCCATGGCGCGCGCCAGCTCCTCGTTGTGGAAGGGGAGGCTGACGCTCACGGTGAGCCGGGCCTCGCCCGCGAGCCGCTGGAGCACGTCCAGGTCGCGTTCAATCAGCACGCCCTTGGTGATGATGCCCACGGGGTTGCGGTACTCGGCGCAGACCTCCAGGCACTGGCGGGTGAGCCGCAGCGACGCCTCCAGCGGCTGGTAGCAGTCGGTGACGCCGCTGAAGACGACCGTCTCGCCCTTCCACGACGGACGGTCGAAGGCTTCGCGCAGCAGCTCCGGAGCGTTGGGTTTGACGACGAGGCGGGTCTCGAAGTCGGTACCCGCGCCGAAGTCCAGGTACTGGTGCGTGGGGCGCGCGTAGCAGTAGGCGCAGGCGTGGAGGCAGCCCCGGTACGGGTTGACGCTCCAGGAGAAGCACACGTCGGGGCTGTCGTTGCTCGCGATGATGGAGCGGCTGTGGTCCTCCCAGACTTCCAGACGCGCGGGGGGGATCTCGTCCAGGTACTCCACCGCGGTGCTGGCCCAGGGGTTGGGCGGATTGTCGACGGGACGGGCCTTCACCCTCACAGGGTGCGGCTGAAAGCCCGTTCAGTCAAGGCATGAGCGGCCGTCGATGACGTGCGCGAGAGGCGTGGCTGGCCGGCTGCCCTCCGGGGCTCCCCGGCCTCATTGGACCGGAGTCCATGGGGGGACCGCCGTGACGGGGCAGGGAGCGGTGCCCATCGTCCCGGGGTGAAGGCACCCCGAGAGTTGTTCCAGGACAGGGCATAGCACCATGGCGTGGTTGGTCATCTTGCTGCTCATCGCCGTCAACGCGCTCTACGTCATCGCGGAGTTCACGGCGGTACGTCTGCGCGCCACGCAGCTGCGGCCCCTCGCGCAGAAGGGGAATCGCCGCGCCGCGGGCCTGCTCGCGGTGCTTCAGGATGGAGCGAAGCTCGACCGCTACGTGGCCGCCTGTCAGATTGGCATCACGCTCTCCAGCCTCATCGTGGGGGCGTATGCGCAAGGGGCGCTCACGGCACCGCTCGCGGCCCTCCTCCAGCGGCTGGGGGGACTGGGGAGTGGAGCGGCGCACTCGACGGCGGAGGTCACGGTCCTGGCGGGACTGACGGGCGCGCAGGTCCTCTTCGGGGAGCTGGTCCCGAAGTCGTTCGCGCTCCAGTTCACGCTGCGCTCGGCGCTCTGGGTCTACGCGCCCATGCGCCTGTCGCTCAAGCTGTATTCGGGCTTCCTCCGGGTGCTCAACGGCAGCGCGCTCGTGTTGCTGCGCCCCTTCGGCGTGAAGCCTGGCGACGACTCCCACCACGTCCACACACCGGAGGAACTGGAGCTGCTCATCGCGGAGAGCCACGCCTCCGGAAGCCTGGAGTCGGAGGCCCGCAGCCAGCTCCAGCGCGCGCTCCGGCTGGGCCAGCGCACGGCGGGGGAACTCATGGTGCCGCGCAAGCGCATCGCCGCGCTCGACATCACCGTCTCCCCCGACGAGGTGCTGCGCCGGGCCATCGCCAGCCCGTACATGCGCCTTCCGGTCTACGAGGGCTCGCTGGAGAAGGTGCTGGGCCTCATCCACACGAAGGACCTGGCCTGCCACTACGCCCGGCATGGCCAGATGCCTCCGCTGCGGGACGTGCTGCGTCCGCTGCCCCGGGTGCGCAGGGGGCTGAAGGCGGATCAGCTGCTCACGCTGCTTCGCGAGCAGCGCGCCACGCAGGCCCTGGTGGTGGGCCGTAAGGGGCGGGTGGAGGGGTTGGTG
>NZ_RAVW01000580.1 GCF_003611585.1 Corallococcus exercitus | reverse complement strand
CAGGTACGCCCGTGGGCCGCATCAACGCCCCGTCGCAGCAGGCGGCCCGCACGGCGCGGACCTCCGACGACTCCGCCCCGCGCCCCACCCAGCGCCGCCCGCAGGTGGTGGTGGAAGAGGTGGAGGACGACGACGACGAGCCGTCGCCGCGCCGCCAGGGTGCGGCCAAGGGCAAGGGCAGCAAGATGCTGTCGCTGGTCCTGCTCATCCTCATCCCGCTGTTCGCGGGTGGGTATGGCTTCTACTCGGCGCAGGTCAAGAAGCGCGGCCGCGAGCTCAAGAAGAACCTGGACGTCGCCACCGAGCAGCTCAAGCACGACTCGTTCGCCAGCTACAAGAAGGCGTGCGAGGCGGCGGACCTGGCGCTGGAGGTGGACCCGGACTCCACCGCGGCCCACGGCTACCTCGCGTACGCGTACGCCATCCGCTGGGGTGAGCACGGCGGCGGCGACGACGCGCGCCGGCAGGCCGAGGAGCACCTGGCCGCGGCCCAGAAGGGCAAGGAGCTGTCCAGCCACCTCATCGCCGCGCAGGCGCTGATCAAGACCTACAGCGGTGACGGCAAGGGCGCGCTGGCCGCGCTGGAGACGCAGGTCAAGGAGCTCAACGAGCAGAACAAGGCGTCCTCGCTCCTGTACCTCACGCTGGGCCTCATCCAGATGAACGCGGGCGACCTGGAGCGCGCGCGTGACAGCCTGGAGCGCGCGCAGGCGCTGGCGCCGGATGATCCGCGCGTCTACGCGGGCCTGGGCGCGGTGTACCGCCGGCTGGGCCAGGACAACACCGCCTGGAAGAACTACGACTTCGCCCTGCGCTACGAGAAGGACCACCCGGAGTCGCTGCTGGGCCGCTCGCTCCTCATGCTGGAGCAGGACGAGCCGAACTACGCGGTGGCCAGCCGGGACATCAAGAAGCTGCTGGAGGCGGAGCCCCCGCCCAGCCCGCGCCAGCTCGCCACCGCGCAGCTCGCGCGCTCGCTGCTCATCGCCCGCGTGGCGCTGGCCATGCCCACGCTCAAGCCGGACATGCAGCAGAAGCTGACCGAGGTGACGGGCGTGCCGGCGGATCCTGCGAAGGCGAAGCAGGAGGTGACGAAGGCGGAGGAGACCGGCTTCGCGCTCGACAAGCAGAACCCGGAGCTCAACCTCATCAAGGGCCGCCGCCTGCTGGCGGAGGGCAACTTCGACGCGGCCGCGGAGGAGATCCGCAAGGCCATCCGCGTGGACGGCAGCCGCGCGCAGTTCCACGTCGAGCTGGCCAAGGCCCTCATGGGCAAGCCGGGTGGTGAGAAGGAGGCCTCCGAGGCCCTGGTCACCGCGCTCAAGACGATGGGCGAGAGCCCCAAGCTGGTGGTGATGCTGGGCAACGCCTACCGCCGCCAGAACAAGCTGGATGACGCGCTCGCGCAGTACCAGCGCGCGGTGAAGGACCCGAAGGCCAAGAACCCGGAGGCCCGGCTCGCCATGGGCGCCATCTACCGGGAGCGCTCGGAGTGGGACAAGGCGAAGGAGCAGCTGGAGAAGGCCAGCCAGGAGTTCTTCGGCCAGCCGGACCGCGTCGCCAACGCGCTCACGGAGCTGGGCCGCGTCTACCAGGGCAAGGGCGACACGGCGAAGGCGGACGAGACCTACCAGCGCGCGCTGCAGGCCGACGAGAACTACACGCCGGTGTACTACTTCTACGCGTCGCTGCTCTCCAAGGACCCCAAGCAGTCGGGCAAGGTCAAGACGCTGGCGCAGGAGTACGTGAAGCGCGAGCCCAAGGGCGAGTACCTCGCCGACGCGCAACGGCTCGCGGGGAACTGACCCCCGCCTCCCGCTGTCCCCGGAGCGCCGCGATGTCCCCTTCCGGGCATTCGCGGCGCTTCGTTTTTGAAGGGGGGCGACAAGGCAGGCTGATGTGGCGGGGTGCCGGAGCCTTGCCACCCCTGCCGGGTGACGGTATGGGAGGGTCCACCCCACACCCCCTGACCGGTAGCGACCACGGTTGAGGGGCCTCCTGCTGGAGTCCGCTTGAGCGCGCGTGCCTTGTCCCAGTCCTCCACCGCGTCCGACCTGATCTCCCTCACCAAGCCGAGGCTGTCGTCGCTGGTGCTCATCACCGCGGCGGGCGGCATGTTCCTGGCTCCGGGGCACTTCACGCCGGTGCGGGCGCTGGTGACGCTGCTGGCGACGGCGGGGACGGTGGGCGCGGCGAACGCGTTCAACTGCTATTGGGAGCGCCACAGCGACCAGTTCATGGCGCGCACGCGCAACCGGCCGCTGCCCGCCGGGCGCATGGACCCCAGCACGGCGCTGTGGTTCGGCCTGTCGCTGGCGGCGGTGTCCCTGCCCGCGCTGGTGATGGGGGCCAACCTGCTCACCGGCGTGCTGGGGCTCATCGCACTGCTCAGCTACGTGCTGGCCTACACGCCGCTCAAGGCCCGCACGTCCGCGGCGATGCTGGTGGGGGCCATCCCCGGCGCGCTGCCGCCCCTGATGGGCTGGACGGCGGTGACGGACCAGGTGGACGCGGGCGGCTTCGCGCTGTTCGCCATCATGTTCCTCTGGCAGATGCCGCACTTCATCGCCATCGCGCTGTTTCGCAAGGACGAGTACGCCGCCGCGGGGCTCAAGTCCGTGCCGCTGGAGCGCGGGGACGAGTCCAGCCGCGCGCAGGTGGTGCTCTACCTGGTGGCACTGGTGCCCATGACGCTGCTGCCCTTCCAGCTGCACATCGCCGGCACGTGGTACCTGGCGGCGGCGGTGGTGCTGGGGCTGGGCTTCCTCGGGCTGGGAGCGTGGGGCTTCTTCAAGCACCTGGGGAAGCCCTGGGCGCGCCAGACGTTCTTGTACTCGCTCGTGTATCTCACCGGCCTGTTCGCCGTGATGGCGCTGGACCGCATCCCCCGCGGCTAGCGCCCTCGCGCGGCGTCCAGGCGCGAGGCCGCCTTTCGCATGCCTGACACCTCCGTTCCGACCCCGCCCCCGCCGCTGTTGCGCATCGAGGGGCTCACGCGCCGCTTCGGCGGGCGCACCGCCGTGGACGGGCTGTCGCTGTCCGTGCAGCCGGGCGAAATCCTGGGCCTCCTGGGGCCCAACGGCGCCGGCAAGTCCACCACCTTCCAGCTGCTCGCGGGCCTGCTCGCGCCGGACGCGGGGCAGGTGCACTTCGCCGGCAGGGTGCTGTCCCTGAGCGACCCCGCGCTGCGGCGCCAGATGGGCATCATCTTCCAGCGCAGCAGCCTGGACGACCTGCTGACGGCCCGGGAGAACCTGCTCCTGGGCGCGCGGCTGTACGGGCTGGGTGGCGCGGACGCCAAGGCGCGCGTGGAGACGATGCTGTCGCTCATCGGCCTCCTGGACCGGGGCGATGAGAAGGTGGGCACCTGGTCGGGCGGCATGCGCCGGCGGCTGGAGCTGGCGCGAGCGCTGGTGCACCAGCCGCGCGTGGTTCTGATGGACGAGCCCACGCAGGGCCTGGACGAGGCGGCCTTCCGCACGTTCTGGACGCACCTCAAGCGGCTGCGCGACGCGCAGGGCGTCACCGTGCTGCTCACCACGCACCGCGCGGATGAGGCCGAAGGGTGCGACCGGCTGGCGGTGCTGGACGCCGGGAAGCTGGTGGCGTGCGACACGCCCCGGGCGCTCGCCTCGCGCATGGGCGGCGACATCCTGACCCTGGAGGCCCCGGAGCCGGAGGCGCTGGCCGCGCAGGTGACGGAGCGGCTGGGGCTGGAGGCGAAGGTGGTGGAGGGGCGGGTGCAGGTGGAGGCTTCGCAGGGACATGCGCTGGTGCCGCGGCTGGTGGAGGCCTTCCCCCCGGGACGGTTCGCCTCCGTGTCGCTGCGCCGGCCCACGCTGGCGGACGTGTTCCTCCAGCTCACCGGGAAGGCGCTGGGGGCGGATGCTCCCGCGCCCACGCCCGCGCCGAGGAAACGCCGATGAGCGCTGACATCCCCGTGCCTGTTCCGTCCTCCGTCGAGGCGCCCGTCAATGCGCCCGCCGCTCCGGCCCGGCGCCGGGAGCAGGGAACGCTGGCGCTGCAGTGGGCCACCGTGCGGGTGCTGCTGTCGCGCGACGTGGTGCGCTTCTTCCGGCAGCCCAGCCGGGTGATTGGCGCGCTGGCGCAGCCCATCCTGTTCTGGTTCGTCATCGGCTCCGGGTTCGCGGGTTCGTTCCGCGTGGAGGGCGCGCAGGGGCTGGGCTACCAGCAGTTCTTCTTCCCGGGCGTCGTCACCATGGTGGTGCTCTTCAGCGCCATCTTCGCGACCATCACCGTCATCGAGGACCGCAAAGAGGGCTTCCTCCAGGCGGTCCTCGCGGGGCCGGGCTCGCGGCTCGCGGTGGTGCTGGGCAAGGCGCTGGGCTCCTCCTCCATCGCGCTCATGCAGGCGTCGCTGTTCCTGCTCTTCGCGCCGCTGGCGGGCGTGGACGTGAAGGCGGTGGACTACGCGCTGCTCGCGGCGGTGATGGTGCTGTCCGCGCTGGCGCTCACCGGCATGGGCATGGCGCTCGCGTGGTGGGTGAAGTCGAGCGCGGGCTACCACGCGGTGATGAGCCTGGTGATGCTGCCCATGTGGGTGCTCTCCGGGGCCATGTTCCCGGTGAAGGGCGCGGGGCCGGTGCTGTCGTGGGTGATGCGGCTCAACCCGATGCGCTTCTCCGTGGAGGGCGTGCGCCGCGCGCTGTACGGGGCTGTCTC
>NZ_RAVW01000057.1 GCF_003611585.1 Corallococcus exercitus | reverse complement strand
GTGGGCTCGGAGATGTGTATAAGAGCCAGTCCCGGGGGAGCGCTCCCCGGCCGGGCCGCCGTCCACGAGGGGGGCGTGTGGGATTCAAGTGACGCGAGGGCCGGATGGCGCCATGCTCGGGGGATGACACAGAGTCGGAGAGAGCGGGCCGAAGCGCTTGGCGCCGCGCTGAAGGCAGCGCGGCAGCAGGCGGGGCTCTCCATGGAGGAAGTCGCCGAGCATCTGGAACTGGGCGTGGAAGTCCTGGCCCGCGTCGAGCGAGGGGTGATGGTCCCCACCATCCCCACGCTGAGCCGGCTGTGCGCCCTGATGAAGCTGGACCCGGACAGCCTGCCGGACCTCCCGGAGCTCAGTGACTGACGCGGCTGGCGGGCCCCTCTCCGGCCCGCCGGCGCGTCGCCCGTCCCTTCAGCCCAGCCGCCCCACCAGGTGCGGCTTCCCCTCCTCCGACAGCACCCGGAACGCCACGCCCGCGGACTCGCGAGCCGTCTGGAACGTCACCCGGGAGGGCAGGAAGAGGGGCTTCTTGAAATCACAATCCAGGCGCAGCGCGTCCGCATGGGCCGCTTCGCCCAGCTCCGCCACGCACCTCGCGAGCGTCCACATGCCGTGCGCGATGGCGCGCGGGAAGCCGAAGGGCTTCGCGGTGATGGCGGTGAGGTGGATGGGGTTGAAGTCGCCGGAGGCCCGCGCGTAGCGGCGTCCGGTGTCCGCGGGGATGCTCCAGGACGCAGGCCGGCTGGACGCGAAGCGCGAGTCCTCGGGAGGCGGGGCCTTGCGCGTGCCGTCCTTGTCCTTCCGGGGTCCATCGCGGCGCAGCATGGTGCTGACGGCCTCCCACAGCAGCTCGCCCGTGTCCTGGGCCTCCACGCGCGTCTGGATGTCGAACTCGTGGCCGGCGGGCACTTCGCGCAGGCCGTCGAAGCGGCAGGCCACGGTGAGCGCGGTGGTGTCCGGCAGGCGGCGGTGCTGCTGGAGGTGGTTGCGCACGTGCACGATGCCCAGCGCGGAGTACGGGAAGTCGGGCAGGCCCAGGAGGCTCATGTGCAGCGGCGTCGCGAGCACCTGCGGGTACGTGAGCGGCAGGAAGCCGTCGGCGTCGAAGCCGCACGTGGTGCGGTAGCGCTCCAGCAGCGCGGGCGACGCGCGGCAGCCGTGGACCCGCAGCGTCAGGTCCGGCAGCGCGGTGCTGCCCCGGGACTTCCCGAAGGGAACGGCCGCGCGCAGGAGCGTGGCGGGCATCGACGGGAGCGCGTGCAGGTCGAGGATGGGAGCGGACATGCGGCGGATTCTCCGACACCCGCCCGCGCCGCGCGCGGGATTTGTGAGCGCGTCAGCTCTTGAGGCCGTGTCTGCGCAGGAGCCGGTACAGGTAGACGCGGTCCATGTCCGCGGCGGCCGCGGCCTGGGACACCTTGCCGCCGTGCAGCTTGAGGAGCGCTTCGATGTAGTCGCGCTCGAAGGACTCCAGCGCCCGGCGCCGCGACTCCGCGTACGTCAGCAGGGGGTCCACCGCGCGAGAGGCGGGGACCAGGGGACTCGCGACGTCGGGCGCCGTGGGGAGCAGCGCGTCCTGGAAGACGAGGCAGCGCTCCAGGTGGTTGCGCAGCTCGCGCACGTTGCCCGGCCAGGGGGCGCGCTGGAGCCGCGCGAGGAAGTCCGGCGTGGTGAACTTCGCCTGTTGCTCGGGCGTGGCGCCCAGCCCCGCGAGGATGCGCTCGACGATGAACGGGATGTCCTCCGTGCGCTCGCGGAGTGAAGGGATGGAGATGCCCACCACGGCGAGGCGGAAGTAGAGGTCCGCGCGGAAGCGGCCCGCCTGGACCTCCTGGCGCAGGTCGCGGTGCGTGGCCGCGATGACGCGCACGTTGACCGCCTGGTACGTGTTGGAGCCCAGGCGGCGGATCTCCCGGTTCTCCAGCACGCGGAGGAGCTTCGGCTGGAGCTCGGCGGGGAGCTCGCCGATTTCATCCAGGAAGATGGTGCCGCCGTCGGCCTCCTCGAAGGCCCCCACGCGACGCTGGATGGCGCCGGTGAAGGCTCCCTTCTCGTGGCCGAACAGCTCGCTTTCCAGGAGGTTGGCCGGGAGCGCGCCGCAGTCCACGACGAGGAAGGGCGCGTTCGCGCGGGCTCCGGCGCGGTGGATGGCCTGCGCCGCGCGGCTCTTGCCGGTGCCCGTCTCCCCTTCCAGCAGCACCGTGGCGTTGCACGCGGCCGCGCATGCCATGCGCTCGAAGCTGGCCCGCGTCGCGGCGGAGGTGGCCACCAGGTCTCCGAAGGTCGCCCGCTCCGGCAGGGCCGCCGGACCGGACTCCTTCGCCGGCTCCGGCTCCACCTGCATCGGGAGGGCTGACGGAGCGTCCCTCGGCTCCGAGGGGCTCTGGATCCGCTCGAGCCCATGTCCTCCTGCCGCGCCGCCGCGCCCCCTTGCTCTCGACTGACGCCACCGGACCCCGTCCACGTACGTCCCCGGACGCTCATCCGGGGCTCGCGCGCGCGCCCCCTTCTGCTCCGGCTTCATCTCGCAGTGGAAACGCGACACGGCGGACTCCTCGTTCGACAGGTTCATTGAGGACACGGTTCCCCCCGGGACCAGTGGCGTGTGGTGGACCGCGCTTCAGTAGGCGCGGAGGATCTTCAGGCGCCAGCCTTGCGGCCACAGCTCGTCGTAGCGGCCGCGGTAGCCGCTGTAGTCCGAGTCGTACAGCTGGGACTCGCTGGCGGTGCTCGGACGCCACACCGCCGTGTAGAGCGTCTGGCCGTTCACCACGTACGGCTCCAGCAGCTTCAGGCGCCAGCCCTGCGGCCACAGCGAGTCATACGTCGCGCGGTAGGACGCGTACGTGACGCCGTACACCTGCACCTCGCCCTCGGTGCTCGGACGCCAGACGGCCGTGTAGTAGGTCTGCCCGTTCACCACGTACGGCTGGAGCAGCTTCAGCCGCCAGCCCTGCGGCCAGAGCGAGTCATACGTCGAGCGGTAGGACGCATACGTCGCGCCGTAGAGCTGGATCTCCCCTTCCGTGCTCGGGCGCCAGACGGCCGTGTAGTACGTCTGCCCGTTCACCACGTACGGCTGGAGGATCTTCAGGCGCCAACCCTGCGGCCACAGCTCGTCGTACTTCGCCCGGAAGGCCGTGTACGTGGCGCCGTAGAGCTGGAACTCTCCTTCCGTGCCCGGGCGCCAGACGGCGTTGTAGAGCACCTGCGTACCCACCACGTACGGCTGCAGCGTGTGCAGGCGCCAGCCCTGCGACCAGAGCTGATCATACTTCTCGCGGTACTCCGTATAGGTGCGGGCGTAGGCCTGGAGCTCCGACTGCGTGCCCGGCTCCCAGACGGCGGTGAAGGTGCCCGGCAGGTTGGGGACGCCCACGTCCGTGTACTGGGTGATGCGGCACGCGGAGGTGTTGGGCAGCGGCACCTCGTTGCGGCGCAGCGCGCAGGCCCGGATGGCGGCGGCGGCGCTCGCGTTGTTCGCGTCGTAGTACGTGGAGCCCGGCGTCATCCAGATGGGCGACGCGGGCGAGTGCGGGTTCTTCGCCACCTCCGACGTCGCGGTCGCGCGGATGCCCAGGTCCAGCGCCACGCCGTCGTCGTAGCCCAGCTGGTTGTTCGTGCCCATGCGGTGGCAGCCCAGGCACACGTTGCCGGCGACCTCCACCTTGTAGGCCTTCCACGTCGCGAAGTCCGCGCCGATGAAGCGGTAGGGCTGGTCGTGGTTGAAGCCGTAGTCGCCCGCGCCCGGCAGCTTGTTCACGCCCGTCACCTGCGTGAGGTACGGCGAGCGGATGAGCGCCCCGTTGTCATGGCAGCGCACGCACCGGATGGACGCCGTGTCCGCGGGCGTCTTCCAGCTCCACGCGCCCGTGCCCTTGGAGGGGGCCTTCACGTCCGCGCCGTAGAGCGTGCCCAGCGCCTGGTAGAAGCAGGTGGCGCCGTTCTTCTTGTTCGTCTGGATGACGGCGATGTCGCCGTAGTAGTTCGCCGCGTTCCCCTGCTTGCGGCAGTGCGCGACGATGGACACGTCCGCCGTGTCCTTCAGCACCTGGAAGCGGCTGCCCGGATCACACTGCTCGTTGAGCCGGTTGGGCCGGTCACACTTGCCGTTGACGTGGTTCGTCGTGGGCACCACCGTGCCCAGCTCGCAGTTGAAGTCCGGCACCGTGGCGCCGATGGCCGCGTCGCACTTGGCCGCGTACTGCTCCAGCGTGTCCGACAGCGCCGACGACTGCTGCGCGAGGACGGGCGCGTCGGAGGACGACACGAGCCGGTGCTCGGCGTTCATTCCGGTGCCCTCGCCACACGCACCCAGTCCGGCCGTGACGGCCAGGCCCAGGAGGGCCCACGCCGCACGCAACGAAGTCTTCATGATGAATGCCTCTGTCTTCCCTGGAGACACGGCGACGATGCGCGCGTGGAGGCATGCCATCCCGTCAGCCGACGGACGGACCCGTGGCCCGGGACCCCTCCCGGGCATGTGTTCCAGCACCCCTCATCCGCCTTTACGCCGGGGCTTCTGGATATTCCCGGACAATTCCCGGGGCTTTTTTCCAGGGGGTCAGCGGACCGTGAGGTCCACCACGAACTCCGCGGCGCTGTCCCCCTCGCGCGCCGCCTCCACCACGTCGGGCCGCTCGTCGCCCACCCACAGGCCCAGCACGTCGTACACCAGCCACTGCGCCAGGGACCGGGACGCCCCCTGCGCGGCGTCGCGCGGCACGCCGGACAGGGCGCCCTGCGTCTCCATCAGGGCCCGAGCCAGCCGCGCGGGCAGCACCCAGCACTCCGGACGCACGAAGGCGGGCACCAGGAAGAGGCAGAACGCGGCCTCCGTGCGGGTGAGCAGCGCGTCCAGGCGCTCACGGCCCAGGCGGAACGTGGGCAGCCACTGGCCCTCCCCGCGCTGCTCCAGCTTCGCCACCGGCACGCGGACGACGCGGCGCGTGCGCACGAAGCCCTCGCGCTCCACGGACACGACGAAGGCCACCTCCGTGCCCCCGTCCGGAGGCGGTGCCGGCTGTCGGCGCACGCTCATGGACAGCGACAGCGGCGAGGCCAGCAGCGAACCCAGGTCCGCCTGCACGCGCTCCAGCTCCGAGCGCAGCCCCTCGAGCAGCCCCGCGACCAGCTCCGACGTCTCCTCGCGGAAGCGCTGCGGATGGCGCTGGGCGGCGTCCGCCTCCACGCGTCCCACCGAGCCCACGAGCAGGTCCTCCAGGTCGCGGTCGCGCAGCCACGTGCGGCCGCCCACGGGCACCGCGCGCGTCGCGTGCAGGTGGCGCAGGGAGCCGGTCAGCGTCGTGGGCTCGGAGGACTCGGCAGGAGGCGCGTGCTTCCCCTGCCCTGCTCCGGCCTGGAGGAAGGCCTGGAGCGCGCGGGCGCGGAAGCGGGCCCGGGGGGACGGGTGCTCCATCAGGCGGCGCACCTGGCGCCGGTCCGTGGCGGTGCGCACCAGGGACAGCGTGGCCAGCTCCGCCTCCGACGAGGCCTCATCCGGCGCGCACCACAGGAGGAACTCGATGGCCGCCTTGCGCAGCACGGGCTTCCTGCCCATGCGCCAGGTCACCTCCTTGCGCCAGGCGACCAGCCCATCCAGGCCGGGCCGCGCGGGCGTGCGGAAGCGCGGCCACATCTCCGCGCACTCCTCCGCCAGCCACACCAGGTGCGTGAAGCCGGGCAGCGACTCCAGCTTCGCGCGGGCGCGGGCGCGCCGCTCGAAGGCCTCCGGCACGCCGCGCTGGATGGAGGCGCGGAACAGCCGCTCCTCCAGCCACAGGAGCGTGAGCGCCAACGCGGGCTCGGCCTTGCGCATCGTGGCCTGGCAGTGGTCGAGCACGAAGCGCGCGTGGCCCAGGTCGGCGGCCGTCTCGAAATCGCTCTGCACGAGCGCGCCCAGCGCCCCGCGCAGCCCGTCCACCGGGGGCGCGTCGAAGAGCGTGAGCAGGTCGCAGAGGTTCTCCACCACCGCGGGCGGCCCGCCGACCTCCACCGTGCGCGCCAGCAGGAGCCCCGCGCGCGAGCACCAGTCCGGCTCCTTGCGCCCGTTGGGGTAGCACGCGAGGAAGCCGCGCATGCCGCCGCGGCCATCCTCCGACGTGGCCAGCGAGAAGAGGCGCTCACCCAGCACCTCACTCGCCTCGCGCCAGGGGATGCGCGCGGCGCGGGTGCGGATGAAGTCGGTGAGCTTGTCGCGGCCGCCGTCGCGCGTGTCCGGGAGCAGCGCGCGCAGCTGCTCCAGCAGGTCCACGGACTTCGCCCCCGTGCCCATGACGTACTTGAGGTCCACCTCCACCGCGTCCTGGAAGCGCAGCGCGCGGCCGTCGTAGGTGCAGGGCACGCCGCGCACCAGCGTCGACAGCGCCTCCGGGTGGCGCTTGAGGTAGCGCGTCAGCACCGTGGACACGGTCACGGAGCTCTCGCGCTGGATGCGCTCGGCGTTCTCCGTATCGCCCGCGTCGCGGAGCGCCGTCACCGCGGCGTGCTGCCTCGCGAGCAACTGCTTCAGCAGGCCCGGGCGCGGGTCCTCGTAGGGCCAGAGCAGCTCGTTGAGGGTGGACAGCAGGAAGAGCAACTCCGCCGGGGTGCGCTCTCCGGGGGACAGCCGCTCCCACGCGGCGGCCTGGGCCCGGTTGCGCTCCTCCAGCGAAGCACCGCGCACCCAGCGGGCGAAGTCCTCGCGCCACTCCGCGCTCGAAGCCACGGCCTCCTGCGGCGCGGTCGCGGCGACGCGTGCGTGGAGGGCCTGGAGCGGCTCCGGCCAGGAGGCTTCAACCAACGGCTGCGACAGGCTCACCCGGACCTCGAAGGACTTGCCGGAACGAGGGCCTGGGCCACGGGGCTTGGCGCCACGGTGATGACCACGGACTTCGACGTGGGCGTGCGGCTCTTCTCCGCGAAGCTGTCCACGGGCACCAGCACGTTCGCTTCCGGGAAGTAGGTCGCCGCGCACTGGCGCGGGATGTTGTACGGCACCACCAGGAACTCGCGCGCCACCCGCGTCTCCCCCTGGAAGTGGCTGGTCAGGTCCACCTTCTGCCCCGCCGTCAGCCCGCGCTCCTTCACGTCCTCCGGGTGCAGGAACACCACGCGCCGCCCCTGGCGGATGCCCCGGTAGCGGTCGTCCAGGCCATACACGGTGGTGTTGTATTGATCATGCGAGCGCAGCGTCATCATCAACAGCTGCCCGGGCTCCAGCCGGTGGCGCGGCATTGGGTGCACCGTGAAGTGCGCCTTGCCGTCCTTCGTCGTGAAGCGCCCCTCGCGCGGACCGTTGGGCAGCGCGAACCCACCGGGCTCGCGCACGCGGCGATTGAAGTCCTCGAAGCCCGGGATGCACCGCTGGATGAGCTCGCGCACCCGGTCGTAGTCCTCCACCAGCGACAGCCACGGCACCTTCGAGCGCTCCCCCAGCACCGCCCGGGCCAGCCGGGCCACGATGACGGGCTCGCTGAGCAGGTGCTCGGACGCGGGGGCCACGGCGCCGCGCGACGCGTGCACCATCCCCATCGAGTCCTCCACCGTCACGAACTGCCGCCCCGCCGCCTGCACGTCGTGCTCCGTCCGCCCCAGGCACGGGAGGATGAGCGCGCGCTGGCCATGCACCAGGTGCGCGCGGTTGAGCTTCGTGGACACGTGCACCGTGAGCCGCGCACGCCTCAGCGCCCGCGCGGTGAACTCCGTGTCCGGCGTGGCCGACAGGAAGTTGCCCCCCATCGCGAAGAACACCTTCACGCGCCCTTCGTGCAGCGCCTGGAGCGTCCCCACCGTGTCCAGCCCGTTGTGGCGCGGCGGCGCGAAGCCGAACTCGCGCGCCAGCGCGTCCATGAACTCCGGCTTCGCGTGCTCCCAGATGCCCATGGTGCGGTCGCCCTGCACGTTGCTGTGACCGCGCACCGGGCACACGCCCGCGCCCTGCTTGCCGATGCTGCCGCGCAACAGCGTGAGGTTCACCACCTCCTGCACGTTGCCCACCGCGTTCTTGTGCTGCGTGAGCCCCATGGCCCAGCAGAAGATGGTGCGCTCGGAGCGCGCCAGGATGTCCGCCGCCGCTTCAATCTGGTCGCGCGGAACGCCGCTCTCCTCCACCACGTCGTCCCAGGACACCGTGGCCAGGTGCGCCACGTACGCGTCGAAGCCCTCCGTCTTGCCTTCGACGAAGGCCCGGTCCACCACCGTGCCCGGCGCCTTCGCCTCGCGCTCCAGCAGCGCCTTGCCCAGGCCCTGGAGCAGCGCCACGTCGCCGTTGATGCGCACCTGGAGGAACAGCTTGTTCAGCGCCGTGCCCGGGCCGAACAGGTGCAGCACCTCCTGCGGGTGCTTGAAGCGGTTGAGCCCCGTCTCCGGCAGCGGGTTGACGCTGACGATTTCACAGCCCCGGCGCGCGGCGGCCTGGAGCGCCGTCAGCATGCGCGGGTGGTTGGTGCCCGGGTTCTGCCCGATGACGAAGATGGCCTGCGCGTGGTCGAAGTCCTCCAGCGTCACCGACCCCTTGCCAATGCCAATCGTCTCCGTGAGCCCCTTGCCGCTGGACTCGTGGCACATGTTCGAACAGTCCGGCAGGTTGTTGGTGCCGAACTCCCGCACGAACAGCTGGTAGAGGAACGCGGCCTCGTTGCTCGTGCGGCCGGACGTGTAGAAGGCCGCCTCGTCCGGCGAGCCCAGCGCGTTCAACTCCTCCGCCACCAGCGCGAAGGCCTCGTCCCAGGACAGGGGCGTGTAGTGCGCCGCGCCCTCGCGCAGCACCATGGGGTGCGTGAGCCGGCCCGCCTTGCCCAGCCACAAATCCGACTGCTCCGCGAGCCGCGCCACGCTCCACTCGCGGAAGAACTCCGGCGTCACGCGCTCCTGCGTGCCCTCCTCCGCCACCGCCTTCGCGCCGTTCTCGCAGTACTCCTGCACGGAGCGGTGGGACGGATCCGGCCACGCGCACCCCGGACAGTCGAAGCCGTCATTCTGGTTGATCTTCCAGACGAGCTTGCCGCCGCGCCACGGGCCCGCTTCGGACAGCACGTGCTTGAACGCGCTCAACACCGCGGGCACCCCGCCCGCCACCGTCTTCACCGGCCCCACGTCCGGAGCCCGCGCCTCCAGCGGTGGCTGCGCCGCCGGCACCGCCAGTGCGTTCCCGCCCCCGTCCTGTTCCTGCTCCATGTCCCACCTCTTCGCGCGGCGGGACTCTACCGCGCCCGCGCCTTCCCGGCAGGCCCGGGGCCTCCGCCACCGCCATCCAGGTAAACCACTCTTTCAAGTCTGCCGGGGAGCGTGCAGGATGGATTTCACGCAGAGTGCCCCCCGGCGCTCCGCGTCACCCCCGCTGCAGGAGGCACCCCCATGAAGGCCTTCCGTTCCGCCGTCGTCGCCGCGCTGTTCCTGTCCCTCCCCGCCCTGGCCGCTCCGGTGGTCCACAGCATCTGGTCCAGCCACGGCATCTACGTCTTCGACAACACCGGCCACTACAACGTGACCAGCTCCAACACCGTCATCAGCTGGAACCAGTCCACGAACACCGCGTTCGCCAACTTCCACGGCTTCGCGGGCGGCAACGAGTACGACTTCGAGCTGGTGGGTTCGCCCGCGAGCGCGACCAGCGCCTTCGACATCACCGGGCTGTGGAACATCCGCCGCAACGGCTCGCTCATCTGCACCGGCTGCCAGGGCACCGCGTACGGCCTGGACCAGCCGGTGGGCAGCTACATCAAGTTCTACGACGCCACCAACGTGTTCCACTTCAGCGCCTACGTGGACGCGCGCAAGGACTACTGACGCACGGCGTCCAGTGGGGCACGGGGCGACGCCGTCCATGCACGGCAGTCCCCCGCGGCCCCGGGGCTTCGGTTAGGGTGCCCGCCCGAGCGCCCCTTCCTGGCGCCCCCTTTCCAGGAGTCTTCCGCATGTCCCGCATCATCCGCGCCTCTCGCGGCACCACCCTCTCCTGCAAGGGCTGGGTGCAGGAGGCCGCGCTCCGGATGCTGATGAACAACCTCGATCCGGAGGTGGCCGAGCAGCCCGGGGACCTGGTCGTCTACGGCGGCACCGGCAAGGCCGCCCGGGACTGGCCGTCCTTCGACCGCATCGTCTCGAGCCTCCAGAGCCTCACGGACGAGGAGACGCTGCTCGTGCAGTCCGGCAAGCCCGTGGGCATCCTGCGCACGCACCCGGACGCGCCGCGCGTGCTCATCGCCAACTCCAACCTTGTGGGCCACTGGGCCAACTGGGAGCACTTCCACGAGCTGGAGAAGAAGGGCCTGATGATGTACGGCCAGATGACGGCCGGCTCGTGGATCTACATCGGCACGCAGGGCATCCTGCAGGGCACCTACGAGACCTTCGCCGCCGCGGGCCGCTTCCACTTCGGCAGCGAGGACCTGGCCGGCCGCCTCATCCTCTCCGGCGGCCTGGGCGGCATGGGCGGCGCGCAGCCCCTGGCCGCGACCATGAACAACGCCGTGTTCCTGGGCGTTGAAATCGACCCGCACCGCGCCCAGCGCCGCGTGGAGACGCGCTACCTGGACGTCGTGGCCAAGGACCTGGATGAGGCGCTGGCGCTGGCGAAGGACGCGCAAGCAAAGCGCGTGGGCCGCTCCATCGCCATCATCGGCAACGCGGCGTCGGTGTTCCGGGAGCTGTACAAGCGCGGCATCAAGCCGGACCTCGTGACGGACCAGACGAGCGCGCATGATCCGCTCAACGGCTACATCCCCACGGACCTGTCGTTGGAGGCCGCCGCGGAGCTGCGCAAGCGCGACCCGGAGGGCTACGTGAAGCGCGCCCGCGAGTCGATGATCATGCACGTGCAGGCCATGAACGACTTCCAGGCCGCCGGCAGCCACGTCTTCGACTACGGCAACAACCTGCGCGGCCAGGCGAAGGTGGGCGGGATGCAGAACGCCTTCGAGTTCCCCGGCTTCGTGCCCGCGTACATCCGCCCGCTGTTCTGCGAGGGCCTGGGGCCCTTCCGCTGGGTGGCGCTGTCCGGAGACCCGGAGGACATCCGCCGCACGGACCGCGCGGTGCGCGAGCTCTTCCCCCAGAAGGCGTCGCTCAACCGCTGGCTGGACATGGCCCAGGAGCGCGTGGCGTTCCAGGGCCTGCCCGCGCGCATCTGCTGGCTGGGCTACGGCGAGCGCGCCAAGGCGGGCCTCGCCTTCAACGAGCTGGTCCGCAAGGGCGAGGTGAAGGCGCCCATCGTGATTGGGCGCGACCACCTGGACTGCGGCAGCGTGGCGTCCCCCAACCGCGAGACGGAGGCCATGAAGGACGGCTCGGACGCGGTGGCGGACTGGCCCATCCTGAACGCGCTGGTGAACGCGGTGAACGGCGCGTCGTGGGTGTCGTTCCACCACGGCGGCGGCGTGGGCATGGGCTACTCGCTGCACGCGGGCCAGGTCATCGTCGCGGACGGCACGCCGGAGGCCGCGCGCCGCATCGAGCGCGTGCTCACGTCCGACCCGGGCATGGGCGTGCTGCGCCACGCGGACGCGGGCTACCCGGAGGCCATCGACGTGGCGAAGGAACGCGGCGTGCGCATCCCCGGCCTGACCGCCTGAACGACGAATCACAGGTCACGGGAACACGGCTGCCCCTCGCGCGCCGAGGGGCAGGTCTTGCGCGAGCGTCTCCACTTCGACGCTGAGCGTTCGCCCGGCATCAGGCTTCCGCCGGCTCCTGCCTCGACTCCACGGCAGGAGTACCCGCGTCCGCATTCACATCCGTCGGCGCGGGAACGCCCGGCCGCTTCCTGCGCGCTGCCGGTTGCTCGATGTGGAGCAGATGCGGGATCAGCCCGCCTAGCAGGCGATGCACCATGGCCTGCTGGAAGCGAGCCAGCATCACGGAGCCGTCCAGCACCGCGCCGAAGCCCTGTTTGACGAAATACGAGGTGAGCCCCAGGTCCACCTCGCCGGCCCCGGCGTCGAGGCAGGTGGCGATCTCCGACCACAGCAGCTGGTGATACAGCCGTGCCCCATCGCTGACCGTATAGTCCAACCCGATGTACGCGGGGCTGGCGACGCCGTCAGCAACCCGCGTAAGGATGAAGCCCACCATCTGACCGGACGAGCCACGGGCGACTGTCATACGACAGCCAGGAAGCCGCAGCAGCTGGCGGAAGAATTCGAGTGGCACGGGCTCCCGCTGCACTTCCTTGGCGCGACGCGACACGTTCAGGAACAGCGCATAGGCTTCCTCGAGATGGTCGAGCGGCCGTGCGGCCACCTCGAGGCGCAGCCCGTGCTCCGCCGCGAGCCCGGGCATCTTCCGGATGAACGCCCGCACCTTCCGATTCAGTGAGGCGTAGTGAGCCCCGGCATCGCCGTGGGAGCGGACCGAGGCGATCGGCAGCCCCTGGACGCGCCGGAACCCGGCGCTCTCGAACTGGAGGGCCAGCGCGCCAGAGACAGGATCGCTGTCGAGCACATCGCGGAACAGCAGGAGGTGCGCCCGGGGGAAGGCGGCCTTCGCCGCGCGTTGCACCAGGCGGCAGAATGCGTCGGGCTCCACGGCCCCGGCCTCATGCCACCAGTGGGCGCCGCTGGTGTCCATCGTGCCCACGGTGGCCACGCGAATTCGTAGGAAGCCGGGCACGATGCGCCTGACCCAGCCAACCGCCGCCTTCACTCGAGGCGACGCGAACATCGTGGAATCGAGGACGTCCTCATTCAGCAGGAACTGGGCGACCACCTGCTCGCCACGCCGCACCTCCACATAGCGGCATCTCCGTTCAGGGTAGGCGTGCTCGAGCGCTTGCAGGAAGCCGGTGTCCTTCAGTGGATGGCGAAGGGCCCCGCGTTCATCCCACAGGGCGTGATGCCAGTCGGTGGCCGTGGAGACCAGCCGGACGTGGAGCTCGCCGTCGGCGAACGCGGGCGTTTCAGCATCCGCCGCGGCGAGGGTCGCTGGGGCCTGGGCGCTCACGCTCGGTCGACTCGATCCGGAGCGACCTGGTACGAGTGGATGTGCCACAGGCCCGTGGTCTCGCGGTCGACGATGCCCTTGTATCGGTCGGAGACGTCGACATAGCCGGTCAAGTCGGGTTTGACCAAACGCACATGGCCGCGGATGACGGCAAGGCCGCCGCGACGCATGTGTGAATGCGCCAGCTGCAGGCACCGTGCGGCCAGATCGTCGGGGAGGAACGACGGCACGTCCGACAGCGACAGGAAGTCGATGCCGCCGCCGGTCGCGCCGAAGGATTGCAACACATCGCCTTCCACGAACCGCACGTCGCAGTCTCGGATGTGCCGCTGCGCCTGCTCGTACACGTCAGCGCGGCACTCGATTGGCAGACCCTCCCGGTAGCGGATGCGGCCCAGGAAGATCAGCTGCAGGAAGAAACTCTCGCGCGCGGGCATGCCGGTGATCAGCCGGTCGAAGATGTCGGCGTAGATCCGGAAGTAGGACTTCGGAATATTCTTTTCCGGAAAATCGCCCTTATAGAGCAGCGAGTTGAGCGCGTTGGAGTTTCCGAGCAGGCCCAGCACTGCCTTCCACCGGAAGTGAGGAAACTCGTCGCGGAAGTACGCCGCTTGGGCAGCCACGCTGTCGTGCTCGAAGAGCCGGTCGCAGGCTGAGCCCAGCACCGCCCGCGTGACCTTCGACAGCATGATGAGCATGCGCTCGAATTTGCCCTCGTAGACGAGACATCCCCATTGGATGCGCTCCATCATCTGCTCGAGGACGGCCGCGTCGCGTGCTTCCAACGGCAGCCGCCGGAACAGCGCCTGGCGCTCCGAGGGGGCCATGTTGCCCGTGTAGCCCAGGAAGTCGCTGTAGACCGTGGCGTCTACCGTTCGCAAGAGGGCCAGCCGCAAGCGGGCGACCGCGAGCTGCTCGGGGGAGATGTCGACGCAGGTCACCCGGGCGGGCGCCTTGGCCAGCAAGGGCACGATGCGGCTGCCACAATCCGCGATGGCGAGCACGTGCTGGGCATGTGGCTGCAGCATGTCCATCTCCGCCTGCGCGTCCTCGTCGCCCAGCGTGTAGTTCAGGTGTTTGAAGTACGTGGTCATGATTGTCTTTCCGCCCGTCAGCCGGCCGTGCCGAAGAGGGCCTCACGCGCGGCGACATAGCGGCTCTTTTCGCCGCCCATCAGCTTCCGGAACTCGCCATGCACGGCATCGAGCATGCGGCCGGTGAGGCGCAGCGAGGTCTCCGCCGTCTCGGTGATCGCCTCCCAGTCCTCGTCCGTCTTCGCGACGCGCTCGATGACCGTGCGAACCTCTTCCGCATGCGCCTCGTCGATGCTCGAATGCGCCACGAAGAAGGTCAGCTGGCTGTCCTTCAACCCCAGTTGCTGCTTGACGCGGCCGACCAGCGGGTTGATGTGCTTGTACGAACTCTCCGCCCAGAAGCTGTAGCCCAGCCGGCGCACCGGATTGCCGCTGCGCGAAACCCAGTACAGGTAGGCGATCAGCGTCTCCGTCTCCGGCAATGGCTGCGGTGGCACCAGCGCTGCGCCTGTGCGGCCCAACGAGCGCAGGTCATGCAGCGCCATCAGCTCGTGGCCGGCCTCTTCCGCCGCGTGCTCGAAGCAGAACTTCATGTAGACCGGGTTCTCGTTATGGACGAGCCCCACCAGCGCCTGGTTGCGAGCGTTGTGCGCGGTGTAGTGGTAGGTCTCGAGCATGTAGATCATGTACAGCTCGGGCGTGAACTCCCCGGTGCGGATGGCCCTGGCCAGCGGCGATGCGCCGAGGACCTCGCTCCAGGTGGCGGTCACGCGCTCTTCGAGCGCCGCGAACTTCGAGTCTGTATTCATCATGGGGATGTGCTTTCTGGCTTGAACAGGGGATCTGCTGCGTGGAGGCGCTCGATCTGGCGTCCGGCGTGCTGGACGATTTCGTCGAACCGCGCCTGTAGGAACCAATAGCCCGCGCCTGGGCGCAGCGGCAGGGCCAGCGGCGTGTCGTGATTTGCTGTCAGGCCGAAGCGCGAGAAGACGCGCCGTTGTGGCAGCTTGGCCAGCGCGACGAAGCCGGCATGTTCACGGGCGGCCCAGCACAGCGCCCGGGCCAGCAGCAGCGTGGTGGGCAGCGTGCGGTACTCGTCGCTCCGCCAGGACACGAGACGGCTCAGCTCGATGTGGTTGCTGTACTCGCAGGTGTCCAACGCGTCACCGACCAGTTCGCTGGCTTCGAAGGCGAACGGCGTCATGCGTACGGTCGACAGGATCCGGCCGGACGGATCGCGCACGACGATGCTCGTGCTGCGTGCGGTCAGCGCGAGCCGGGCATCGAGCCCCCGGTGCGCGGCGTCGTTGAGATAGCCCTGTCCGTTGCCGTCGTAGAAGGTCTCCAGCAGGTTGGACACGGGACGCAACCGCGCGTCGCACGACGGAAGCAACTCGGCGGTCAGGCCTGTATGGCCAGTCAGCTCGTCGATGAAGGCGCCGATTTCTGGAGTGCTCGGCATGGGCTATCCCTCCAGGAGAACAGCCTCGGTGGCAGGCGGAGCCGCCGCCGCGATGACTGAGGAGCCACGTCCCTGGTAGCGGGCGACATGGTGTTCGCAGTCGAGCTGCTCCAGCAGTTCGAGGATGACCTCACTGGGCTCGCGGCCGCAGGTGAACACGTCGATCGCGATGTAACGCGACTCCGGATAGGTGTGGTAGGAGCAGTGCGATTCGGCCAGAAGGAAGATGCCGGTGACGCCACCGCCTTCACCAAACTTGTGGTCCAGAAAGCCAATCACACTGAAAGAGCGAAGCGCCTTGGCGAACAACTGCTGCAGTGCGACCCGGTTGAACAGCAGGTCGGACGAGCGCAACTTGGCGTCAATGAAATAATGATATCCGGTGTCATCCAAGACTGAAGTCTCCCTGGAGAAGGGTTGGGGTGATACGCGAAGCGGTGCAGCCACGACGCAGCCGCGGGCGCACTAACCCTGGCAGGCAGCGGTGAAACAGGGGTCCGCCAGCGCAGCCTCGTTGTGAACGGTGAGCGGCAGCGGCGTTTCGCGGAACAAGGAGCCAAACACCCACCGGATGAGCCAGCGGCCCCAGCGGTGGTTGGAATGCAGGCCCAACTGCAGGGGCTCGAAGATCGCGCCGGATTTTGCCTTCGCGTCGTAGGCGCTCTGGCCAAGGACGACGCAGCGCATGCCCCGGCGTTCGGCCTCCAGTACGGCACGGAAGATGACGTTGTAATAGACCGCCGTGTTCTGGGTCTGGGAGTAGTCCAACCCCAGATAGAGCGGCACCAACCGCTCCTCGTCGAACACCATGACAGCGGCGGCGATGAGACGGCCCTCCGTGTCCCGGCACGTCAGCAGCGCGCTGTTCCCGGCCAGCTCTTCATTGACGCGCGCAAGGAACTCCGGGGTCAGCTTTTCGAACTTGCTGATGCTGCGGTCATAGACCGCCAGGTACATCGCGTGGAACTCCGCGCTGAGGTGGCCATAGTGTTCCAGCACCTCCCATCGGTGGCCGGCCCGGTTGGACTCCGTCAGCGCGCTCTTGAACCGCTTGCGGTAATTCCTGCGCAGGGTGGAGGGAAACGGCAGCGAGCCGGGCAGCAGCGGAATGCGACTGGTTGGCAGCGAGGGGAACAGGCGGAAGCGGTGCCGGAAGGTCGCGGCGAACGACTCCGACGACGTATCAGGAATCTCCTTCACGATGGTGAAGTAGCAACCGGCGCGGCGCGCTTCCTCGCATAGCGCCGAGAACATGTGGTCGGCGACATCCCGCGCCGCCTCCGGCGCCAACGCAGGATCGATGGCCATGTGGTTTTCGCAGGTTGCGATTGGAGAGCCCACGAAGAACAGCTTGAGGAACAGGAGCGACGGAAACACCTTCCGCATCGCGGCAACCGCACGCCGAACCACTCCCGGCGCCAGTATCACGATGTCGACCTTGAAAACGAAACAGGCGGCCAGGCCTGAAAGCCGGCCGTCCCGGTGGACGGTGAGATAACGTATCTCAACCGCATCGAGCGCCGAGCGTTGCACGGCCTTCGTGAACACCCAGCTCTTGACCGTCAAACCATTGCCAATGATTCGGTCCCAATCCGAGCGGGGGATGTCATCGATGGAGCCGTGCCAGCGGACCGTGTGCGTTGCCGTGGTGTGTGTTGCTTCCTGCATAGACGTTCGCCCCCTGGTGACGTCCGGTGGTCACGAGTTCGCGAACTATCAAGTCAGCAATTCATCAAAGCAAAAAAAACACTCATCACAAGTCAGTGATTTGTCCTTGGAGTCAATTCCACCCGGTTGGCTGAGTTTGTCATGACCCATGAATGGGATGATTCAAACCCATCCACCATGCTGTTGCGCCAGACCCAGGCAGATCCGTCTTGCTTCAGGATGGGCCAGCGCAAGGCGTCAATTCCAAACCCCGCAATCCCTGCCAAAGCCAACGCCTGCGCCGGTGCAATGCGAGTCGCGGTCGAACGCGTGTGAGTGCTGTCTGTCCGCGCCGCCAGCCCCGGTCACTGGACGCGTCCCGTCACCCGGTCCATGCGCAGACAAGGCCGGACGGCGAGCGCCCCCGCGCCGTCCTTCTCCGGCTGGCACCCGGCGGCCCTCCCAATCCGATCGAAAATCGCGAGCGGTCGTCTAGAGTGCGCCGGATGCCACGACGCGTCCGAGCCTTCGTGATGACCGCGGTGATGGGGGTGCTCGCCGGCTGCACGCCCACCACCGCCGGGCCCATGGTGATGCGCCTGGGCCCGGGCATGCCCGACAGGAACTTCTTCCAGCTGGGCCTGCGCGCCGGCCCCCGCCTCAACGCTCCTCAGCTGTCCGCGCGTGGGTCGAACGGCCCCTTCCAGGGCGACGCGAAGCCCTTCCAGAACGAGCAGTGGGGCATCGACATCGACGGCTCCGTGACGGTGCCCGTGAGCGACCGGCTGTCCTGGCACCTGGGCCTGCAGGGCGAGTTCGTGGGGCTGCCCGTGCCCGCCTACGGCGTCTATACCGGGCTGTCGTACTACATCGGGTCGGAGCGGCTGGGGCTGGCCCCGGCCGTGGCCGTGCGGGGCGCGTCCGACTTCGGCCTGGGAAACGACGACAGCAAGAGCGGCGTGTTTGGTGACGGCAACAGCACTGTGTTCGGCCCCGCCACCAGCAGCCTGTTCGGCGTGGAGGCCAGCTGTGCGTTCACCGTGCAGCCGGAGCCCGGCATGTCGCTGGGCCTGGTGCCGTTCTTCAGCGTGCAGCAGTCGCTGGTGAACCCGGGCTCGCAGGTGACGACGTACTTCTACGGCGCCGTGGTGGCGGCGCAGATCAAGTTCGGCGAGTCGCGCACGAAGCTGGAGCTGTCCGGCGGCTTCGGCCGGGCGCACTCGGGTGACACGAGCTGGAATGCGCCCGTCATGGGCGCGCGCGGAGGACGCTGAGCATGGAAGCCCTGGACCTGTGGGTGCGCAACACCTCCGAGGTGCTCACCGTGGAGGGCACCCACCGCGAGCCCGCGGAAGCAGCCCTCACCCCGCGCCCGGGAGCGGGCATTGGCGTGAGGGACGGCCGCGTGGCCTACGTGGGCCCGGAGTCCGGCCTTCCCAAGGGCGCGCTCACGGACGCGACGGAGGTCATCGACGCCGAGGGCGGCTTCGTGGGCCCCGGCTTCGTGGATCCGCACACGCACCTGGTCTTCGCGGGCGAGCGCTCCGCCGAGTTCGACCTGCGCAACCAGGGCGCCACGTATCTTGAAATCGCGAAGGCGGGCGGCGGCATCGTCAACACGGTGAGCGCCACGCGCGCGGCGAGCGAGGAGGAGCTGGCCACGCTCGCCCTGCCCCGCCTGGAGCGGCTGCTCGCGCAGGGCGTGACCACCGCCGAGGTGAAGAGCGGCTACGGCCTGTCGCTGAACGACGAGCTCAAGATGCTGCGCGCGGTGCGCCGGCTGGGCGCGCTGTCACCGCTGGAGCTGGTGCCCACGCTGCTGTGCGCGCACGCGGTGCCCGCGGAGTACAAGGACCGCCGCGCCGAATACCTGGACCTCTGCATCAACGAAATCCTGCCCGCCGTGGCGCGCGAGGGCCTGGCGCGCTTCTGCGACGTCTTCACGGAGGAGAGCGCCTTCACCGTGGACGAGTCGCGCCGGCTGCTCAACGCGGCCAGGGCGCTGGGCCTCACGCCGCGCCTGCACGCGGATCAGCTCACCGCGTGTGGCGCTTCGGCCCTGGCAGCGGAGGTCGGTGCCGCCAGCGCGGACCACCTGGAGCAGGTGACGGACGAGGGCATCCGCGCGCTCGCCGCCGCGAACGTCACCGCCGTGCTCGTGCCTACCTCCACCCTCTTCCTGCGCATGCGCCCCTACGCGCCCGGCCGGAAGCTGCGCGACGCGGGCGTCAACATTGCTTTGGGTTCAAACGTGAATCCCGGTTCTTCCATGACGGAGAACACGGCCCTGGTGCTGGGGCTCGCCTGCCTGGAGAACGGGCTGTCGGCCGCGGAAGCCTACTGGGCCGCCACCCGAGGGGCCGCGCAATGCTTGGGGTTGCAACGGCAGGGGCGACTGGCCGTGGGTGATGCGGGCGACCTGGTGGTGTTCTCCTGTCGCGGCTACCGGCACCTGCCTTATCATCTGGGTATCAGTCACGCGCGCGTGGTGGTGAAGGGTGGACGCGTGGTGTTTCGCGCGCGAATGAATCACTGCCCCTGAGTGGATGCCGCTGAACAACTGGCATCGGCCAAGGGGGCAGGTGGAACTTCCCTCGTGGGCCGGCCGTTGTAGAGATCAGCTGCCACCATGTGCCGATTATTTGGATTCAGAAGCGCCGTTCCCGCCGCTGTCCACACCGCCCTGGTCACGGAGAGGAATTCCCTCCTCATCCAGTCCCGTGAGCACAAGGACGGTTGGGGCATCGCCACCTATGGTCAGGAGTGCTCCCCGCTCGTCGCGCACGGCGTAGGGCCCGCGCACAGCGACCCTGACTTCGAGCGCGTGTCCAGCCAGGTGTCCGCGCGCACCGTGGTGGCGCACATCCGACAGGCCAGCGTGGGCGCGGTGGAGCTGCGCAACTCGCACCCGTTCTACTTCGGCCGCTGGTCCTTCGTGCACAACGGCACGCTGCGCGAGTTCGCGAAGCACAAGGCCGCCGTGGAAGCGCTCATCCACCCGGGGCTGCGCGTCAACATCAAGGGCACCACGGACAGCGAGCGCTGCTTCTACCTGTTCCTGACGCGGCTGTCGGCGCGCGGGCCGCTCGACGGCACGGTGAGCGTGGAGGCGATGGCGCAGGCGCTCGCGGAGACGATGACGCTCGTGTCCACGATGACGGACGTGCCGGGAAGCCGCGAGCCGAAGGAGCGCTCCGCGATGAACTTCCTCGTCACGGACGGCGAGGCGATGGTGGCCACGCGCCGCAACCGCACCCTCTTCATCTCGTCCGGCATGGGCGGTTGCCCGGAGTCCCTGCGGCCGCCGAACACGGGCGTGCCGCTCCAGCAGTTCCTCATCGCCAGCGAGTCGCTGTGCGGCGGGCCCCACTGGGTGCCCGTGGATGAAGAGGACGTGGTGGGCGTGGACTCGCGGCTCGTGTTCCACCGCTGGAAGGTGCAGACGCTGGCGGACGGGGTGCTGAACCCGCGGCCGCAAGAGCCGCACTCCGTGGCCTGATCAGCCCAGCCACGCGTCAAGCAGTGCCGCGGGACGCGCGCCGAAGGCCTCCACGTCGAGGCTCCGCGCGTCCTCGCCCTCATGGCGGAGCGTGACGCGCAGGAAGTCGCGCGGCGCGGCCTGGGGGATGCGATCCAACCACTCCACCAGCATCGCGTGGTCGCCGCCCACCAGGTCCAGGAACCCGGTGGCGTACAGCTCGTCGTAGTCCGTCAGGCGGTAGAGGTCCGCGTGGTACAGCGGGATGCGGCCCTCGTACGGGTACACGATGGCGAAGGTGGGGCTGGCCACCTCGGACTGCGCCACGCCCGCCCCTTCCGCCACGCCGCGCACCAGGTGCGTCTTGCCCGCGCCCAAATCGCCAATCAGCCCCACGAAGTCCCCGGGCTGGAGCAGCTGTCCCAGCTTCACGCCCAGCCGGTGCGTCTCCTCCGGCGAAGGAGACACGAGCCGCCGCGAGCGCGTGGGCTGCTCCGCGTTGCTCATCGCTCCCACCGCACCCAGACGTGGCCCAGGCCCACCAGGAGGTCCGTGGCGATGAGGCCCATCAGCCCGCGCTGCTGCGCCATCAGGTCGCCCGCCAGCCCGTGCGCGTAGACGGCCGTCCGCGCGGCCCTGGGCAGCGGGATGCCCTGCGCGAGCAGCGAGCCGCACACGCCCGACAGCACGTCGCCCGTGCCGCCCGTGGCCATCCCCGCGTTGCCCGTGGGGTTGATGTACACGCGCCCGCCCGCCTCCGCGATGAGCGTGCGCGAGCCCTTGAGCACCACCGTGACGTTGAGCGACGTGGCCATGTTGAGCGCCACGCCCACACGGTGCGCCTGCACGTCCTTCGTCGTCCGGCCCCACAGCCGCGCCATCTCCCCGGGGTGCGGCGTGAGCAGCACGGGCCCCTTCGCCCGCCGCAGCACCGTGAGGTCCTCCGCCACCGCGTTGAGCGCGTCCGCGTCCAGCACCGCGGGCACCTCCACCGACGCCAGCAGGTCGCCAATCAGCGCGCCCGTCTCCGGCCCCCGGGGAATGCCCGGCCCCATCACCAGCGCGTCCTTGCCCTCCAGCGCGGCCTTCAGCGCCTCCAGGTCGCCCTTGCCCAGCGGGCCTTCACCGGGCAGCGGGACGCCCATGATCTCCGGCGAGTGCGCCATCACCCAGGGCAGCGCCTCCGCGCGCGTGGCCACCGTGACCAGCCCCGCCCCGCTGCGCAGCGCGGCCAGGGCCACCATCGCCGCCGCGCCCGTCTTGCCCGGGCTGCCCGCCACCACCAGCACGTGGCCGTAGGTGCCCTTGTGCGAATCCGCGCGGCGCTTCGGCAGCGCGTCGCGCGCGTCCTTCTCCTCCACGCGGAACAGCTCCGCCCCGGACACCGCGCGCGTGGACTCCCCGCCCAGGCCGATGTCCACGCGCCGCACGTCGCCGCACAGCGAAGCGCCGGGCTCCAGTTCGTGCGCGGGCTTCACGAAGCCGAAGGCCACCGTGACGTCCGCCTCCACGCACGGCGAGAAGGGCTCCGCCGTGTCGCTCTGCAGGCCGGAAGGCACGTCCGCGGCCACCACCTTCGCCCCCGCGCGCCGCCACCGCGCCACGGTGCCAATGGCGTCCGCGAAGACGCCCTCCGGCGCGCGCTTCAAGCCGGTGCCGAAGAGGGCGTCCACCACCACGTCGCCCGGGCCCGCCTCCGGCAGCACTTCAAAAGCGCGCGGCGACTCACCGAAGCCCTCCAGCGCCTGGAGGTTGCGCTTCGCCTCCGGGGTGAGCTTCCCGGTGTCCCCCACCAGCGACACCACCACGCGGGCGCCCCCCTCCAGCAGGAAGCGCGCGGCGACCAGGCCGTCCCCGCCGTTGTTGCCGGGGCCGCACAGCACCGTGAAGCGCCCGCCCGGGCCCGCGATGCTCCGGGCGGCCTCCGCGAGCGCGCGGCCCGCGTTCTCCATCAACAACCCGGACGGCATCCCATGTTGGTCCTGGGCGGCCTTCTCGGCCTCACGCATCTGGACGGCGGTGAGCACGCGCTGCATGGCTTCCAACCTCCCTACTTCGTCTGGAGCACCACCGTGGCCGCGGCCACGCCGGCATCATGGGTGAGCGCGAGCATCGCCTCCCACCCTCGCGCTTCCATCACCTCACGGGCCACGCCGGAGAGCACGAAGCGCGGCGGACCGCCCTCGCGCACCACCTCCATGTCCCGCCACTTCACGCCGGGCGGCACGCCCATCGCCTTCACCAGCGCCTCCTTCGCCGCGAACCTCGCCGCGTACGCGCTGGCCGCGTCATGCCGGGGAGCGCAGTAGGCCCGCTCCCCGTCGGTGTACACGCGCGCGAGGAACGCCTCCGCGCGAGGACCGTCCAGGATGCGCTGGATGCGCTCGATGGAGCAGAGATCCAACCCCAGGCCGACGATGGACATGGCCGGCTACCCCGGGTCGCGCATCAGTTCGAGCATCTCGCGCACCGCGCGCTCGAAGCCCACCAGCACCGCGCGCGCCACGATGGCGTGCCCGATGTTGAGCTCGTCGATCTCCTGGATGCGCGCGATGGCCTGCACGTTGTCGTAGTTGAGCCCGTGGCCCGCGGCGACGCCCATGCCCAGCTTGGCGCTCGCCTTGGCCGCGTCCACGATGCGCGCCAGCTCCCGCGCGCGCTCCTTCTCGTTGCGCGCCTCGCAGTAGCGGCCCGTGTGCAACTCAATCCGGTCCGCGTTCACCTTGTGCGCCGCGCGCACCTGGTCCAGGTCCGGGTCGATGAACAGCGAGACGGCGATCTCCCCGTCCTTGAGGTTCTTGATGATCTTCGCGATGGACTCGCGCTGGCCCGCCACCTCCAGGCCGCCCTCGGTGGTGAGTTCCTCGCGCCGCTCGGGGACGAGCGTCACCACGTCCGGCTTGTACTCGTAGGCGATCTTCACCATCTCTGCGGTGGCGGCCATCTCCAGGTTGAGGAGGGTCTGCACCGTGTCGCGGAGGATGCGCAGGTCCCGGTCCTGGATGTGGCGCCGGTCCTCGCGCAGGTGGATGGTGATCTGCCGGGCGCCGGCCAGCTCCGCCATCGCCGCGGCCGTCACCGGATCCGGATACACGGTGCGCCGCGCCTGACGCAGCGTCGCCACGTGATCCACGTTGACACCCAGTCGCTGTCCCATCGTCCCGCTCCTTGCGCTGGCGCGGTGCGGGATTGTCCAGGGACCCGGGACCGCGCCGGCCCCTCTATTCGTGGCCGGCGTCCGGAAGTCAACCGCTGTCGCTAGCCGTTGAGCGCCTTGGAGAGCGCCTCGACGATTTCGCGGGCGTACGCCTCGTTGCGCGCCGCGTCCTCGCCTTCAATCAGGACGCGGGCCTTGGGCTCCGTGCCGGAGAAGCGCACCAGCACGCGGCCGGCGCTGCCCAGCTTCTGCTCCACGTTCTTGATGGCCTTCATCACCGTGGGCAGCTCCCCCAGCTCCTTCTTCTGCTTCACGACGACGTTGAGCAGCGTCTGCGGCACCGGCTGGAAGATGGAGGCCAGCTCCGACAGCGGCTTCTGCTGGCGGCACATGACGGCCAGCAGCTGCAGCGCCGCGAGCGTGCCGTCGCCCGTGGTGGTGTGGTTGAGGAAGATGAGGTGGCCGCTCTGCTCGCCGCCCAGGCTGTAGCCGTTGCGGCGCATCTCGTCCACGACGTGCCGGTCACCGACGCGCGTGCGGACCACCTTCACACCCCACTGCGCCACCGCGCGCTCCAGGCCGATGTTGCTCATCACCGTGGAGACGAGCGTCTTCTTCTTCAGCTCCTTGCGCGCGACGAGCTCACCCGTGCAGATGGCCATGATGGCATCGCCGTCCACGACGTTGCCCTTCTCGTCCACGACGATGAGGCGGTCCGCGTCGCCGTCCAGCGCGATGCCCAGGTGCGCGCCGTGCTTCACCACGGCCTTGGACAGGCCCTCCGGGTGGAGCGCGCCGCACTTGTGGTTGATGTTCTTGCCGTCCGGGGACACGCCCAGCGCGATGACCTTCGCGCCCAGCTCCTCCAGCACCGACGGCGCCGTGCGGTACGCCGCGCCGTTGGCGCAGTCCACCACGATGGTCATGCCCTCCAGCGTCAGCTCGCGCGGGAACGTGGCCTTCAGGTAGACGATGTAGCGGCCCCGCGCGTCGTCCAGGCGGATGGCCCGGCCAATCTTGGTCGCCGTGGGGCGGATGTTGTCGATCTCGCCGCTGGAGACCAGCTCTTCAATCTTGGCCTCGGTCTCGTCCGGCAGCTTGAAGCCGTCGCGCCAGAAGAACTTGATGCCGTTGTCCTGGTACGGGTTGTGGGACGCCGAGATGACGGCGCCCGCGTCCGCGCGCATGGACGTGGTGAGGTTGGAGATGCCAGGCGTGGGCAGCGGGCCCACCTGCTCCACGTCGACACCCATGGAGATGAGGCCGGCGGACAGCGCCTGCTCCAGCATGTAGCCGGACAGTCGCGTGTCCTTGCCCACGATGACGCGGTGGCGGTGCGGACCGTTGCGGATGAGGTACGCCAGGGCGCGCCCGAGCTTCATCGCGACCTCGGCCGTCATCGGATAGACGTTGGCGACGCCGCGGACGCCATCCGTTCCGAACAGCCGCTCCGTCTTCTGCGCTTCCTTGGGGGGCATGTCCATCCTGTACGCCATGTGTGCCGCTCCACCTTTCCCATTGCCGGAAGGGCTCCGGCCACTCGCGTCCGGGGGCTTATACCCCGTCCGGCACGTGGGCCCGAAGCTAGGGATGCGGTGCCACCCAGGCAAGCGCCCGGGCGTGCGGACCTGAACACCTCCGACGCCAGGGCTTGTCCGCGTCAGCCGCCATACAGGTCGCCGCCACCCCGGGCCCGCCGGATGGCGTCCGCCACCGCCAACGCGTCCCGGGCCTCTCCCACGTCGTGCACCCGCACCACGTCCGCGCCGCCCAGGACGGCCATGGCGGCCACGGAGCCCAGGGTGGCCGCCAGGCGCTCCTGGGGGCCCTTGCCGCCCGTCAGCTTCCCCAGGAAGGACTTGCGGCTGGTGCCCACCAGCAGGGGCTGCCCCAGCCCGCGCAGCTCCTCCAGCCGGCGCAGCAGGAAGAGGTTGTGCTCCAGCGTCTTGCCGAACCCGATGCCCGGGTCCAGCAGGATGCGCTCGCGAGGGATGCCCGCCTCGGTGGCCTGGAACATCCCCTCCTCCAGGTAGTCCATCACCTCGCCCACCACGTCGTCGTAGCGGGGGGCCTGCTGCATCGTCTTCGGCATGCCCTGGGTGTGCATCAGGCAACACGCGGCGCCCGCGGCCGCCACCACGCCGGCCAGCGCCGGGTCCGAGTGGAAGCCGGTGACGTCGTTGATGAGGTGGGCACCGGCCTTGAGCGCCTCCTTCGCGACGGCCGCCTTCATCGTGTCCACGGAGATGGGCACGGTGGAGCGGCGCTTGATGCTCTCCACCACGGAGAGGATGCGCGACAGCTCCTCCTCCGCGGACACCGGCAGGGAGCCCGGCCGGGTGGACTCGCCGCCTACGTCCAGGATGTCCGCGCCCGCGTCCACCAGCTTCAGCGCGTGCTCCACCGCGCTGGAGGCGTCCGCGAAGCTGCCGCCGTCGGAGAAGCTGTCCGGCGTCACGTTCACCACGCCCATGAGGTACGTGCGCGTGCCCCACTCGAACCGGCGCCCGCTCAGGGTCAGCGCCGGCCTGGGCGGGGGCGACAGCACCTCCTCCAGCACGCGCGCCAGGCCGTCCGTGCGGGGGGATTTTCTGGCCAGGGAGATCAGCCGGTCGAACTGCTGGCGGCTGCCGGACAGCAGCACCTCGCCGGGATGGTCCACGTGTCCGCCCGGCGTCCAGGTGGGCAGCTTCTCCCGCTCCTTGGAGCCGTACGGCGGGACCAGCTCCTCCTCGTAGGAGGGACGGCCCCCGGTGACGAGCACGTGCGCGTAGCCCAGCTCGCGCGTCAGGCGTTCGCGGTTGCGCGGGGACAGGTTCAGGCGGCGGAGGACCAGCGACAGGTCGTCGGAACGGTCACGGGAGATGAGGCGGGCGCGCAGCACGGTCAGGACCCCTTCAAGAGCGTGAGGGCGGCGAGGGGTCAGTGTCGCCGCTTCCCCCGGTCCAGGGAAGGGAGGACGGCAGGAACGCGCACGGGGCCCGGCGCCTCGCGAGGAAGGCACCGGGCCCGGCACGTCACTGCGTCACGCGCCAGCGCCTACGGCGCGAACTGGATGAGCCCCATGTCCGTCTGCCCTGAAGAGACGAACGTCGTGGCGCCCACCGGCGTGGAGCCCTCGAACGTGAAGCCCAGCCGGGTGGAGCCGTCGGGGGACACCGCCATGAACGCGCTGGACACCTGGGGCCCCAGCATGCGCGACCAGCGGTGGCTCCCCGTGGGGCTGAAGCTGGCCACGAACCGGAACGGCTGGGTCCGGGGAAGGCCCGGCGTGCCCAGCGCTCCTCCGCCGAAGTCGAACGTGACCGCCGACACGACGCCGTTCACCACGATGTTGCCCGCGCCATCCACCGCCACCTGCTCGGCCACGTCTCCGCTGGGCTGGGTCGTCAGCACGCGCACCCAGCCCTCGCCGCTGGACGCGGTGAGCGTGCCGAACACGCCGTCATCCGGCCGCACGTCATGCATGGGGTCATGGCTCGAATACGTCTGGCCCTGGAAGGTGAACGTCCCGTTGAAGCCCCCCGCGAACGCCACGCCCCCGTCGGGCAGGAACGCGAGACCGCGGATGCGGCCGACAGCGCCCTTCAGTCCGTAGCCCCACACCGGCGCGCCGCTCGGAGTGAAGCGCGCCACGAAGGCCGTCCCCACGCGCATGCCCGGCGTCGCGAGCACGGGGTTGTTGCCGCGGCCTCCCATCAGGATGTTGCCCGCCGCGTCCGTGGTGAGCGAGTTCGCCTCGGTGAACTCGTCCAGGGTCTCGAAGACCTGCGACCACTGGTGGCCGCCGTTGTAGTCGTACTTCACCAGGAAGAGGGACTGGGTCTGATCATCCGTGGCCTCGCTCATCGAGCCCGCGTAGAGCTCGCCGCCCCCCAGGTTCGTGTAGCCCTCGAAGTGGCCCGCGACGATGACGCTCCCGTTGGCGTCGGTGGCGACGACGGTGGGCACGACGAAGGAGGGATAGACCTGCCCCTCACCCCATGCGGGCCGCTTCTCCGCGCGGAAGCCGTTCGCCCAGACAGGGTTGCCGGTGGGCGACAGCTTCAGCACGAACATCCCCAGGGCGCCCGTGTTGGGATCGATGTACGGCAGCGCGCCGGTGCCCAGGTCAGGGCTGCCCTGGTAGGTGCCCACCACCAGCACGTTGCCCACCGGCGTCACCGTCATCGCCCCCAGCTCCACCTGCTGCCCCACCCCATATGCGCGCGACCACTGGTGCTGGGCCGCCGTGTTGAAGCGGGCCACCAGGAAGCCCGAGGGCCCCGGCAGCGCCGGACCGCCCGCCTGCGCCGGGCCGTCGTTGTACGACCCACCCAGCACGAAGCCGGAGCCATCCGGCAGGTTGATCAGCGCCCGCGCGCGCTCCCGCGCGGTGCCCCCCAACGTCTTCGCCCAGGCCTGCGAGGGCGTGCTGCTCCCCCGGTACGTGCACCAGTCGTAGCGGTAGACCGTGTCCAGCTGTGGCCTGCGCGAAACGTTGGACGCCTCCTCCGAGGAGAACTCCGCCCCGTCATCTCCCAGCGGGAGGACGCCCAGGTCGAAGGTATGGCGGCTGAGCACCGCGCCCTTCACCTCCGCCGTCAGCCAGGCGTCGTTGGCGACGGAAGCCACGGTGGCCACCGCGGCGCCCTCCGTCGGCCGGGTGTTCCAGGTGACGGCGGGCGGATAGACGCCTCCTGGCACCGGATGGAACGACACCCCCGTGTTCGTGCCCTGCTTCGCGTACAGCCGCAGTCGCGCCTGGACGAGCTCGCCCCCCTCCCCTTCCTGTTGGAACCGCAGATAGGACTGGTAGCGCGTGGGGGCCGCGTCCACGTACAGCGTGGACTGGGTGCTCATGTTCACATCCGGCTGGTCATTCCGCACCGACGCGTCGGCCACCGCCACCAGCGTCCTCGAGTCGAGATAGCTCCGGGGCTGGCACACGGTGGGCAGCACCGCCTGCTCCACCGCCTTCAACGCCCCGTCCTGCATCTCGTCCTGCGTCCCCGTCGCTCCCCCGCACCGTGGCAACAACGCCAGCATCGCGAACGCCGCTACGCCCTGCGCTCCCCGCTTCCACCCGGTCTGCATTGTCGTGTCGTCCCCCACGAGGCCTTCCCAAGCCCCGTGGTCCCTGGAAATTGCATCCCCGGTGCCAGCGCGAATCCGCTCGTGGACACCGGGACTGCACCGAAGGGACGCACTCGCGGTGCCCTGCACGGAGAAGCCGCGCGCGGTGCGAGGGAACGCGGAGGGGCCGGATTGGGGCCTGGATTTCACTCAGAGCAAAGCCCGTCCGGGCACCAGGCAGGCGGCGCGAGGACAAACGAAAAGGCCCTCCCCGGTACGCGGGAAGGGCCTTCGTCACTTCAGGAGGGAAGCCTTGAGAGGCGTTACGCCTTCTTCGGCTCCATGTTGGGCAGGCCCTCGAGCGCGTCGAGGATCTTCCGCTTGTCCTTCTTCTCCGTCGGCTTCGGCGTGGAGCTCACGCGCGGGGCCGGGCGCTCACGGGTGAGCTGGCCACCCTGCAGGATGATGTTCACGTCCTCGGCGTCGAGCGTCTCGTACTCCACCAGGGCGTCGGACACGCGCTGGAGCACGTCCAGCTTGTCCGTCAGCAGCTGCTTGCCGGTCGTGTAGCAGCCCACGACGATGCTGCGGACCTCGGCGTCGATCTGCCGGGCGGTGTCCTCGGAGTAGTCCTTGGACGAGTTGAAGTCGCGGCCCAGGAAGACCTCACCGTCGCTCTTGCCGAACGCCAGCGGGCCCATCTTCTCGCTCATGCCCCAGCGGCACACCATGGCGCGCGCCGTCTCCGTCGCACGCTCGATGTCGTTCGCCGCGCCGCTGCTCATCTCGTTGAACATGAGCTCTTCGGCGATGCGGCCACCCATGGCCATGGTGATCTGGTCGAGGATCTGCTTGCGGTAGCCGTTCACCTTGTCCTCGGTGGGCAAGCTCCAGGTGACACCCAGGGCCTGACCACGCGGGATGATGGTGACCTTGTGCAAGGGGTCGCAGCCGGGCAGCAGCTTGGCGAGGAGCGCGTGGCCGGCCTCGTGGACGGCCGTGTTCCGCTTCTCCTTGTCGGTCATGATCATGGACCGGCGCTCCGGGCCCATGAAGACCTTGTCCTTCGCCTGCTCGAAGTCCGCCAGGTCCACGCGCTCCTTGTTCTGGCGCGCGGCCATCAGGGCCGACTCGTTGACCAGGTTCTCCAGGTCCGCGCCCGTCATGCCGGGCGTTCCGCGGGCGATGACCTCCAGCTCCACTTCCGGGGCCAGCGGCACGCGGCGGGTGTGCACCTTCAGCACGCCCAGGCGGCCCTTGAGGTCCGGACGGGGAACGATGATGCGGCGGTCGAAGCGGCCCGGGCGCTGGAGCGCCGGGTCCAGCACGTCCGGACGGTTGGTGGCGGCGATGAGGATGACGCCGTCGTTGGACTCGAAGCCGTCCATCTCCACCAGCAGCTGGTTGAGCGTCTGCTCGCGCTCGTCGTGACCGCCGCCCAGGCCCGCGCCACGGTGGCGGCCCACGGCGTCGATTTCGTCGATGAAGATGATGCAGGGGGCGTTCTTCTTGCCCTGCTCGAAGAGGTCGCGCACGCGGCTGGCGCCGACGCCCACGAACATCTCCACGAAGTCCGAGCCGGAGATGGAGAAGAACGGGACGCCCGCTTCACCGGCCACCGCGCGGGCGAGCAGCGTCTTGCCCGTGCCCGGGGGACCCATCATCAGGACGCCCTTGGGGATGCGGCCGCCCAGTTTGGTGAACTTCTTGGGGTCCTTGAGGAAGGCGACGATCTCCTCCAGCTCCTCCTTGCACTCGTCCACGCCGGCCACGTCCGCGAACGTGACCTTGTTGTGGCTCTCGCTGAGGAGCTTCGCCTTCGACTTCCCGAACGTCATCGCCTTGCCGCTGCCGCCCTGGAGCTGGCGCATGAAGAAGATGAAGAACAGGAACAGGAAGACGACGGGCATCCACTGCCCGAGGATGGTCAGCCAGAGGCTGTTCTGCTCCTCGCGCTCGTACTTCACGTCCACGCCGGAGGCGCGGAGCTGGTTGAGCACGGCCACGTCCGGAGCGGGACCCGTGGTCCGGAACTTGTCGTTCGAATCGCTGAACGTGCCGGAGTAGGTGTTGCCCTTGACGGAGACGGCCCGGACCTTCTTCTCCTCCACCTTGGTCAGAAGCTGGGTGAAGGTCGGTTCCTGCACCTGCTCGTTGCCTTGCGAGAAGAAATTGTAGAAGGCGACGAAGAGGACGATCAGGATGACCCAGAGCCCGATGGTCTTGTAGGTCGAACGCACGTTTCAGCTGCCCTTTCGGTACTCGGCGGGATGAGGGCCGTGCCAGGAAGAACCCCGGCGAGTTTCGTCATGTTGCCCGGCGCCCGCCCGTGTGCAGGCCAGCGACGGACCGTATCAGCAACAGCAAAAAGCCCTCAACTATTTAGGGGACCGCGACCATCCCCCGTTTCGAAGCTTCGACTCTATAACGGAGGGGTCTTCCGTTCGCTTGAAGCCGGCGGGAATGCCCACAGCGAGTGTCGGCAAGCCACCGCGCCAGGCTCGACGAAGCGCGGCACGACCCCGGGAAGCCACAGCGGAACATCGCGCGCGTCCACCACCACCGGCTGCGCGTCGCGCGCCTCCGCTGGAACGCGGGCATCCACCAGCGCGTCCTGCACCTTGCGGTGACCCGCGCGCGTCCGGACGCGATCTCCCTGCTTCCTCGAACGCACCGTGAGTGGCCACGCCGTCCCCTCCTCCAACACCAGGGCCAACACTCCCGGGGGCGCGGATCCTTCCGCCACCTGGAAGCGCCACGCGCCGAAGTCCCCCCGCGCCCCCGGCCCCGCGAGCACCAGCGGCGCGGGAGGCGCCTGGGGTC
>NZ_RAVW01000579.1 GCF_003611585.1 Corallococcus exercitus | reverse complement strand
ACCCACCGCTTCCACCGAGCGAGCCGCATGGTCATGAGCGCGCTACGGCTGCCCCGCGTCCGTGGCCGTGGCGGCGGGCGGCGCCGGCGTGGGCACCTTCACGCCCTCCGCGGCCAGCACCGCCATGCGCTCGGTGGCCTGGCGGGCCGCGGCGCTGTTCGGGTGTTCCGTGGGGATCTTCGACAGCACCTGCGCGGCCTCGTCCTTCTTGCCCTGCAGGATGAGCATGCGCGCCTTGTGGTACGCGCCCATGCCGACCAGGTACTCGCCGGTGTCCGCCTTCTCCATCTCCTCGAAGGAGGTGATGGCCTTGGCGTAGTCACCCTTGGCCTCGTAGGCGTAGCCCTGGCCTTCCAGGGCGCCCGCGCGCAGGGCGTCGTTCTCCGGGGCGCCCTTGAGGAAGACGTCCAGGGACGCCAGTGCGTCGTCGGTCTTGCCCAGCCGGAACTCGGCCTTCCCCTGTGCCAGGGCGGCGGTCGTCGCCGAGCGCGTGCCCTCGTGCTCCTTGCGGAAGGCCGACAGCTGCTTCACGACCTCCTCGTCACGGGCCTGCACCGTCGCGAACGGGGGCTCCGTGGCCGTGGGGTCCGCCGGGTCCACGCCCGTCACGGGGCGGTCCAGGACGGTGAGGGCCTGGCCCAGGGCCATGGAGGCCGTCTCCTCGCCGCGCTTGGACACTTCGCTGGCGATGGCCACGCCCACCGCGCCCAGCACCAGCACGCCCGCGCCGATGGCGAGGAACTTCTGGCGCTGCATCAACCAGTCGCGCGCGTCCGCCCCCACCTTCTGGAAGGCGTCCGGCTGACGAAGCTCCTGCTGGCGAATCTTCTCGGTCTTCTGCTGGGCCACGATGAAGGGACCTCTCTCCGGCTCGACGGTGCTCTTCGCTCTGCTGGGAAAGCGGCGCACTGTAAAGAGCGCCCGCTGGGAGTGTCAACGCGTGAGCGCGGTCAGTCGCGCCCCGCGCGCTTCCCACCCTTGCCACCCTTGCCCGCCAGGTGCGGCTTCTTGCGCGCCTCGCGCTTGGCCTTGCCTGGCCGCTCGCGGAAGAGCAGGCGGATGGGGACCCGCAAATCGAACGTCTTGCGGATCTGGTTGGTGATGTACCGCTTGTACATGTCCGGCACGCCCTGCGGCTCGTTGCACGTGAGGGCGAACGTCGGCGGGGCCGCCGCCACCTGGGCGATGTAGTACAGGCGCAGCGGCTTGCTCTTCACGATGGGCGCCGGGTTGTTGTCCACCATGTAGTCCAGCAGCTTGTTGAGCTGCGGGGTGGGCGCCCGGAAGCGGAACTGCTTGGCCAGCTCCACCGCCACGTCCACCACCTTCTCCACCTTGGAGCCGTGCAGGGCGGACGTGAAGATGACCGGCGCGTAGCCCACGAACTTCAGGGCGATCTTGAGGTCCTCGCGGAAGGCCTCCTGGCGGCGCTTGTCCTCCGCGATGAGGTCCCACTTGTTGACGACGATGACCAGCGCGCGGCCCCGGTCCATGGACAGGCCCGCGAGCTTCGCGTCCTGATCCACCGCGGGCTCCGTGGCGTCCATCAAGAGCACCGCCACGTCGCTGCGCTCCAGGACCTTCAGCGCCGCGATGACGGAGTACTGCTCCACCTGGTGCGCGATGGTCTTCTTGCGCCGGATGCCCGCGGTGTCCGTGAGGATGAGCTGATTGCCCTTGTACGTGACTTCCGAGTCGATGGGGTCACGCGTGGTGCCGGCGACCTCGCTGGTGACGACGCGCTTCTCCTTGAGGATGGCGTTGACCAGCGTGCTCTTGCCCACGTTGGGCCGGCCGATGATGGCCACGCGGATCTTCCCGTCGTCCGGCGGCGCCTCGGCGTCCTCGCCCTCCACCTTCTCCGGGAGCTTGGACACCACGGAGTCCATCAGGCTGCCCATGCCCAGGTTGTGCTCGGCGGACATGGCGTTCACGTCGCCCAGGCCCAGGCGGAAGAACTCGCCGGCCAGCGACTGCATCTGCCCGGTCTCGTTGTCCAGCTTGTTGGCCGCCACGACGACGGGCTTGCCCGACTTGCGCAGGTAGTTGGCGACGGCCTCGTCCGCGGTCGTCATCCCCGCGCGGGCATCCACCACGAAGATGATGACGTCGCACTCCTCCACGGCGAACTGCGCCTGCTCGCGCACCTGCTTGAGCAGCGTGTCCTTCTCACCGGGGACGAAGCCGCCCGTGTCGATGAGGGTGAAGGCGCGGCCCTCCCACTCCGCGTCGGCGTAGTGCCGGTCACGGGTGACGCCGGGCTCGTCCTCCACGAGCGCGATACGCCGGCCCACCAGGCGGTTGAACAGCGTGCTCTTGCCCACGTTGGGGCGACCGACAATGGCGACCAGCGGCTTCATGGAGTCTCTTTCGACAGCGACGACGACTTCAGCGGCAACGACGTCAGCGGCAACGGCTTCAGCGGCGACATCACTCGTAACCCAGCTTCCTCAAGCCCGCGGCGCGTTCGCTCCAGCGGGCCTCCACTCGCACGCGCAGGTCCAGGTACACGTGCGCGCCCAGCAGGCGCTGCACCGACTTGCGAGCGTCCGTGCCGATGAGCTTCAGCATCTGCCCCTGCTTGCCAATCAGGATGGCCTTCTGACTGTCGCGCTCCACGTAGATGGACGCCGCGATGCGGATGAGGCCGCCCAGCTGGCCGGGGGGCGTGCCCGGGCGCGGCTCGCGCTCGGATTCGTCGAACACGTCCACCAGCACCGCGGTGGAGTACGGAATCTCCTGGCGGCAGTGCCGGAGCACCTGCTCGCGGATGTACTCCGCCACCAGCACGCGCTCCTGCTGGTCCGTGAGCATGTCCTCCGCGAAGATGGGCTCGCCCTCCGGCAGGTGACCCAGCACGACCTCGAACAGGTGCTCCACGCCGTCCTTCTCCCGCGCGGAGATGGGCACCACCTCCGCGAAGGGGAACTCCTGGCCGTAGAGGGCGATGAGCGGCAGCAGCTTCGCCTTGGGGATGGAGTCGATCTTGTTGATGACCAGGAAGGTGGGCTTGCCCACCTTCTGCAGCCGCTCGAGGATGGCGCGGTTGCCCGGCGTCACATCCAGCGTCTCGCCCTGGGGCGGCTCGATGAGGAAGAGGACCAGGTCCACCTCCTCGGCCGCGGATATGGCGGCCTCCACCATGTAGCGGTTGAGCTCTCCCTTGGCCTGGTGGATGCCGGGCGTGTCGATGAACGCCACCTGCCCTTCCGGACGCGTCACCACGCCCAGGATGCGGTTGCGGGTGGTCTGCGGCTTGGGCGAGACGATGGCGATCTTCTCGCCGGTGAGCGCATTGAGCAGCGTGCTCTTGCCCACGTTGGGCCGGCCGATGAGCGCGGCGAAGCCAGCGCGAGGGGTCTTCTTCTGGGACTGAGAGGCCATACTTCCGGAGATGATCAGTGGGCCTTCCGACGTGCTGCACGGGAAGGCCCCGGGGGAACGGCTATGAACGGCGGACGGCCCTACGACGGCCGCGCCGTGGAGATGGTCAACGTCTGGATGCGCACGTCCCGGCGGGGACGGTCGCTTGAATCCTTGGGAAGCTCGTTGGCGATGCGGTCCACCACGTCCTGCCCTTCCACCACCTCGCCAAAGATGGTGTACCGGTTGTCCAGGTGGGGCTGCGGCGCGGCGGTGATGAAGAACTGACTGCCGTTGGTGTTGGGGCCGGTGTTGCCCATGGCCAGCAGGCCCTTCCTGTCGAAACGCCGGCCACTCTGGAACTCATCCTCGAAACGGAAGCCCGGCCCACCGTTTCCCCGGCTGGTCGGGTCCCCGCCCTGGATCATGAAGTCCTTGATGCAGCGGAAGAAGAGCGTCCCGTCGTAGAGCGGGCGGCCGTGCTGCACCTGGAACGTCACCGGGTCCGTCCAGGGCTTCTCCCCGGTGGCCAGCCCCACGAAGTTCTCCACCGTCCGCGGGGAGTCCTTGGAGAACAGGCGCACCACGATGCGCCCCTCCGTCGTCGTGAAGGTCCCGAACAGCTCCGTGCCCGCGCGGGCCTGCTCCATGAAGCTCATTGCGGGGTGCTCTTCGGGGTGGCGGGCTTGGAGGCGGGCGCCTTCTTGGCCGCGGCGGCCGGGGCACCCTTGGGCGCCTTGTCACTCAGGGTAATCGTTTCCAGGACCACGGGCGTCTGCGGGCGGTCCTGTGCGCTGCGCGGCACGTTGCCGATCTTCTCCACCACGTCGTAGCCCGTGACGACCTCGCCGAAGATGGTGTGGCGTCCGGTGAGCTGCGCGGGCGTGGAGGTGGTGATGAAGAACTGGCTGCCGTTGGTGTTCGGCCCGGCGTTGGCCATGGCCAGGATGCCCGGCTTGTCGAAGCTGCGGCCGCTCTGGAACTCGTCCGCGAAGCGGTAGCCCGGGTCGCCCATGCCGGTGCCGGTGGGGTCGCCGCCCTGAATCATGAAGCCCGGGATGACGCGGTGGAACACGGTGCCGGCGTAGAGCGGCTTGCCCTTCACCTGCTCGCCCGTCTTCGGATCCGTCCAGGCCTTCTCGCCGGTGGCCAGGCCGACGAAGTTCTCCACCGTCTTGGGCGCATCCTTGGAGAAGAGCTTCAGGGTGATGACGCCCTGGCTCGTCTTCAGGGTCGCGTAGACGTCCTTGCCGGCCTGGACCTTCTTCGTCCAGGGGCCCGCGGCGGGCTCGGCGGCCAGGGCCGCGAAGGCGGCAAGCGCCACGGTGATACCGAGAAGACCTGTCTCTTATACCCATCTGACGCTGCCGACGATAAGGCGC
>NZ_RAVW01000578.1 GCF_003611585.1 Corallococcus exercitus | reverse complement strand
GCCATGGATGGGCGCTACCTCTACTCCAGCCTCCGCGTGGGCGGCCATCCTTGACGCATGGGGGGGCCTGGGCTACGGCCTGCCCGCCCGGCCGCCCGTGGCCGGGGAAACCCTCTTCACCACCGGAAACCAAGGGGACGGCATGAAGTTCTTCATCGACAGCGCGGACGTCGGCGAAATCCGCAAGGCCCACGAGATGGGCTGCGTGGACGGCGTCACCACCAACCCGTCACTGCTGGCCAAGGTCGGCCGGAACCTGGAGGAGACCATCCGGGAGATCTGCTCCATCGTGGACGGTCCCATCAGCGCGGAGTGCGTCTCGCTGACGGCCCCGGAGCTCATCAAGGAAGGCCAGGGCCTGGCGAAGATCCACGACAACGTCGTCGTGAAGATTCCCATGGGCGTGGAGGGCATGAAGGCCGTCAAGGCGCTCACCGCCGACGGCATCCGCACCAACGTCACCCTCTGCTTCTCCGCCAACCAGGCCCTGCTGTGCGCCAAGGCCGGCGCCACGTACGTGTCGCCCTTCGTGGGCCGGCTGGACGACATCTCCCAGGACGGCATGGAGCTCATCGCCCACATCCTGGAGATCTACCAGAACTACGACTTCACCACGCAGGTGCTGGTGGCCAGCGTGCGCAACCCCGTCCACGTCCTCCAGGCCGCGCGCCTGGGCGCGGACGTCGCCACGCTGCCCTACAACGTCATCACCCAGCTGGCGAACCACCCCCTCACCGACGCGGGCATCCAGAAGTTCCTCGCGGACTGGGAGAAGGTCCCCAAGCAGGCGAAGCCCGCCGGGAAGTAGCCTCCCGGACAGAGGCCCCCCTGTCCGTTCCGGTGTCCCTGGAACGACGGGGGGACCCTCGCGGGGGCTGGCGCCCGAACGTCGGGAGCGGTATGGCAAGGGAGCGGATTGATATTTGAATCAACCCTCCCGGAGCCGCCCCATGGATTTCCAGCTCAGCGAGTCCCAGCGCGCCTTGCAGGACGCCGCGCGCAAGTACGCCCGTGACGTGGTGCGCCCCAAGGCCCCCCACTACGACGAGACCTCCGACTTCCCCAAGGACCTCATCTCCGCGGCCTTCGAGCTGGGCCTGCTGAACATGGCCATCCCGTCGGAGTACAACGGCGTGGGCCTGACGCACCTGGAGCAGGTCATCGTCTGTGAGGAGCTGGCGTGGGGCTGCGCGGGCGTGGCCACGTCCCTCATCGCCAACGACCTGGCCAACCTGCCCATCATCCTGTCCGGCACGGATGACCAGAAGAAGCGCCTGCTCGCCCCCTTCGGGGAGAAGCTGAAGCTCAGCTGCTTCTGTCTCACGGAGCCCGCCGCGGGCTCCGACGTGGCGGCCATGGGCACCACCGCGCGCCGCGAGGGCGACGAGTACGTGCTCAACGGCAGCAAGTGCTTCATCACCAACGCCGGCTACGCGGATCAGTTCACCGTGTTCGCCACGCTGGACAAGGGCAAGAAGCACAAGGGCATCACCTGCTTCGTCGTGGAGGGCCGTCCCCAGGGCCTCACCACCGGCAAGCACGAGAACAAGATGGGCCAGCGCGCCAGCAACACCACCACCGTCACGTTCGACGAGGTGCGCGTCCCGGCGAAGAACCGCATCGGCGAAGAGGGCGAGGGCTTCAAGATCGCCATGGCCACGCTGGACAACAGCCGCCCGCTGACCGCGAGCATCTCCATCGGCATCGCCCGCGCGGCGCTGGAGCACTCGCTGGAGTACTCGGCCCAGCGCCAGACGATGGGCAAGCCCATCCGCGAGCACCAGGCCGTCCAGTTCATGCTGGCGGAGATGGCCATGAACACCCACGCCGCGCGCCTGCTCACCTACGAGAGCGCCCAGGTGCTGGACGAAGGACAGCGCAACACCCTCCAGTCCAGCTATGCGAAGTGCTTCGCCGCGGACATGGCCATGAAGGTCGCCACGGACGCCGTGCAGGTGTTCGGCGGCTACGGCTACATGAAGGACTACCCCGTGGAGAAGCTGATGCGCGACGCCAAGCTCATCCAGGTCTACGAGGGCACGAGCCAGGTGCAGCGCCTGGTCATCGCGAAGGAACTGTTCAGGTAGAAAAGCAAAACTGTGCCCGGCGGGGCTTTCCCGTTGCCGCCGCCGTGTACGGATGTCTATTACTCCCGCCCTGATGCGCGGCGCGTCAAGCCGCCCTACTTTCCAAACACTCCCCACTGAGGAGAGCCCGCCGTGAAGATTCTCGTCACCGCCAAGCGCGTGGAAGATCCCGAGTCGAAGATCAAGGTGAAGCCGGACGGCTCCGACATCGTGAAGGAGGGGCTGAAGTACAAGATCAACCCCTTCGATGAAATCGGCGTGGAAGAGGGCCTGCGCCTTGCCGCGAAGCACACCGGCGAGGTGGTGGTGGTCTCCATCGGCGGCAAGGAGGTGCAGGAGCAGCTGCGCCACGCGCTGGCCATGGGCGCCAACCGCGCCATCTGGGTGAACCACACGGGCCCGCTGGATCAGCTGGGCATCGCGGGCCTGCTCCAGAAGGTCGCGGAGAAGGAGAAGCCGGACATCGTCCTCTTGGGCAAGCAGTCCATCGACGACGACCAGAACCAGGTGGGCCAGTACCTGGCGGAGTTCCTGGGCTGGGGCCAGGCCACGTTCGCCTCCAAGGTGGAGTCGCTGGAGAGCGACCAGGAGAAGAACAAGGTCCCCGCGGTGGTGCTGTCCGCGGACAAGAAGAGCGTCCAGGTGGTGCGTGAAGTGGACAACGGGCTCGCGACCCTGGAGGTCCAGCTGCCCGCGGTCGTCACCACGGACCTGCGCCTCAACCAGCCGCGCTACGCCAGCCTCCCGGGCATCATGAAGGCCAAGAGCAAGCCCATCGAGGAGCTGACCCCGGCGGGCCTGGGCGTGGACGTGGCGCCGAAGATCCAGGTGCTCAAGCTGGCGTCGCCCCCGGCGCGCAAGGCCGGCATCAAGGTGCCGGACGTGGCCACCCTGGTGGAGAAGCTGCACAACGAGGCGAAGGTCGTCTGACCGCGCTCCCCAACCCTTCCAACGATTCCGGAGACAGACACCATGTCCATCGTCCTCATCGTCGCCGAGCAGCAGCCGGACGGGAACCTGCGCAAGGCCTCCCTCAACGCCATCGCCGCGGGCAAGCAGCTGGCGGACAAGTCCGGCGGCGAGCTGCACCTCGTCCTGTTGTCCAAGGACCCGTCCAAGCTGGCGGAGGAGCTCAAGGGCTCCGGCGCCAAGGTCATCCACACCGCGGCCGCTCCGGAGCTGGAGCACTACCTGGCTGAGACCTACGCCCCCGTCGTCGCGGGCCTGGCGCAGGAGCTGAAGGCCACCTTCGTGGGCGCGGCCTCCACGGCGCAGGGCAAGGACCTGCTGCCGCGCGTCGCCGCCCGGCTGAAGGCCGCCATGGCCACCGACATCACCGCCATCAACGGCAGTGGCGCGGACATCACCTTCACGCGCCCCATGTGGGCCGGCAACGTGTTCGCCGAGGTGAAGCTCACCACGCCGGTGCAGGTCCTCAGCATCCGCGCCACGGAGTTCGCGCCGGTCGCTGGCGCGGGCGCGTCCGCGGAGGTGAAGTCCTTCCAGCCGAAGCTGGAGGCCTCCAAGACGAAGTTCGTCAGCTTCAACGAGGTGAAGAGCGCCCGTCCGGAGCTCACCGAGGCCAGCGTGGTTGTGTCTGGTGGCCGCGGCACCAAGGGTGACTTCAAGGAGGTCGAAGCGCTGGCGGACCTGCTGGGCGCCGCGGTGGGCGCGTCCCGCGCGGTGTGCGACGCGGGTTGGGTTCCCAACGACCTGCAGGTCGGTCAGACGGGCAAGGTCGTCGCGCCCAAGCTGTACATCGCCGCGGGCATCAGCGGCGCCATCCAGCACCTGGCCGGCATGAAGTCCTCGAAGACCATCGTCGCCATCAACAAGGACCCGGAGGCGCCCATCTTCCAGGTGGCCGACTACGGCCTCGTGGATGACCTCTTCAAGGTCCTGCCCGCGCTGCGCGAGGGCATCCAGAAGCTGAAGTAGTCCGCTTCCGCCGTCGCACGGCGGGCCGTGACACCCAGGGGGCGCGTCGCCGGGATTCCTTCCCGGGGCGCGCCCTTCGTCACGTCTTGGAGCCTAGAGCTCGATGTCGGTGTCGTGGCCGGGCTTCTTCTGGGCCGGCGGCTCGGAGGGCTCGGCCTCATCCGGCCCCGGGCCCTCCGGCACCCCTTCCGGGTCCAGCTCCTCGTGCCCGTCCGGCGCTTCGGAGGGCGCGTCGCCCGTGTCGAGCAGGTCGATGCGCTGTCCGTCCTGCACCTGGACGTAGAGGGTGCGGAAGGTCCACGCCTCGCCGTTCTTGTCGGCCACGGCGTGGAGGGTGCCGTCCGCCTTGGGGCCGTCCAGCGGGACGACGAACTCCGCGTGGGTGCGGCCGTTGACGGTGCTCACCTGGGTGTTGCTGGGGAAGCCCGCCTTGAAGGTGCCGCCCAGGGCCTGCTGCACGTGCGGGTCCTCCTGGGCCTCGGCGATGGCGTCCGTATACGCGCCCATGTCCTTGAAGGACGAGTAGCCCCAGCCCACGGCGATGGCGGCGAAGCAGAAGCACGAGCCCAGCATCCCCAGGCAGCCCACGGGCACCGCCCACTTCCAGTTGCGGCTCCACCACCCCTGGCGGGGCACGGGGGCGTAGTCACCCTCGGGACTTGTCTGCGGCGGCATGGGCCCTCCTGGCCTGGACCTGGGGCCGTGTCATAGCCGGTTCCGGAC
>NZ_RAVW01000577.1 GCF_003611585.1 Corallococcus exercitus | reverse complement strand
CCCCCGCCGGAGCCCGAACCGGAGCCCGAGCCCGCCCCCGCGCCGCCGGAGGAGCCCGCCCCATCCGAGGAGCCGCAGCCGGACGCCTCCTCCGAGGAGCCGCAGCCCGACGCTGGCATGGGCGAGTCCATGTCCGAGCCGGAGCCCGAACCCGCGCCGGTGTCCGCGCTCGCGGACAAGAAGAAGCTCGTCCCGCTCATCGTGATGGGCGTGGTGGGGCTGAGCTTCCTGGTGTTGATGATCGCCGTGCTCGCGGGCGCCTGAAGCGTCTCGGCCTGCTCCTGAAACGACAAAGGCCCCCGTCACAAGACGGGGGCCTTCGTATTTCCGGCGCCGGGGACTACCGGCCGGAGGAGATGCGCGCCACCGGCTGGATGTTCAGCTCGGGGGACAGCTCCTGGTAGCTGAGGATGGAGAACGAGGGGTTGAACTCGTACTCCAGCAGCTTGCGCACGTAGCGGCGGATGTCCATCGCCGTGAGGATGACGGGGCGCTGGGCGCTGGGCGGCAGGTGGCCGCACTCCGAACGCACCGCGCCGACGATCTCCTGGGCAATCTCCGGCTCCAGCGCCAGGTGGGCGCCCGCGGAGGTGCGCTTGATGGAGCTGCGGATGGCCTCCTCGATGTTCGGGTCCAGCAGGTACACCACCAGCGTGCCGGTGCCGCGCGCGTACTTGTGGGAGATGTAGCGGCGCAGCGAGGCACGGACATGCTCCGTGAGCATGACGTTGTCGGCCTCCACCTGCCCGTACTCCGACAGTGCCTGGAGGATGCCGCGCAGGTCGCGGATGGAGAGTTCCTCCTCCACCAGGCGTCCGAGGATGTCCGTCAGCTTCAGCACGTTGACGATCTTCGGGACGACCTCCTTCACGATGGCCGGGAACGCCTTCTCCAGCTGCTCCAGCATCGTCTGCGTCTCCTGCACGCCCACGAACTCGCGGGCGTTCTTCCGCAGCACGGCGGCGGTGTGCAGGATGATGTAGCCGGGCACGTCCCAGGTGGTGAGGCCCGCGGACTCGAGCGTCTCCCGGAACTGCTCGGGCACCCACGCGGCCGGCTGGCGCGTCGCGGGGTTGATGGCCTCGAAGCCGGGGATGTTCATCAGCTTGAGGCGCTCCACCGTGTCGTTCACCAGGATGTGGCCCAGGGTGGCCTGGCCGGTGACGACGGGGACCTCGTTGATTTGGATCTGGTAGGCCCCGGGTGGCAGGCCGCCGTTGCCGCGCGCGCGCACGCCGGGGAAGCGCACGCCCAGCTCCACGAAGAGGCCGTCGCGCATGAACGGGATGAGCTCGAAGAGGAACTTGCCGCCGTCCTGCCGCGAGTCCACGAAGGGCACCAGCGCGTCGGACACCTCCAGCACGATGGGCGTGACGACGGGGATGAACAGCTCCGAGTCCGGGTTGAGCTGCTCCTTGGGCGGAGGCTCGGCGGAGACCGGCGTGCCGAAGCTGGACTCCATCGCGGGGCCCGCCTCCTCGGCGGCGATGGCCTCATCGCGCTTGCGCATCATCGTGTAGGCGCCGAAGCCCGCGCCCGCGCCCAGCAGGAAGAAGGGAATCTTGGGGAGACCGGGGATGAGGCCCAGGCCCACGAGCATGGCCGCCGCGATGGCGATGGCCTTCGGGAAGGCGGTGAGCTGCGAGCCCACGTCCTTGCCCAGGTGCGCGCCCTCTTCCTCGCCGCCCACGCGCGTCACCAGGATACCGGCGCACGTGGAGATGAGGATGGCGGGAATCATGCCGACCAGACCGTCACCGATGGTGAGCAGCGTGTACTTCTGCGCGGCGTCACCGGCGGTCAGCCCCTTCTGGGTCACGCCGATGATGAGGCCGCCCACGATGTTGATGACCGTGATGATGATGGACGCGATGGCGTCGCCCTTCACGAACTTCATCGCGCCGTCCATGGCGCCGAAGAGCTGGCTCTCACGCTCCAGGTCGCGGCGCTTCTTCTTCATCTGGTCCTGATCAATGACGCCCGCGCGCAGGTCCGCGTCGATGGACATCTGCTTGCCGGGCATCGCGTCCAGGGTGAAGCGCGCGGCCACTTCCGCGACGCGCTCCGAGCCCTTGGAGATGACGATGAAGTTCACCACCACCAGGATGAGGAAGAGGATGGCGCCGACGACGAAGTTGCCCTGCACCACGAAGTTACCGAACGCGACCACCACTTCACCCGGGTCGCCGGTGAGCAGGATGAGTCGCGTGGTGGAGATGGTCAGCGACAGGCGGAACATCGTCGTGATCAGCAGGATCGTCGGGAACGACGACAGGTACAGCGCGCTGGGCACGTAGAGGGAGATGAGGAGCAGTACCACCGAGATGCTGATGTTCAGCGTCAGCAACACGTCCAGGATGATCGTCGGCAGCGGGACGATCATCATCGCCACGATGGCCACGACGACCACCGCGAGGACGATGTCGGAGTACTTGTTCAGGAAGCTGTTCGGATCGGCGTTGGCCATCGGCGAGCGCCATCCTAATCCGTGCCCGCCCCCGAGCCCAAGGGGGGGCCTTCCCTCCCCTGTCCGGGGAGGGAGCCTGCGCTCAGGTTACGAGCGGTCCTCGGGGGCTTCGGCTTCCGAAGCCTCGTCCGAGCTCTCCAGGGCCGCGGCGGCGAGCATGCGCGCACGACGGCTCAGGGGGTCCTTGTCCTCGGGGTCCAGCGACACGGCATGCTGGAAGTCACGGGCCGCTTCCATCGTCCGACCCTGGCGGAGGAACGCCTCACCGCGGTTGACGAAGGGCGTGATGTCGGTGGGGTCCAGCTCGATGGCGCGGTTGAAGCACGCCACGGCGGTGTCCAGGTCCTCCAGCGCCAGGTGGCAGGCGCCCAGGGCGGTCTGGAAGTAGGCCTCACTCGGGTCCATGGCCGAAAGCTTCTCGAAGATGGCCAGCGACTCGCTGAAGTGCCCGTCCTGGAAGAGATTGAAGCCCTCCGTGGCCCGTTCGAGCATCTCCGGTCCAGACAGGGGCTTTTCGTTGTCGTTCGACACCGTGGCCTTGGATTCAGTCGTCATCGGCGCGTTCACCGGGGCGGGAGCAGCAGCGGCGGGGAGTCTAGCCCGGGGTCCCCGTCAGTGCCAGACGGGGACCCTTCCAAGGCACGGGCTGAGGAACTACTTCGCGTCGTCGATCCGCTCCTGCACCTTCGCCATGATGTCGTTCATCGACTTGTCGATGATGGACTTGAAGATGTACTCGGCGGAGGAGGCCTTGTTGAGCTCCTTCTTGGCCTCGGCCTGGATCTGCTCAGGGGTCGCGTTCGGGTTGGCCGCGACGAAAGCGTCGACCTTGCCCTGCGCCGTCTCCAGCGCGCGCTTGCTGGACGACTCGTTCAGGATGGCCGTGTACGACTGGGCCAGGTCGTTCACGGCCTGACGGCCGGTCGCCTGCGCATCCGCGGCGGAGGTCTGCTTCGCGGCGGCCTGCTGCGGCGCCGCGGCGGAGGCCTGCTTGAGCTGCGTGCTGAAGGTGTTCAGCTCGCGCATGGCCTGGTTCGACGCGGCGGGATTCGCCTGGGCCGGGGCCGTGGTGCGGGCCGTGGGAACGCTGGAAGGGGGGCGGTTGATGGTGTTGGAGCTCATGGAGCCAACCTCGTTCGAAATGCGGTTTTCTAGGTTATCGGCGGAGAGGGTAGGAGAGTTTCCGGATCCCGAACAAGGGGCCGAGCGCTTCCCGAAGCCCGAAACGCCGCCGGCCCCGGACCGGCACTCCCGAAGGAGCACCAGCGCGGGGCCGGAGCGAACCACTCAACCTGTCAGCGACTACTTCAGGTTGTTGATGGCCGCCATCGCCATCTCGTCCATCTTCTTCATCAGGTTCGTGATCGTGCTCATGATCTGCGAGTCCTGCTGAACCTTCTTCTGCGCCTCCAGGAAGCCCTTCTGCTCCGGCGGGGCCTGGGCGATCATGTCGTCCATCGAGGAGCGCTGGGAGTTGGAGGTGCTGATGGCGGTGGAGAGGACGTTCGCGAGGCCGCTGGCCATGGTGTGCTCCTTCAGGAGGACGACGAGAGGTTTGTACCGCGACAGCTACAAAAAGATTATCGGTGGAGGGGGGCCGGAGTTTCCTGGGTGATTTCCAGGATCATTTCCTCCGGCTTCCGAGCCCGCGCCGAGCCTCCCGACGGGGCAGTCTAGCGCAACCCACCACCTGGCTGGAAACGCCGCCGGCCCCGGACCGGTACTCCCGAAGGAGCACCAGCGCGGGGCCGGAGCGAACCACTCAACCTGTCAGCGACTACTTCAGGTTGTTGATGGCCGCCATCGCCATCTCGTCCATCTTCTTCATCAGGTTCGTGATCGTGCTCATGATCTGCGAGTCCTGCTGAACCTTCTTCTGCGCCTCCAGGAAGCCCTTCTGCTCCGGCGGGGCCTGGGCGATCATGTCGTCCATCGAGGAGCGCTGGGAGTTGGAGGTGCTGATGGCGGTGGAGAGGACGTTCGCGAGGCCGCTGGCCATGGTGTGCTCCTTCAGGAGGACGACGAGAGGTTTGTGACCGCGACAGCTACAAAAAGATTATCGGTGGAGGGGGGCCGGAGTTTCCTGGGTGATTTCCTGAAATCATTTTTCCCCTGCCGCCGAGCCTGAAGCCTGAAACGCCGCCGGCCCCGGACCGGCACTCCCGAAGGAGCACCAGCGCGGGGCCGGAGCGAACCACTCAACCTGTCAGCGACTACTTCAGGTTGTTGATGGCCGCCATCGCCATCTCGTCCATCTTCTTCATCAGGTTCGTGATCGTGCTCAT
>NZ_RAVW01000576.1 GCF_003611585.1 Corallococcus exercitus | reverse complement strand
GACTCGGCGGGAGCCGACTCCTGGGGTGCCGCGGGCGCGCCACCATCGGGCACCGGCGTCTGCGCGGTGGCCGTGGACGAGGCGACGAGCAGCGCCGCCAGCAGGACGTGAGGCATGGTCAACGGTCTCCGGGGCCGCGACATGACGCGGCCGGGTGTAAAGGGCGGGCGATTCAAGCCATGCACCCCTGGGGTGTCAACGTCTACGGGAGCGGGGCTTCGTACTTGCAACGGCGGGGGCCGTCCCCTTCCCCACCGCCGGCCCCTTCCGGGACGCGCGGGAGGGAACGCTGGAGAGCGGCTGACATTTCGGACAGAAATGCGTGGTTCGCCCACCCTGGGTGAAGGACTCCACGGCGGTTCCGCACTTCGAGCAGGGCCCCTTCGCCCGCCCGTAGACGCGGAAGCGGTTCACGGAGCCCGCCTCCTCCAGATAGGTGATGTCCTCGCCCTCCTGCTCCTTGAAGGCGAAGTCGAAGGCGGCGTGGATGGCCCTGGCCAGGTGCTTCCAGTCGTCGGGCGTGAGGGTGCCGGGCTTGCGCGCCGGGTGCAGCCCCGCCCGGAAGAGGGCCTCCGCGGCGTGGATGTTGCCCAGGCCCGCCACGCGGCCCTGGTCCATCAGCGCCACCTTCAGGTCCTGCTTGGAGTCCCCCACCGCGTCCTGGAGCTGGGGGCCGGTGAGCCCGTCGGTCAGGGGATCCCGCCCCAGGGCCTTCACCGCGGGCAGCTCCCACAGGGCCTTCGCGGGCACGGGCTCCATCCGGCCGAAGAGGCGCGGATCAGCGAAGTGGACCACGTGGCCGTCGTCCAGGTGGAAGCGGGCGCGGCTGTGGGGGACGGCCTCCCCCTCCTTCCGGCGCACGAACTTGCCCGTCATGCCCAGGTGGGCCATCAGGCCGTGGCCGCCCTCCAGGGTGAGGAGCAGGTACTTTCCCTTACGCTCCAGGGACTCCACGCGGCCGGTGAGCCGGGTGAAGCGCGCCAGCTCCGCGCCCCGGAAGACGCGGGTGGCGTCCGCTTCCGAGCGCACGATGCGGTGGCCCTTGAACCAGCGCTCCAGGTTGCGCCGGGCGATCTCCACTTCCGGTAGCTCAGGCATCCGGGCGGGGGCATACCACCGGACTGTTTCCGGCGCATGTCCCCCGGTGGATGCCACGCGGGGAAGCCGCTTGCCCGGGGCGTGGGGGCGCGGCTACGACGGGCCGCGAAGGCTTCCAACCGCCACAGCACAAAAGGACGACTCGCCCATGCAACGGATGGTCACCGCACTCCTGACCCTGACCCTGGCCTCGGGCCTCTCCACGGGCTGCGCCAAGCAGCGCGTGGGCGCGGAGAAGGCGCTCGCCAAGGTGCTCATCTCCGACGAGCAGGAGAACCAGCTCGGCCTCCAGGTGAAGCAGGAGCTGGAGACGAAGGAGCACATCAAGTACGTGCAGGACCCGGCGGTGGTGGACTACGTCCGGAGCATCTCCGCGCCCATCCTGTCGCAGGCCAACAAGGACCGCTCCGGGGTGAAGTGGAAGGTCAACGTCATTGACGACCCGAAGACGGTCAACGCCTTCGCCACGCCGGGCGGCTTCCTCTACGTGTACACGGGCCTGCTGCTCGCGGCGGACACGGAGGCGGAGCTGGCGGGCGTGATGGCGCACGAGGCGGGCCACGTGGTGGGCCGGCACTCCGCGCGCGCCATGGTGAACGCCTACGGCCTGCAGGCCATCACCCAGGTGGCGCTGGGCCAGAACCCCGGCACCGCGGCGCAGATCGCCGCGCAGCTGGCGGGCGGCGGGCTGCAGCTGGCGCACGGCCGCAGCGAGGAGACGGAGGCCGACGAGTACGGCGCGAAGTACTCCTCCGCGGCGGGCTTCGACCCCAACGGCCTCATCACCTTCTTCCAGAAGCTCCAGAAGGAGCAGGGCTCCACGCCGGGCGTGCTCAAGTGGCTGTCCACGCACCCCACCAACGAGGACCGCATCTCCCACCTGCGGAAGATCATCGCGGAGAACGGGTACAAGGGGAACCGCAACACCCCGGGCGGGCTGACGGCCATCCAGGCCAGGCTGCCCAAGCAGTAGGCAGTGCCTTTGCGGACCCTGGGCCTTCAGTGCATGGACGGGTTGTCCTTCCCGTCCGGCTCCAGGCCCGGGGGCTCCGGGTCCTTGCCCTCCGCCACGCGGCGCCTGCGCTTGAACAGCGCGAGCCGCGTCTTCCGGGCGCTGGCGGCGCTCTTGGCCGCGCCGGGCGTCTTGAGGGGGGGCTCCAGGGGCGCGGGCTGGCCGAAGTCGCGGGCGCCCTTGGCCTTCCCCTTCGCGGACGCGTGCTCCAGGATGGCGTTGAGCTCCCCGCCGAGGATGAAGATGAGCCCGGTGAGGTAGAGCCACAGCATCAGCACCACCACGCCACCGATGGAGCCGTAGGTGACGTCGTACTTGCCGAAGTGCTCCACGTACTGGGTGAAGCCCCAGGTGCTGCCCAGCCACGCCAGCGTGCCGATGACGGAGCCCGGGGTGATGTACTTGAAGCGCTGCTTCACGTCCGGCAGCAGGTAGTAGCAGAGCGACAGCATCAGCATCACCAGCGCCGCGGTGAACGGCCAGCGCAGCCAGGACCAGACGAGGTGGAACTCGTCGATGAGCGCCAGCTTGTCCGCCACCCACGCCCCCACGCGCCCGCCCAGCAGCAGGATGGCGAACGACAGGGGGATGAGCAGGACGCCGATCAGCGTCACGGCCAGCGCCAGGCCCTGCGTCTTCCAGTACGGCCGGGACTCCGACACGTCGTAGGCCAGGTTGAGGGCCTTGCGCAGGGCGTCCACGCCGCGCGACGCGGACCACAGCGCCACGAGCAGACCCACGGTGAGCAGCTTGGGGCGCGTCTCCCCGACGACGGACGTCAGGTGCTGGCTGAGCACGCCCATGGCATCGCCAGGCACCAGCGGGCGGATGCGGTCCATCATCGCGTCGACGGCGCCGGGCGCGAACGGCAGGTACGCCACCAGCGTGACCAGGAAGAACAGGAACGGGAACAGGGAGAAGATGAAGTAGTAGGACAGCTGCGCCGCCACGTCGGTGACGGTGTCCTCTTCAATCTCCTTCCAGAAGCGCCGCGCGAGTTCCCTCCACGTCAGGTACTTGAGCCGTGGCAGCCCCATGTGGTTCCCCCTCCGGGTCTGTGGGGAGCCAATGTGCGAACGGTCCGGGCATTCGGCAGCAGGCAGCCGGGCGGGCGCTCGCGGCGGGAAGCGCCGGGTGTTGAACGCTAGACGAGTCCGGAGGGCAGGTAGCGGCCCAGCAGCGGACGCAGGCGGCTCTTCACCTCCGCGGGGATGCGCGTGCGGTCGGTGAAGATGGCCAACGCGAGCGCGCTGGCGCAGCGGCAGGTGACGGGCGCGCTGGCGATGCGGGGCAGCGCGCGGCGCAGGAGCGCGGCGCCGTGGGCGGTGACGGCGTCCAGCCGCTGGGTGAACTGCGGCAGGAGCGCTTCGGGCTCCTGGCCCACGGGCTGCGGGCGCCAGGAGTCATGGTCGGTGGGCAGCGCGATGAGGGCGTAGTGCAGCTCCGCCTCGCGCGCGAGCCGCGCCTCCGGCATGGCGGTGAGCCCCACCAGGTCCGCGCCCCACGCGCGGTACAGCTGGCTCTCCGCCTGGGTGCTGAGGGAGGGGCCCTCGATGCAGACGTAGGTGGCGGAGGGGTGCACCACGGTGTCGCTCTTTCCGGCGGCGTCGGCGAGCGTCTGGCGCAGGGTGGCGCAGAAGGGCTGGGCCAGCTCCACGTGCACGGCGACGTCGTCGTAGAAGGTGCAGGGGCGGCGGTAGGTGCGGTCGATGACCTGATCCGGCAGGGCCAGGTGGAGCGGCTGGATCGCTTCGCGCAGGCTGCCCACGGTGCCGGTGGCGAGGACGTGGGTGACGCCGAGCGTCTTCAGGGCGAAGAGGTTGGCGCGGTAGGGGGCGCGGGTGGCGTTGTGGACGTGGCCCTGGCCGTGGCGGAAGACGAAGACGATGGGGACGCCGTCCAGCTCCGTGGCGATGAGCGGGGTGCTGTGGGGACCGAAGGGCGTCTCCACGGAGAGGTGTTCGCCGCGTCCCTGGAGTCCCAGGGCCTGGTAGAGGGCGTGGCCCCCGATGATGCCCACCTTGACCGCCGGCATGCGTCTCCTCTCGCCCGGTCGCCGGGCGTGGGCCTGACGATATCGCGGGGGGCTCGCCCGGGAAGCGCGGAAGGCTGGTAGCCTTCACATTTGCCATGCGTCTTCTTCCGCGCCTCGTCGTCCTCAGCGTCCTTCTTGCAACCCCCGCCCTGGCCGGGCCCGTCCCGCCCGGCTGCGAGGAGGACGCCGCCACGTGCAAGGAGGACTGCACCATCGAGTACGGCGGCAATGGCGCCGCCATCAAGAAGCTGACGCGCTGTTTCGAGGGCTGCCTGCAGACGCGCACCCAGTGTGCCCGCCAGTTCAACGCGGTGAACAACCGGGCGCCGGACGCACCGGAGGCCGCGCCCGAGCGCCGGGGCAGCAAGACGGAAGCGGCCAAGCTGCGCGAAATCGAGGAGAAGGACCGCCGCCGCGAGGAGGACCCCTTCGGCGACGAGGAGAACAAGCAGCCGCGCGCGCGGCCGGTGCGCGACTCCTACGATGATCCGCCGGAGCCGCCCCCGGAGCGCAAGGGCTACCGCGCGTCGGACGAGAAGCCCGCGAAGAACAACCCGCGCCAGCAGGCGACCGTCCCTGCGCGAGCCACGGAGCCCGCGCAGGGACGGTCGCC
>NZ_RAVW01000575.1 GCF_003611585.1 Corallococcus exercitus | reverse complement strand
GCACAGCCAGCGTTGATCATGCCTGACGCTGGCTGGCAACCTCCTGATGCCTTCCGAAGCCGGGTCCAATGCCGGTGTTTGATCCACCAGGTTGATTTTCCGGCCTGAGATCAGGGACAGCCCCTAGTATGGGCGCCATGCCCGTACCGGATTACAACGCCCTGATGCTCCCGCTGCTGGAGCGACTCGCGGATGGAAAGGAACATCTCGTGCGCGAAGTGCGCGAGGCTCTCGCCACGACGATGAAGCTGTCGGAGGCGGAGCGCGCGGAGCTGCTGCCCAGTGGCAAACAGGCCGTCTTCGACAACCGCCTCGGATGGGCCAAGTTCTACCTGGACAAGGCAGGGCTGGTGCGCTCGGTCCGGCGCGGCGTGTATCAGATCACCGAGCGTGGACAGTCCGTACTCAATGAGAAGCCGCTCACCCTGGACGCCAATGCCTTGATGCGGTTCAGCGGTTTCAAGGACTTCATCACGCGAGGCAGCGATGCGAATGGGGCTGAATCCGCCCGGTCTATCGAGGACGCCTCGGTCATCACCCCCGAGGAGGCGCTCGAACGCGCGTACAAGGAAGTCCGCAAGACGACCGAAGCGGAGTTGCTCGCATCAACGCTGCAAGCGAGCCCCCGCTTCTTCGAGCGCCTGGTCGTCGAACTGCTGGTGAAGATGGGGTACGGCGGTTCGCTCGTGGATGCGGGCAAGGCGCTCGGCCGCAGCCACGATGGCGGCGTGGACGGGATGATCAAGGAGGATCATTTGGGCCTCGACGTCATCTACATCCAGGCCAAGCGCTGGCAGAACACCGTGGGACGCCCGGACGTCCAGGGCTTCGCGGGGACGCTGGAAGGCGAGCGCGCTCGCAAAGGCGTCTTCATCACGACCTCCACCTTCTCCAAGGAGGCACGTGAGTACGTGGCGCGCATCGATAAAAAGATCGTCCTCATCGATGGTGCCCAGCTCTCGGGGCTGATGTTCGATTTCGGCATCGGCGTGAACGCGGTGAGTTCCTACGAACTCAAGCGCGTGGACTCCGATTTCTTCTCCGAGGAATAGGCTCATCCACATGCCCCCCATCACCTTCCGCAACGCCAAAGCCACGGACCTGCCCACCATCCCGAACAACGAGCTCCTCGTGGGTGAACAGGACGGCCAGGTCGTGGCCACGCTCCAGCTCACCCCGCGACAATGAAGAGCCTGGAGTCCCCTGGTCCGCGAAGCATCTCGCGGCCGGGGGACCTGGAAAGCGCCCGGCGGAGCATGGTAGCGAGGACGTGCGTGCTGATGCTATCGCCCGCGGCCGCGCAGTGCATGCACAGGTCGCTCAGGCCGGTGCGCTCGAATCCGTGGCGCGTGCCCAATCATCGCAGTCTGGAGATGAAATGACGTTCGTACCGCTTCTTGTCGTCCTCGCATCGACAGCGACCGCAGGTGACGTGCCGCGCTCGGGCTATTTCGGTGCGGGAGTCAACCTGGAGCCCATCGCACTGGGGCCCATGCAGGCGTTCTCAGGCGGCCGAGTGGCGGTAGGCATCAGCCTCCAAGCCTCGCTCCAATTGGATCTGGGTGCCCGGTGGGCGTTCCGCCTGCCGCTAGAGGTGGGGGTCGGCGGCTCCGGGGACTCCACCTTCTCCGAGGTGGGCGTCACCCCTGGGCTGCTCTACCGCTGGCGCGACGATGCAGCCCAGCGATGGGTTCCGTACTTCGGTGGCGGGCTGAAGCTCGGAGCCGCGGGAGCGGGCAGGGAGTTTCTGGGGCTCCCTCTCGTCACCACCGTGCAATCGCTCGACCTCGACTTCGATGACGACGGCGACGGCGAGTCGGATCCCAACTTCGAGTCGCGCCTGGGTGTTTTCCCGGAGGTCTGGGCCGGGGTGGAGTGGCACCCCAATCGATGGTTCGCGCTCAACCTGGGAGCGGCCTATACCTACGTGCGGCTGCTTGGCACGAACGTTCATCTGCTGCATGAGCGGGTGGGCGTGAGGTTCTCCCTCTAAACGTACGGAGCGAGAGACGAGGCCCTGCGGGTTCGGCTCCTCTAGGATGTTCGACCATGCCCCCCATCACTTTCCGCCACGCCACGGCCACGGACCTGCCCGCCATCCTCACGCTGCTCGCGGACGACGCCATCGCGCAGTCGCGCACCGGCTACACGGAGGAGGTCGTCCCCGCGGTTCATGCTGCGTTCAAGGAGATCACCGACGACCCGAACAACGAGCTCATCGTGGGGGAGCAGGAGGGGCAGGTCATCGCCACGCTCCAGCTCACGTACATCCCGGGCCTGAGCCGGGGCGGGATGCGGCGGGCGCTGGTGGAGGCGGTGCGCGTGCGCGCGGACCTGCGGGGGCAGCGCATCGGTGAGGCGCTGATGGTGGACGCCATGGAGCGCGCCCGGGCCCGGGGCTGCGGCTTGATGCAGCTCACGACGGACAAGCGCCGCCACGAAGCCCACCGCTTCTACGCGCGGCTGGGATTCGTGGCGAGCCATGAGGGCATGAAGCGCCCTCTCTGAATCACTGCTGCGGCTGCACGGCGGCGGGGTCCATCCAGAAGGACTCCCACTGATGGCCGTCCAGGTCCTCGAAGCTGCGCTGGTACATGAAGCCCTGGTCCATCTTCTCCTTGGTCTCCTTCGCGCCCGCCGCCAGCGCCTTGTCCACCAGCGTGTCGACGGCGGCACGGCTCTCCGCCGTCAGCGCGATGATGACCTCGGTGGCCTTCTTCGCGTCCGAGATGTCCTTCTTGATGAAGCTCTTGAAGAACGGCTTCACCAGCAGCATCGCGTAGATGTCCTCGCTGATGATCATGCAGGTGGCGTTGGCGTCCGTGAACTGGGGGTTGAACGTGTAGCCCAGCTTCGTGAAGAACCCGACCGCGCGGTCCAGCGACTCGACGGGGAGGTTGACGAAGATCTTGGTGCCCATGGTGCGTCTCCTGGCGGAGGAAAGGGGATGAGGTGAACGTCGCCTTCATCCACGCGACGAACGCGCCTCCGTCGGATCGACACCGGATTTATTTTTCCGCGCGCCGCCGCCAACCCTCTGGAATCACAGCAGCTTGCCGGGGTTCAGCAGGCCCAGCGGGTCGAGTGCACTCTTGATCGCCTGGTGCAGGCGCAGCGTCTCCGGCCCCAGCTGCGCGCCCAGGAACCCGCGCTTGAGGGAACCCACGCCGTGCTCTCCGGTGATGGTGCCTCCCAGGTCCAGCGCCGCGCGCAGGATGTCGTCGAACGCTTCCTTCGCCCGCGCCAGGGCCGCCGCGTCCTTCCGGTCGAAGACCACGGTGGGGTGCATGTTCCCGTCGCCCGCGTGGCCGAACGTCCCGATGAGCACCCCGTGCCGCTCCGCGATGCGCTCCACCTCCGCGAGCAGCTCCGGGATGCGCACGACGGGCACGCCCACGTCGTCCAGCAGCGTGGCACCGCGCTGCTCCAGCGCCGGGAAGGCGAAGCGCCGTGCTCCCATGAGCAGCTCGCCCTCGGCCTCGTCGGCGGTGCTCATCACGGAGGTCGCTCCGGCCCGCTCGCAGGCCGCCACCATCAGGGCCAGCTCCTCTTCGCCCTGGGGGCCTCCCGCGTCGGAGCGCGCCAGGAGCAGGGCCGCGGCTTCGACGTCCAGGCCCATGGGCTTCCAGTCCTCCACGGCGCGCACGGTGGTGCGGTCCATCAGCTCCAGCAGGGAAGGGCGCGTGCGCTCCATGATGTCGCAGACCGCGGTGCCCGCGCTCACGAGCGTCGGGAACGCGGCCACGAGCGTCGTCGCCTTCGGCGGTCGGGGACGCAGCCGCAGCGTGGCCTCGGTGAGGACGCCCAGCGTGCCCTCGGAGCCGACGAAGAGGCGCGTCAGGTCGTAGCCCGCAACGTTCTTCACCGTCCGTCCGCCGGTGCGCACCACGGTGCCGTCCGCGAGCACCGCCTCCAGGCCGAGCACCGCGTCGCCCGTCACGCCGTACTTCACGCAGCACAGGCCCCCCGCGTTGGTCGCCAGGTTGCCGCCGATGGAGGAGAACTCCCAGCTCGCGGGATCCGGCGCGTACCAGAGGCCCTGTTCCGCGGCGGCGGCCTTCACTGCGCCGTTGAGCGCGCCGGGCTGCACGACGGCCAGCATGCCGCGCCGGTCCACCTCCAGGATGCGGCTCATCCGCATGAGCGACAGGACGATGCAGCCCTCGCTCGCGTTCGCGCCGCCCGACAGGCCGGAGCCCGCGCCCCGAGGCACCACCGGCACGCGCAGCGCCGTGGCCACGCGGAGCACGGCCTGGACCTCGGCGGTGGACGCGGGCCGCACGAGCACCCTCGGCATGCCCGAGGGCGCCCACTCCGCCTGGTCGTTCCGGTGCGCCGCGAGCACGTCCGGATCCGTAATGACCGCCTCCGCCGGCAACACCTCCGCCAGCGCCCGCTCCACGTCGACCGTCATGAAGGCCTCCCAGGCTCAGGAGCGTGAACGCCGGGCCGGTCACCCGTCATCCGTTCCCTAGCTCCGAACCTCCAGCTTGCCTCGGAGCCGGAGCCGCTTCACCCAGGACCTGCTCCAGGAACGTCCGCAGGGCCGCGTCCGCGCGTCCCGCGGCGACGGGGTGGTACTGGATGCCCGCTTCGGGACGGTTGGCGCCTGGAAAGGTGAAGGCGTGCATCGCGTGGCCGTAGGCCTGCAGCTGCCAGTCCGCGCCCGCTTCCGTCAACTCCCGGGCGACGGCCAGCACCGCGTCGGGCTTCGCGGTCGGATCCTCCCAGCCATGCAGCAACAGGATGCTCGCAGGGATGGGCGGCTGGGGGCCCAGGCG
>NZ_RAVW01000574.1 GCF_003611585.1 Corallococcus exercitus | reverse complement strand
ACCCCGCACCGTGCCCACCACGCCCCGGAAGCCCTCGTCCCACTGGTAGTCCGGCGTCACGTCCGCGTCGCGCTCCTCGGGCGCGCACGCCCCTTCTCCCAGGAAGCACCAGCGCTCCAGGTCGCCCGGCGCACGCACGGTGTCGTCAGGCAGGAAGCCCTCCGGCGTGGGCAGCCCCGTGGTGTCCAGCGTCAGCCGCTGACCGAAGCCCAGCCGGTACGAACCCACCAGCACGGAAGCCCGCTCGCCCGTCCACTGACCGTGGAACTTGGGCACGACCACCGACACACCGGGCGCCTCCGCCACCAACGTCCGCCGGCTCGCGTCCCGATGCACCGCGCCCAGCCGCCGCCGGGTCAGCGACGTGAGCAGCCCCACGCGCCAGCCCTCCGGCCCCGCCATGCGCACCTGGAGCGCCAGCGGAGGAAGGACCGGATCCGACGCGGCGAACGCCGTCAGCAGCCGCGCATCCCCCGACACCCGCTCCGGCGCCGACGACACCAGGAACGGCGCCAGCCGGCGCCGCTCCTCCGACGTCAGCCCTCCGGAAGCCACGAGCCCATCCACGCGCGCGTACGTCAGTCCCGGCAACGCATAGAGCCCCGCGCGCGACGCATGCGACGGATCCACGCCCGAGCGCCGCAGCACCAGCAGCGCCGCCAGCGTCTCCGCCGTGATGGCGCCGTCCTCCCTCAGCGCGAACAGCGCCTGCTCACCACTGTCCTCGGGTTCAACCTCATAGGAGGCCGCGAGCGACGCGATGGGCAGACCCAGCAGGAACAGCCAGACGCGGACGAGGACGAGGACGGAACGCACGCGGCGGGCCCTCTGCACGAGCGGGACCACCCTTCCCTACAGCGAAGTCCTGACGAAGAGTCCATCCCTTCCCCGGACTCGGCGTCCAGGCAAGGGACGGCGGTCCAATCCCTTCCACGTGGGCGTCGGGCGGTGCGGCTATGCTGCGGCCACATCTTCGCGAGGGCTGGCCCCGTCCGGCCCCAAGAACAGCGCATGGGCCACGTCCACATCCTTCGCCACTTCCCCTCTCCCCAGGAGGGATTCAACCGCACCGTCCGCATCTACACGCCGGACACCTACGACGCCTGGCGGGACCACCGCTTCCCGGTGCTCTACATGCACGACGGGCAGAACGTCTTCGCGCATCCGGAGTCCGCCGTCTTCGACACGTGGTGCGCCAACCGCGTCGCGGAGGAGAGCGTGAACGCGGGACGGATGGAGCCGTGGCTCATCGTCGCGGTGGACTCCGGCCCCGGCCGCTTCCAGGAGTACTCGCCGTGGGACGAGCCACGCAACGGCGTCTCCGCGCGCGGCGAGGCCTACGGGCGCTTCCTCGTGGAGGAGCTGAAGCCATACATCGACCGGACGTACCGCACGCGCCAGGGCAGCGAGTGGACCGGCGCTATGGGCTCGTCGCTGGGTGGCCTCATCTCGCTGTACCTGGGGTGGAAGTTCCCGCAGGTGTTCGGCCGCATCGGCGCGCTGTCGCCCACGGTGATGTGGAGCCAGGGCCGCCTGTTCGACGCGTGGCGCGAGCACAGCCAGCGCTGGACGCGCATCTACCTGGACGCGGGCGACACCGAGTTCATCCACGCGGGCGGCATCCCCCTGGACTACGGCCGGGGCACACGCGACTTCTTCCAGCACCTCAAGGGCCTGGGCTACGGCGACCATGAGGTGTCGCTCGTGCTGGAGCCCGGCGGCGAGCACCACGAGAAGGACTGGCAGCGCCGGCTGCCGGGCGCCATGCAGTGGCTGCTCGGTTGAGCTCCCACCCGTGACACGCCGTCCCCGGTCGGTGCCGCCCGAACAGCGGCAGGTCTACGTGCAGGTCGTGGAGGGCCTGCTCCAGCACGGCCTGAAGGGCCAGGTGTCGCCCCGCCTGCGTGAACGGCTGCGCCAGGCGGGCGTGGACCTGGACCGGCCGCTCCTGCCGCTCTACCCCGTGCCGCTCTGGGTGCGGTGCCTGAACATCGTCGTGGAAGAGGTGTACCCGAACCTGCCCCGCGCGGAGGGCTTCGCCCGGCTCGCGCGGGCGCACGTGGAGGGTTACGGGTCCACGCTCCTGGGGCGCGCGGTGATGGGCGTGATGCGCATGCTCGGGCCCCGGCGCATGGTGCAGCGGCTGCCGGAGGTCTTGCGCGGCACGGACAACTACACGGAGGCGACGCTCACGGAGCGGGGCCCCGCGCGCTACGAGTTGCACATCAACTCGAGCGTCGACACACCCGGCTACGTGGAGGCCCTCTTCGAGGGCCTGCTGGCCGCGGGCGGCGCGAAGGCACCTCGCGTGACGAAGGTGCACGACGACGGGGCGAGTTCCACCTACGTGCTCACCTGGACCCCGGAGCCCTGACGGCTCACGTCGCCTGGATGAAGCGCACCGCGTCCTGCATGGATTCAAGGTCCGCGTGGCGGGTGAGGTACATCTCCTCGCCCAGCAGCGAGTGGTAGATGGGCGGCAGCTCGCGGTGCACGAGCAGCGACCTGCCCAGCCGTTCGACAATCTGCGAGTGGGTGTGCTTGTAGCGCCGGCTGTGACGGCGGGCGCTGTGGCAGACATGGTGGCGCGGCGTGTACTGGAAGTCCGCCACCGGGTCCCCCGTCACGACGCGGGCATAGAGCCGGTACACGTCGATGTCGCACGTGTAGTTCATCATGTCCGTCATGAAGCCGCCGGGCGGGCGCAGGTTGGCCTCCAGCACGACGAAGCGGCCATCCGGCAGGCGGAAGAACTCCAGGTGGAACCAGCGCTCGCGCAGGCCGAACGCGGCGACGACCTGGCGGCCCAGCACGTCGAGCGCGGCGGGGATGTGCTGGAGGCTCCAGAAGGAGATGTCGCGCCGCTCGGTGACGGTCTCCATGCCGCCGTCGCTGTATTCGTGGCTGAGGTTGAAGACGATGACGCCGTGGCGGTCCACGATGCCGTCGTAGGTGACGATGGTGCCGCGCACGAAGGGCTGGGCCACGTAGGACGTGGGCAGCGGGTGGGCGAGCGCGGCGTCCACCTCCGCGTCGCTGGCGACCTTGAACGTGTGGGCGGCGCCCACGCCCACGTCGGGCTTGAGCACGAGCGGGTAGCCCACGCGCGCGGCGAACTCCTTCACCTGGTCCGCGTCGCGCACGCGCAGCAGGTCCGGGTGCGGGACGCCGGACGCGTGGAACACCTCCGCCATGCCGGACTTGGAGCGCAGCTTGAGGATGTCCGAGGGCTGGAGGCCAGGGACGTGGAAGTCCTCGCGCAGGCGGGCTTCGACTTCGAGCCAGGACTCGTTGAGGGACTCGATGCGGTCCATGCGGCCGTGGCGCCAGGTGAGGTAGCCGGTGGCGCGCAGGAGGGCGTCGTAGTCGGTGAGGCTGGGCACGAAGAAGTATTCGCGCAGGGACTCCCGCAGCTCCTGGCGCAGGGACTCGTAGGGCGTGTCGCCGATGCCCAGCACGGACACCCCGCGCTCGCGCAGCGCGGTGGCGAAGTGGAAGTACTGGGAGGGGAAGTGGGGGGAGATGAAGACGAAGTTCATGGCTCCTGGCGGGCGAGTCCTCCGCTGGGGGTGGACCATAGCGGCCCCGCCCCCGCCCTAGAAGCCCGGTGGGGAACAGTGTCCACCAGCAGGGCTCGCGCCGGGGGCCTGGCCTGGGAACACTCGCGCCATGGCGGAGGATTCCAAGGGGTTCACACAGGCACGGGAGGCAATGGGAAGGCACACCATCCCGGAGCTCATCGACCTGCTGGAGAGCGACGACGTCCGCACCCGGTTCCTGGCGGAGATGTGCCTGAGGGACGCGACGTCCACCTGACTCCACTTCCAGCCCGCGGGTCCGCGGGCCGAAAGGGAGGCCGCAGTGAAGGAGTGGCGCGACTGGTGGGCCGCGCACCGGGACACGTTCAAGAAGCGCTGGGGTGAGCGAAGCGGGTAGGCGCGGCCAACAGGGACGGTCCGCCAGTGCTCGAACCATCTCTGTTGGCTGTGAAGGCGCAGCTTACCAGTCCTCCTCCCTGTCCCATTCATCAAGGCCTGCCGCAACAAGCCGGGCTCGTACAGCGTCGACTCTGTCTGACGGCAGCGTCTTGGCATTCACCCCGTAGATGTCATTCAGAACCAGCTCATAGGGCTGACCAACAAAATGACCTACGACCCGAGCCAAAGCCCTTTCGGACATATAGGGATACAACACAGCCAGAAGAGGCCAATAATCATCCTTCGTCACCCCTTCCGGAAATGCCCTCTCAACCAGACGCGCAGTACCCTCCAGATTCGGCGGAATAGCCATAAAATTCACATCCCCGTCAGTGAAACCGATCGATAAAGATACGCCTCAAACTTCACACCTTGAGCCGCAGCAGCACGAAGAAGTCTCCCTGTCCGCGTCCCGGTAGAGGGTGCGCTGAACTCCCTCGTCGATCAGCCCATCGCAATCATTGTCGATGCCGTCGCAAACCTCCGTCCGACACTCTGTCGGCACACAGTCCGGGCAGCCGCTGATCTGCTCCGGCAACGGTTCCGCCGGAATGGCAGCGAAGCCACTCGAGGAGATGAGCGCCGCCATCAGGAACATGAAGGTGGGCAGCAAGGCGCAATACAGGCCAAGGCTCCGCCCATTCACGCGGATGCATGGTTTCCGTGTCATGGTTTGCTTTCGCTTTGAACGAGTAGGGCTCAACCGGTCCACGACAGGGATCGGTCCAGGAGCCCTCCCGGTGCATCTAAACGACCGCTCATGATTCTCGAACGGCTCGGAGGGTAGCCAAGCGCTGGCGGAGGAAGGAAGGGGCAGGAGCTCGCGTCGTTCGGCCTTGTGTGCGCAAGAACCGGATGAAGAAGCGAGCCCTG
>NZ_RAVW01000573.1 GCF_003611585.1 Corallococcus exercitus | reverse complement strand
GGCCCGGCGCGAAGCGCGCTCCCGGGGCGTGGCGGACCTGCTCGCCCAGGTGCGCGCCCGCCAGCGCCGCCAGCTCTGGGCCCAGGGCATCCTGCTGGGCGCCGTCACGGCCCTCGTGCTCCTGTTCGCCACGGGCCTGCTGGGCCGGGTGGCGCCGGGATTCGCGCAGGCGCTCCTGTGGCTGGCCGTGCCGGCGGGCGTGGCGGTGGCGTGCTTCTTCGGCGTCGTGCTCGCGCGTCGGCAGGTGGGCGACGACCTGCTCACCGCCCGGCTCGTGGGCCAGCGCCGCCCGGAGCTGTCGCTGGACGTGCTCGCCGCGGTGGAGCTGTCGCGCGAGCGCCGGGAGGAGGCCGGCTGGTCCCCCCAGCTCGCGGACGCGTTCCTGCGGCAGATGGACGAGCGGGCCCGCACGGTGGACCCGGGGCTCGTGGTGGACCGCCAGCCGCTGCGCCGCGTGGCCATGGCGTGCGGCGGCGCGGTGCTGCTGCTCGCGGTGCTGATGTTCTTCGTGGGCGGCCGGTGGGCCGCGGGCTGGAAGCACCTGCGTGAGCAGGCCTCGCGTCCGGAGACCGCCGCGCAGGTGGAGCCCATCACCGGCGACATCGAACTCACGTACCGCTACCCCGCGTACACCGGCCTCGCGCCGCGCACCGTGCCGGGCACCAACGGCGAGGTCAGCGCGCCCGCCGGCACCGAGGTCGCGCTGAAGACGCGCTCGGACCGCCCCATCGAGCGCGCGGAGGTCGTCGTCAACGACCAGACGCTGCCCCTCACCGTCACCGGCGGCCGGGAGCTCACCGGCAGCTTCGTCGCGAAGCAGGGCGGCCACTACCACTTCGTCTTCTACGGCGCGCGCGCGAAGCCGCTCGCGGTGGGCCCGGACATCCCCCTCACCGTGGAGGCGGACAAGTCCCCCCAGGTGACGCTGCTCACGCCGTCCGCGGAGATTGAAGTCGACCCCGGCCAGACGGTGACGCTCAAGTACGAGGCCACCGACGACTACGGCCTGTCCGGCCTGGCGCTGGTGTTCCGCATGCCCGGCGCGAAGCAGGAGACGCGCGTGAACCTGCCGCGCGAGGACAGCCGCCGCAGCCGGGGCACCTTCAACTGGGACCTGGGGCCCCTCAAGCCCGCCCCCGGCGACCGCATCACCTACTACGTGGAGGCGAAGGACAACGACGCGGTGGAGGGCCCCAAGAAGGGCGTCAGCCGCACGCAGACCCTGCGCGTCTACAGCGCCGCCGAGCACCGCCGCGCCGCCCTGGAGAAGGCCGAGGTCCTGTGGGGCCGGCTCGTGGACCACCTGGCGGACCGCCTGGAGGGCCCCGACCGCGCGAAGCAGAAGGACGCGCAGGCGGTGGAGAGCGCGAAGTCCACGGACACCAACGGCCAGCAGCTCGCGGACGACTTCCGCGCGCAGGGCTCCGCGCTGTCGCGCGAGAAGGACGTGCCCAAGGAGATCATCTCCGCGCTGTTGAACATCGGCGGGGAGCTCAAGCGAAGCGTGGGCACCACCTCCGACTTCCGCCGCCTGTACCTGCGCACCCAGCGCGCGCGCGGCGAGGACTGGGGCACCGGCACCCGGCTCACCGCCGTGGTGGAGGACGAAATCGAGGGCCTGGAGCGCGACATCCTCTACCTGGAGTCGCTGCTGGACCGGCAGAAGCTGGAGGCGCTCCAGGAGCTGACGAAGCAGCTGGCCAACGAGCGCCGCGACCTGTCGCGCCTCATCGAGCAGTTCAAGGCCAACCCGGACGAGGCCGCGCGCGAGCAGGTGATGCAGCAGATCCAGCAGCTCAAGTCGCGCATCCAGGAGCTGATGCAGCGCATGGCGGAGCTGCGCAAGGGCATCCGCGACGAGCACCTCAACGCCGAGGCGCTGTCGGAGATGATGGAGCAGGAGGACATGCAGGGCGCCATGGATGAGGTCGAGCGCCTGATGCAGGAGGGCAAGGCGGACGAGGCCCTGGCGAAGCTCCAGGAGCTGGGCATGCAGATGGACGAGATGCTCGACTCCATGGACAAGTCCCAGGAGGACTTCGGCGCGGAGCAGTACCCGGAGCTGGCGGAGAAGTTCGGCAAGTTCATGGACGACCTGCAGGGCACCATGGACGAACAGCAGAAGGTCGCCGAGCAGACGCGCGCCCTGCGCGACCAGGCCCGCAACCAGAACCGCGACCGGCTCAAGGAGAAGGGCCAGGCCCTCAAGGACGAGCTCGCGCGCAAGGTGCAGCAGGTGCAGGAGCACTACCAGAAGCTCGACCCGGGTCGCCTCAACAGCCGCGCGGCCCGCCCCCTGGAAGAGGCCCAGTCCGAGCTGCGCAACGTGGAGAACGCGCTCAAGGTGGACGACTTCGACCTCGCCGCGGAGTCCGCCGCCCGCGCCGAGGACGCCGCGCGCCAGCTGTCCAGCATGGGCGAGCAGCAGCGCCAGCTGGACGAGATGTTCGGCAACCCGCCGGAGGTGCGTCAGCAGTCCGCGAAGCTCGCGGAGCAGCTCAAGAAGGACGCGCGCGACGTGTCGGACGTGAGCCAGCAGCTGCAGAACCTCTTCCCGCCGCCGGGCTCGCAGCTGTCGCAGCAGGAGAAGCAGCAGCTCCAGCAGCTGGGCCAGCGCCAGCAGCAGCTGGAGCAGCGCGCGCAGGGCCTGCGCCAGCAGATGGAGGACATGGAGCAGACGGCGCCGCTGTTCGGGGAGGAGGCCGGCCAGCAGATGGATGAGATTGGCCAGCGCATGGGCGAGGCGTCCCAGCGCATGCAGGGCAAGGACCCCGGCCGCGGCTACGGCGAACAGCAGGCCGCCATGGAGGGCCTCAAGCGCTTCCAGCAGCAGATGAAGCAGAGCCAGCAGGGCCGCAAGGGCGGCCGCGGGCTGCCCATGCCCATGGGCTCCGGCCGCCAGCAGGAGGGCAACGGCCGCAACCCGCAGGACAAGGTGGAGCTGCCGGACGAGGACGCCTTCCAGGCGCCTCGCGAGTTCCGCAAGGACCTGCTGGACGCGATGAAGCAGGGCGCGCCGGAGAAGTACCGCGAGCAGGTGAAGCGCTACTACGAGGAGCTGGTGAAGTGAGCCGCCGCACGCACGCGTCCATCCCCTGCCTGGGCGTCCTGTGCGCCCTGCTCCTCGCCGTCCCCACGGCCTTCGCGCAGCCGCCCGACGCGGCCCTCAAGGAAGAGGTGAAGCAGCGGCTGAGCAAGGTGGAGCAGTCGCTGGACGACTGGGACGTGGGCACCGCGCGCCGCGAATTGGCCGAGGTCGAGAAGCGCGTGCCGTCCGAACTGGAGCCCCTGAAGTACTTCCAGGGGCGCGTCGCCTTCGAGGAGGGCCAGTACGAGGACGCGGTGGGGCTGCTGGAAGCGGCCAACATCGAGGACAAGCCGGGCAGCTACCTGCGGCTCGCGAAGGACACGCGCGCCATCGTCAAGGACCACCAGCGCGCGGAGAGCGAGCACTTCATCTTCTTCTACCCGAAGGGCAAGGAAGAGGTGCTGGTGCCCTACGCGCTGGAGACGCTGGAGTCCATCCACCGCGCGCTCGCGCAGGACCTGGGCTGGACGCCGCCGGGCAAGGTGCGCGTGGAGGTGGTGAACAACGCGCGCGAGTTGTCCCGCGTCAGCACCCTGACGGAGAAGCAGATCCGCACCACGGGCACCATCGCCATCTGCAAGTTCAACAAGCTGATGGTGACCAGCCCCAAGGCCGTGGCGCAGGGCTACGACTGGCAGGACACGCTGGCGCACGAGTACGTGCACCTGGTGGTCAGCCAGCTGTCCCACAACACCGTGCCCATCTGGCTGCACGAGGGCCTGGCCAAGTTCCTGGAGTCGCGCTGGCGCGGCAAGGGCGGCCTGGCCATGACGCCCTCCACGCAGGCCCTGCTGGGCAAGCGCGTGAAGGAGGACAAGCTCATCCCCTTCGAGAAGATGCACCCCTCCATCGCCATGCTGCCCACGGCGGAGGACGCGGCCACCGCGTTCGCGGAGGTGTTCTACGCCATCGACTACATCCACGGCACCAAGGGCACCGCGGGCCTGCGCACCCTCTTGCAGGAGCTGAAGGCGGGCCAGCCGGACAAGAAGGCGGTGGAGGCGGCGACGGGCATGCCCTTCCCCCTCTTCGAGAAGACGTGGCTGTCCTACGTGAAGAAGCAGCCCTTCCCCCAGGAGCTGGTGCCGCGCGACGACCGCGTGGTGCTCAAGGAGGACGCCAAGGGCGAAAAGAAGGACAGCGAGAAGAAGGGGCGTGAAATCTCCTTCGGCGGCTTCTCCGAGGTGACGGAGGTCCCCGCGCGCAAGTTCGCGCACCTGGGCGAGGTGCTGCGCGAGCGCAACCGCGTGAAGGCCGCCGCGGAGGAGTACGCGCGGGCGCACAAGCTGGTGGGGGACAAGTACGAGTCCGTCTCCAACAAGTTCGCGCTCGCGCTGCTGGAGCTGCGCCGGCTGGATGAGGCGGAGTCCGTGCTGCGCGGCTCCCTGCGCATGCACCCGGGCTCGCCCTCCACCAACGTGCACCTGGGCCGCATCCTGCTGTTCCGCAAGGACTACCCGAAGGCGAAGACGGCCTACCTGGAGGCGCTGGCTTCGGATCCGTTCGACCCGGAGATCCACGTGGCCCTCACGCGCATCCACGGCGCGCTGGGGGAGACGGCGCTCGCGTCGCGCACGCGCGTGGCCGCCGCCAACCTCACGGGCCTCAAGCCCGACGACGTGGACCGCGCCGCCCAGGCCTTCCTGCGCGCGGAGGACGAGCTGTCGGAGACGAAGAACGTCCCCGCCGGCACGCCCGACACGCCGAAGCCTGCTCCAGCGCCGAAGGCCGCGCCGAAACCTTCCCCGGCGCCGCCACCCGCCAAGTAGCCCCCCTC
>NZ_RAVW01000572.1 GCF_003611585.1 Corallococcus exercitus | reverse complement strand
GTCCTGACGCGGTGTGCGAAACCCTCCCGCCCCCGGAGCCCGACGGGCCCATCCGCCTGCGCGACCTGGGGCCGGATCCGGACCGGGACCTGTAGCCGCCCTGGCTGGAATCAGCCCCCCTGGAGGGCGGGCTGGCCAGAACTACAGTCAGGGAGGAAGCGTCCGCCTAGAAACGCGCACGCGACGGCTCGACGTGCTAGAGAGTGAGGACGGGCGCGGCCTCCCCCTGAGCTGCGCACGTTGACCTTCATGGCGGACAGACCTCGCATCGTCGGGATTGACCTGGGCACCACCAACACCCTGGTGGCGTCCGTGCGCAACCGCATCCCGAAGATCGTCCCCACGGATCGCGGCAACCTCATCCTGCCCTCCGTGGTCGCGCTGTCCGCCAAGAACGACCTGCTGGTCGGCGGCGTGGCCAAGGATCAGATGGTCACCAACCCCAAGAACACGCTCTGGGGCACCAAGCGGCTGATCGGCCGCAAGTACCATTCGAAGGCGGTGGAGGACCTCAAGGGGTACTTCCCCTACGACATCGTCGAGGATCCCAACGGGGACGCCGCCGTGACGATGGGCGGCAAGCTCTACACGCTGCCGCAGATCTCCAGCTTCGTGCTGTCGCAGCTGAAGACCATCGCGGAGCAGTTCCTGGGCGGCCCCATCGACGCGGCCGTCATCTCCGTCCCGGCCTACTACAACGACAACCAGCGCAACGCGGTGAAGGAAGCCGGGCGGCTGGCCGGCTTCGACGTCAAGCGCATCGTCAACGAGCCCACCGCCGCGGCGCTGGCCTACGGCTTCAACCGGGGCCTGGACCAGAAGGTCCTCGTCTATGACCTGGGCGGCGGCACCTTCGACGTCAGCGTGCTGCACCTGGCCGGCAACGTCTTCGAGGTGCTGGCGACGGGTGGCGACTCGTTCCTGGGCGGCGCGGACTTCGACAACCGCATCATGGAGTACGTGCTGGAGCGCTTCCGCGACGAGACCAAGGTCGACCTGACCGAGAGCCCCATCGCCCTCCAGCGCATCAAGAACGCCGCGGAAGCCGCGAAGATCGACCTGACGCTGATTCCCAACGTCGTCATCGACCTGCCGTACATCGAGGAGCGCAAGGGCAAGCCGCTGGACCTGCGCATCCCGCTGACCCGCGACTACCTCAACAACCTCACCGGCGACCTGGTGGACCGCACCTTCGACATCTGCGACCGCGTGCTCGCGGAGAAGGGCATCAGCCGCTCGGAGATCGACGAGATCATCCTGGTGGGCGGCCAGAGCCGCATGCCGCTGGTGCAGCAGAAGATCCAGGCCCACTTCGGCAAGGCCCCGCGCAAGGGCGTGCACCCGGACGAGTGCGTGGCCCTGGGCGCGGCGCTGCTGGGCGACTCGCTGGGCAGCATCGACGCGGTGACGCTGCTGGACGCGCTGTCCATGCCCATCGGCTACGCGATGCCCAACGGCCGCGTGAAGCGCATCATCGAGAAGAACTCGCTCATCCCGATGGTGAAGAGCTTCCGCCTGCCGCCGCCGCAGCAGCCGGGTTCTCCCTTCATCGAGCTGGACATCTACCAGGGCGACAGCGACCTGATGGTGGACAATGAGTACCTGGGCACCGTCCGGGTGCCGGCCGCCGCCGCGGGCCGGAAAATCGACTTCCGCCTCACCGAGGAGTGTCTCCTCCAGGTGCAGGTGGAGGACGCGAGCGGCATGTCGCGCAAGGTGGACCTGGCCACCCGTGACACGCCCGAGCAGTTGAAGAAGGCCCTGCAGGAAGTCGCCTCGCGCAACGCGCAGGCCGCCCCGTCGAGCAGCAGCGGGGCGAGCAACGACGACCGTGGGCTCTTCTCCAGCATCAAGAGCATCTTCCGTAGGGGGTAGGGAGGCGCGATGCCGAAGTTTCCGTCGAAGGAATGGCTGGACGAGGCCGTCCGGCTCACCAATGCAGACCCGGAGTGCGCCATCGCCGGCAAGGGCTGGAAGGGCGACTTCGGGGCCATCATCGAGGCGGAGAAGGGCAAGCTGGACAAGACCTTCGTCGTCCACGTGGAGCCCGGCGACTGCGACATCAAGCGGGCCCGGGTGCTGTCGGATCCGGACGACCTGGAAGAGCTGGAGCCGGTGTACCTGGCCCGCGCGCCCTATTCCGTCTGGAAGCAGCTCCTGCTGGGCACGCTGGACCCCGTGGAGGCCGTGCTCAAGCGCCGCATCTCCATGCGGGGGGACCTGCAGCCGCTCATCGAACGCATGCGCTACAAGGGCATCGCGGACCGCGTCTTCGCCGCGCTGAAGACCGAGTTCCCCGACGGCCCCTGAGGGGCCAGAGGACCGCCACCATGGGCATCCGGGACGACTTGAAGAAGCAGGCGCTGGGGCTGTCCAGCATGGCCATGGAGAAGCTCATGGCCGACGAGAAGCGCGCCCTGGCCGTGGCCCAGGCCATTGGCCGGGTCCAGCGCGGCAAGCAGGCCCTGGACCGGGGGCAGGAAGAGGTCATGAAGGCCCTGCACTTCGCGCCGAAGGGGGACTTCAAGGCCGTGGGCAAGCAGCTCGCGGGCCTCAAGCGCCGCCTGCGCGAGCTGGACGAGAAGCTGGAGTCGCTGTCGGAAGAATCCTCCCAGAAAATGCGTTGACACCTGCGCGGGCGGATGGCATTTACCGCCGCGTTCGTTGCGCAGCGGTCGCGCGGCGGGCAGCAGACAGCAGGGCGCGTAGCTCAGCGGTAGAGCACTGCCTTCACACGGCAGGGGTCGCAGGTTCGAAACCTGCCGCGCCCACTTCAAACAAGAGGCCGTGAGTCCCCTGGGGCTCACGGCCTTTTGCTTTTCCACCTCCGGACAGGTCGCTGTTCTCCGGGCGGAGACGCCCGTTCGGTGCCGCACGCGGCCGGGCCGCAGTGTCGGGTTCCGGCGCAATCGACGGGGGCGGGGCGTGGTCGGCGATCCACGGACTGTGCGACCGTCACGGCGTGCCCAGGACATTGCGATTCACGTGGGATCAGCAGGGACGGGCGGTCGTGAGTGGCCTGCCGCCCGACGACGTGCTGGCGGACTACCTCGCCCAGGAGCTGCGACCGGACTTGAACCGGGCGCAGGGGATGCTGCGCGTGCTGGCGGCGCTGCGGCAGGGACGGAGGGACCGGTGGGACGTCACCGGTGAAACCTGGAGCCTGGAGCTCAACCGGGCCCGGGCCTCCATCCACAGCGAGGTGGCCATCCCCGGACGCTCCCAGGACCTGCCCCTGGAGGAGTTCGAGGACGCCATCCGCTCGTGGGCGGAGTTCATGGAGCTGTCGCGGGCCCTCTGAAAAAAAGAGGCCCGAGCCCCCATGCGCTTCGAGGGCCCGGGCCCGGAGCCCCACACCCCATGGGACCCACAGCCGGAAAAGATGAGGGGTGCCGCGGGAGCGTCAGCTCTTCGCGGGGGACGGCGCGCTGCGTGGCGCCTCCGGTGACGCGTCGCCGTTGGGCGTGTGCGGCGGCGTGTTCCGCGCCTTCACCAGCGAGGCCACGATGCTGGAGCCCAGCACCAGCGCGATGACGCCCAGGGAGATGGCCGGGGACAGGTGCACCACGTCCACCAGCGCCATCTTCGCGCCCACGAAGACCAGCACGCCGGACAGGCCGACCTTCAGGTAGGTGAACTTCTCCATCGCGCCGGCCATCAGGAAGAAGAGCGAGCGCAGGCCCAGGATGGCGAAGATGTTCGACGTGAAGACGATGAACGGGTCGCGCGTCACCGCGAAGATGGCGGGGATGGAGTCCAGCGCGAAGAGCACGTCGGACGCCTCCACCAGCATCAGCGCCATGAGCAGCGGCGTCGCCAGCCGCCGACCGTTCTCCACCGTGATGAAGTGCTGCCCGGCGAAGTGCGGCGTGGAGGGAATCACGCGGCGGGCGGTGCGCATCAGCCAGCCGTCCTCCGGATGTTCATCATGGTTGCGCTGGATGAAGAGCTTCACGCCCGTGAGGATGAGGAAGGCGCCGAAGACGTAGATGAGCCAGTGGAAGCGCTCCAGCATCGCCACGCCCGCGAAGATCATCGCCGCGCGCAGCACCAGCGCGCTCAGGATGCCCCAGAAGAGCACCCGGTGCTGGTGGATGGCCGGGACCTTCATCGTGGAGAAGATGACGACGAAGACGAAGATGTTGTCGACGGAGAGCGACTTCTCGATGAGGTAGCCGGTGAGGAACTCCATGCCCGGCCCGGAGCCGAAGCGCCACCACAGGAAGGCGTTGAACGCGAGCGACAGGCTCACCCACACCGCGCTCCACGCACCGGCCTCCTTGAAGCTCACCGTGTGGGCCTTGCGGTGGAAGACACCGAGGTCCAGCGCGAGCATCGCGAAGACAAATGCGATGAAGCCGCCCCACATGACGGGGCTGCCAATGCTGTGGAGTGATTCCAAGGCGTTCACCTGGGGAAGGCACGGGGAGCCAACCCCTCTCAAATAGGAGCCCCGGCACTCTTCGGCAAATAGAGAATCCGGACGCGAAGCTTCGGGAAAACGGAAGTATCGCTCGGGGCTGGCGGGCGCCGTGCTGGGGGAGCCGGACGGACAGGGGCTCTGGAGGCCCTTGTCGTGATGGGAAGTGTTCACGACCGCCGCGGTTTGCAAAGGCCCCGGCTGAGAACGCTTTCACCGGGCCACCGAGACCAGCCGAGCGCCCGAACCTCCCGTGGCACGTGAGCCCGGGGGCGGTGGCGTGGGTGACGAGGGCCGCCGGCGAAGGCGTCGCGGCCGCTGCCCGTCGTGTGGCCCCCGTGCACGGATACCCCCTGCCCGATGCGGAACCGATTTGTCTTCACGTCCAGCGCGCTGCTGCTGGCGCTCCATGCCTTTGGCTGTGGCGCGAGCCCCGAGAGCGAACCGACGAACCCGACCGGCGAGGTGAGCACCCCAGCGCCCAGCCC
>NZ_RAVW01000571.1 GCF_003611585.1 Corallococcus exercitus | reverse complement strand
GGGGGAATAGGACCTGGAGAGGCTGTCGGGGCGGGCGGGCCCCGACAGCCTCTCCAGGTCCTATTCCCCCTGAATCCGCTGGATTTCCGGCACCTTGGCGCCGTCGGACGCGACCGGAGCTGGATCCACGGGCGTCACCGGGGCGACCTCCACCGGCGCCACCTGGGTCAACGTCACCTGGGCCGCGACGGCGTCCATCGCCTGGCCTTCCTCTCCCTGAGCGGTCGAGAGGGCGCGGAAGCGGCGGGCCAACGAGGCCAGCTCCGCCGCCTTCAACTGGGCCTGACCGCTGCGCAGCGACAGGAGCGCCACGCGCGCACGCTCCAGCAGGGCCACCTCCGCGCGCAGCCTCGCCAGGATGCGCTCGCGCCGCTGACGCACGTCCCCCAGCCGCTCCACCTCTTCCGCCAGCGACGCCGCCGCGGCCTCCAGCTGCCGGCGCGCCACCACGTCGGTGCTCGCACGGGCGCTGCGCTCCAGGCTTTCGCGCTCCGCCTGCAGCTCCGCGGTGGCGCGCTCCTCCAGCTGCGCTTCCACGCCGGCCCACTCGGACGCCAGCTCCACCGCGCCCTTCGTGATGCGCGCCAGCGTGCGGGCCAGCTCCTCGCGCGCGGGCTCCCGGGGCAGCTTCGCCAGCGACTGGCCGCATTGGCGGTAGAGGTTCAGCGCGCGTTCGGACAGCGTGAGGAAGTCACCGGACAGCTGCGGCAGCAGCTCCTCCGCGCGCGCTTCCACCGGGTCCGCCGTCAGGCCCAGGTGCGCGGCGATGGCGCCCAGCCCCACGAAGAGGCCCACGATGCCGCCCACCACCGCCGCCGCCAGCAGCGTGGGCGTGGCCACGGACGCCAGCCGCACCGACAGGATGTTCGCCACCACGCCGCCCGCCAGGGTGAGCCCCGCGCCCAGCACCGCGCCCAGGCCGTAGTGCACGAGGGTGGGGCGGGCCTCCGCGACCTGTCCCTCCTCGCCCAGGTCGTTGAGGCGGGAGCGCACCAGCAGGGCCCCCGCGGCCGCGCCGCTCGTCGCCACCGTCCACGCGGGCGACAGGCCCAGGCCATAGGGCAACGCCACCAGTAGCAGGCCCAGGCCGCTCAGCAGGCCCCGGTCCCACTTGTCACCGCGCGCGCACGCCAGCACCACCGCGGCGGGCACGAGCCACGTCAACGGCACCGGCAGGCCCACGCGCAGGCCCAGCCACTGCACCAGGCCCGCCCCGGCGCCCGCGGCCAGCGCGCGTGTGACGGTGTGCTCGAAGGCTTCGCGGTGGTGGAATTGCAACACGGCGGCATTCATCGGGACACCCCGGGAACGGCCTCACGGGCCGGGAATGTCCCTTCGAACGCGCGGCGCGCGGAAAAGGTCTACGCCTTCGGACGCGAGATGGGTCCCGGCTTTCCCTTCGTCACGCGAAGGTAGTCCGCCGGGGCGAGGACGATCTGCGTCCCGCGCACCCCGGCCGACACGGCGACCTCGTCGAACAGCTCCAGCGTCTCGTCCACGAAGACGGGGTAGTCCTTCTTGCCGCCCAGCGCGGTGACGCCGCCCCGGATGTAGCCCGTCAGCGGCTGCAGCTCCTTGAGGGGGACGGTGTCCACCTTGCGGTCGCCGGAGAGGCGCGCCAGGGCCTTGAGGTCCAGCTCCGCGTTGCCGGGCACCACCGCCATCAACACGCCGGTGCGGTCCCCCTTGGCCACCAGCGTCTTGAAGACCTGCTCCGCGGGCATGCCCACCTTCGCGGCCACTGTCTCCGCGGACAGGTCGTCCGGATCCACGTCGTAGTCGCGCAGGCTGTACGCGATGCCGAGCGAGTCCAGGAGCCGGGCGGCGTTCGTCTTCATGCGCGTCACATCCCCAGGGCGGTGGCCGCGGCCTTCACGCGCTGGAGCGCGTCCTCGGGCGAGCTGCCCACCGCGGACAGGTGGCCCATCTTGCGGCCCTTGCGCGCGTCGCGCTTGCCATACAGATGCAGCCGGACGCCGGGCATCGCCAGCGCCTGCGCGAACCGGGGGCCGCCTTCCTTCAGCCACAGGTCGCCCAGCAGGTTCACGATGGCCGCGGGGCGCACCACCTCCACGGAGCCCAGGGGCAGGTTGCACACCGCGCGCACGGCCTGCTCGAACTGGCTGGTGAGGCACGCCACTTCCGTCGAGTGGAAGCTGTTGTGCGGCCGGGGCGCCACCTCGTTCACCAGCAGTGACCCGTCGCCCAGCAGGAACATCTCCACCACCAGCAGCCCCTCCACCTTCAGCCCGGAGGTGATGTCGCGCGCCACCTGCGACGCCTGCGTCAGCACGGCCTGGGGCAGGGGGCCCGGCAGCAGCGACCACGCGAGGATGCGCTCCTCGTGGTGGTTGAACGCGGGCGGGTACACCGCGAGCTGTCCATCCGGCCCGCGCGCGACCAGCACGGAAAGCTCCGCCTTCAGGTCCAGCGCGGCCTCCACCACGACGGAGCGCTCGCCCAGCTCCTTCCACGCGATGGCCGCCTCGGAGGCCGCCTTCACCTCGTACTGGCCGCGCCCGTCGTAGCCGCCCTCGCTGGACTTGATGAAGCACTTGCCACCCAGCGCGGTGATGGCCGCCGCCAGCTCCGCCTCCGAGTTCGCCTCGCGCCACGGGCCCAGCGGGAAGCCGCCCTTCGCGAGCCAGGCCTTCTGCCGGCCGCGGTGCTGCACCACCTCCAGCACGGAGGCTCCGGGCCGCATGGGTGCGTGCCGGGCCACCGCGTTGAGCGTGGCCAGCGACACCTTTTCAATCTCCAGCGTCACCACGTCGCACTGGCGCGCCAGGTCCTCCGCCGCCACCGTGTCGGAGAAGGACGCGGTGAGGCAGCGGTCCACCACCGAGCGGGACGGGCACGCCGAGTCCGGATCCAGCGCCTGCACCTGGTAGCCCAGCGTGCGCGCCGCGAGCGCCATCATGCGCCCCAGCTGGCCGCCGCCCAGGATGCCCAGCGTTCCGCCGGGAAGCACCATGGGGCCGCTCATCCCGCCACCTCGCGGTGCGCCAGCACCTCGTCCGTGCGCGCCTTGCGCCACGCGCCCAGCCGCTCGCGCAGCTCCGGGTACTTCAGCGCCAGGATGGCCGCCGCGTGCAGCGCCGCGTTGGCGGCCCCCGGCTTGCCGATGGCCTGCGTGCCCACCGGGACGCCCTTGGGCATCTGCACGATGGAGAGCAGTGCGTCGAAGCCGGAGAGCACCGTGGTGGGCATGGGCACCCCCAGCACTGGCAAGAGCGTCTTGCTGGACACCATGCCGGGCAGGTGCGCCGCGCCGCCCGCCGCGGCGATGATGACGGACAGGCCGCGCGACTCCGCGGTGGACGCGTACTCCATCATCCAGTCCGGCGTGCGGTGCGCGGACACGACGCGCACCTCATGCGGGATGCGCAGCTCGGCGAGGATGTCGATCGCCGGTTGCAGGTGTTCGAGGTCGCTTCTGCCGCCCATGATGACCCCGACCCACGGGGTGCTCGCGCTCGCCGCCATGCTTGTCCGCGCCTCCAGTGCGCCCTGCTTCCAGGGGGTGAAGCCTGGAAGAACGCGGAGATAGGGCCACGCGATTCCGGAGGTCAACCGCGAAGATGTGACGTCGCGATGAAGGGCGGGCAGGGGGACGGGCGTTTCCCCCTCGCACGCCCCGGGCAACTCAGTACGTGGAGCCCATGCGCCCGAAGCTCTTGAGCGCCTTCACCTTGCTGTTCTTCACGGCGGCCTTCTGGGCCTCCTCGGTCTCCGCGTCGTCGTATTCCTGCATCGCGCGAGCCTGGTCGGCCTGATCCGCCGCCACCGCCGCCGCGCCCGCCACCGCGCCCGCCTCCTGGAAGAGGGCCTGGTTCTGGGAGAGGTAGCCCTTCGCCTCGTCCTTCCTGCCCTGGCTCATCGCCTCCGCGGCCTTCTGGAGGTTCTGCGCGCTGCGGGCCCGGGCCGCGTACACCGTGGCCTCCTTGTCCTGGCGCTGGACCACCTCTTCACGCACGTCGGTGGCCACCGCGGCCAGCGTGGACTGGTCCTCCACGTTCTTCTGCACGAGCAGGTCCGTGTACGCGACCTTCAGCCCCGCCACCTGCACCGTCTGGCCCGCGGCGGTGCCCGTCACGTGGATGCGCGCCACCACGCGCTCCACCTGGCCCGCGGAGAAGTCCGGCAGCGCCACGCGCACGGTGTTGCCGGCCTGGTGCGCGCGGTAGCCCAGCACCTCGTCCAGCGTCGTGCCCGGGGGCAGTTCGAAGGACAGCTCCACGTTGCGCGCCACCGCGGTGGTGGCCTGCTGCAGGTCGCGCTGGAAGAGGGTGGACAGCTTGCTCGCGTCCTCGAGGAAGCCGTACGCACCCGCGCCGTACTCCGCGAAGGCCTGCATCAGGTCCTCGTTGAAGTCGGTGCCCACGCCAATGGAGCTCACCGTGATGCCGGAGGCGCGGATCTCCTTCACCACGTTCTTGAGCCCCTCCTCGTCGGACACGCCCTCGGTGGGCTGGCCGTCGCTCATCAGGATGAGGCGGTTCACCGTGGCCCCGTTGCCCATGGCGGACGCCAGCTGCGTGCGGCCCACCATCAGGCCCGAGCTGATGTTGGTGCCGCCGTCGTCCCAGATGCCGTCGATGAACTGCATCATCCGCTCGCGGTTGCTCGCGGTGGCCGGCAGGGACGGCAGGCTCTTCACGTCACTGCCGTAGTGCACGATGGCCAGCCGGTCCTCGTCGCGCAGGAGCGTCACCAGGTGCCGCGCGGCCTGCTTCGCCTGCTGGAGCTTGTAGCCGCTCATGGACCCGGACCGGTCGATGACCACCGCCAGGTTCACCGGGCTGCGCTTCGCCCCGGGCACCTCCGCGCCGGTGAGGTCCACCGTCACGTAGGCCTCCGACGAGCCCACCGGCACATAGGGATGCGACAGCCGGCTCGTCACCTGGAGGCTGCCG
>NZ_RAVW01000570.1 GCF_003611585.1 Corallococcus exercitus | reverse complement strand
CACCACGCCCCGCAGGTCCACCGCCAGCGCCCCCAACACGTGCTGCGCCTCGATGCGGGCCGCGCGGCACGCCCCCTGGCGCGGCGCCTCGTCCAGCGACTCCGACATCGCCGTGAGCAAGAGCGACAGCGCGTCCGCGTCCTCCAGCAGCACCAGCAGGTACTCACCCCGGCCGCTCTCCTCCTGCCGCCCCTGGCGCGTGGCGCCCAGCGTCGCGCGCGCCGTCTCCAGCGACTGCCGGATGCGCGCGCCCCGCTGCACCGCCTCCCACGTCCCCAGCCGCGAGGGCCCCTCCATGGGCCAGCCCGCCACCGCGTCCGCGACGTCCGCCAGCTGCTCGTAGCAGGCCGCGATGGCCAGCCGCGCCGGGCGGTAGGGCCGCAGCGGCCACAGCACCAGCGCCAGGAACATGGACCACAGGCCGCCCGCCATGAAGTACGCCGCCTGCATCAGCACCGCTTCCGGCCCGCGCTGCGGCAGGGCCAGCGACACCACGAACAGGTTCGCCAGCAGCATGCCCACGATGCCCGGCGTGTCCCCGAAGCTGCGCGCGAAGCCGCACGCCGTCACCCAGCAGAGCGTCAGCGCCACGTCCACCCAGAAGGGACTGGGCAGCGCGATGATGAGCCCCACCCCCGCGCCCAGCACCGTCATCGCCCCCATGGCCCGGGCGCGCGTGCGGTACGGCCCGCCCTTGTCCACCAGCGCGACGAAGAGCCCCGCCATGCCCGCCCACGACACGGCCGGCATTCCCAGGAGCGCGGAAACGGCGAGCGGCACCCCCAGCGCCAGCGCCGTGCGCAGCCCCGCCGCCAGCGCGGGCCGGCCCGGCTGGAAGCGGAAGAGGCCCGCGACGTGGCGGGGCAGGAGTCCCCGGGCCGCACGCCCCCGGGGCGCCACCCAGCCCTCCGCCGCCGTCTCGCCTCCGTCTCCGCGCATCCCCACGCCTTCCTCTCGTGAACGTCCCCTCGAGGAAGAAGATGGGGCGCGCGAGCGCCGCGATCCGCCCCTGCCCGCACACATGCAGGACGAGCAGCCGGCCAGGCTTCCAGCGACCGGCGGTGGGTGGACGGCCGTGCACAGGCAGGGTGAAAATGAACGGAAATACAACCCAGCGCACCTGCCTACCTACCGGTCGGAATGTGTTCCTGGGGCGGATGTAGGACGGAAACTTCATCAGTGAATTCATGAGGATAAGTCCCCTCATGACCGTGTAAGCAGCCACCCACACGCAACAATGGGACGGCTGACACGAGAATCAATTTGTCCGCTTCACCTTGCCCCGAAAGCCTCCCCCCATGGCCCTGCGCACCGACCTTTCGAAGCCTGTTGTCGCCACCCAGAACCGCACCGACACCAAGCCGGTGAACACCGTGAAGCCCCAGGGCCCGGTGGGCATGAGCTCGCAGTCCAGCTTCAGCGCGGGCGCGCCCTCCAAGGCGAAGGCGACGGTGGCGCTGAACGGCGTGGGCCAGAAGCTGACGCCGGGCCCGGTGGACCTCTCCAGCCCCCAGGCGCAGCAGGCCGTGCAGCAGACGGTGGCGTACGTGAACCAGAAGAACCCGCAGCTGACCGGCATCACGGGCGGCACGTCGTTCGCGCCGCGCTCGGTGGAGCGCGACCAGTTGGGCATGACGCACGTGCGCATGGACCGCATGCACGAGGGCGTGAAGGTCGCCGGTGAGCAGGTCATCGGCCACCTGGACGCGAAGGGCCAGTTCGACAGCCTGACGGGTGACGTGTCCAACATCCCCGCGGGCCTGGGCAAGGCGCCCACGAAGCTCAACGCGAAGGACGCGCTGGCGGTGGCGCAGAAGGACTTCAACGGCGATACGTCCCGCGCGCCCACGGCGGAGAAGGTCATCGTGAAGGGCAAGGACGGCCAGTACCACGCCGCCTTCCACGTGACGCTCACCGACACGTCCGTGTCCAACGGCAAGGACCCGCGCTCGATGAACTACTTCATCGACGCGAACACCGGCGAGTCCCTCAAGCAGTACAACACCATCAGCCACCTGGACCGCACCACCAACGCCAGGCGCGCGGGCGGCACCTCCGGCACGCCGACGACGCCCACCACGCCGACGACGCCCACCACGCCGGGCACGGGCCGCGTGGCGGACGACCAGACGATGTACAGCGGCAAGGTCGACATCCAGACGACGAAGAACAAGGACGGCACGTTCTCCCTGGAGGACAAGACGCGCGGCAAGGGCATCGTGACGTACGACGCGAAGAACAAGGCCGAGGCGTCGGGCACCACGGGCTTCACCGACAAGAACGACGTCTGGGGCGAGAAGACCGACCCGTCGCGCGCCGCCACCGCGGTGGACGCGCACTACGGCGCGGAGATGACGTACGACTTCTACAAGGAGATCCTCGGCCGCGACTCCATCGACGGCAAGGGTGAGAAGCTCGTCTCCTACGTGCACACCGACGTGAACCTGGTGAACGCGTTCTGGGACGGCGAGAAGATGCAGTACGGCGACGGCGACGGGAAGGACTCCGGCCCGCTCACCACGCTGGACATCGCCGGCCACGAAATCAGCCACGGCCTCACCGAGCGCACCGCGGGCCTGGAGTACGAGGGCGAGTCCGGCGGCCTCAACGAGTCCTTCAGCGACATCATGGGCACCGGCGTGGAGTGGTTCGCCAGCCAGAAGAACAAGGCCGTGAAGTCCGACTGGGCGGTGGGCGAGGACGCGTGGACGCCCAAGAACGGCGACAGCACGGACGCCCTCCGCTACATGAACGACCCGACGTCGGATGGCTACTCCATCGACAACTACAAGAACTACCCGAAGCAGACGGAGGTCCACGGTTCCAGCGGCATCGCGAACAACGCCTTCTACCTGCTCACCGAGGGCGGCAAGAACAAGACGTCCGGCATCGAGGTGAAGGACGGCATCGGCATGGAGAAGAGCCTGAAGATCTTCGGCCGCGCGCTCACCACGTACATGACGCCGCAGACGAACTTCTCCCAGGCCCGCGCCGCCACCATCAAGGCCGCCACGGACCTGTACGGCAAGGACTCCACCGAGGCGAAGAAGGTCGCCGAGGCCTGGACCGCCGTCGGCGTGAAGTAGTTCGCTGAAGTCTCCAGGCCCGGAGGGGAGCCCACCGCTCCCGTCCGGGCCTTTTCATTTCACTGCTTCGCCATGGCTTCCTTCCGTTCGGCCTGCGGGTCGCGGACATGCTCCCCGGCGACGTCCACGGTCACCTGGTGGAGGGTGCCGGTGAACTCGAAGGGCGCGGCGTAGCGCTGGCTCACGGACGACTGCTCGTCCCGGCCGCAGGTGAGCCCCTCCCCCAGGCTGATGGCCACCGGCATGGTGTCGTCGATGGTGCTCTGCGCCACCAGGTCCCCGTTGATGTAGAGCCGGCCGCGCCCGGGGGCCCCCTTCCCCACGGCGAGGTCCGCCTTGCCGGTGGGCTCGAACTCGAACTTCAGCTCCGAGCGCCCCTCCGGCACGTCCACCGCCGACTCGATGTGGAACTCCCGCTCGCCGACGAAGTTGTAGACGTAGTGCAGCTTGCGGTCCTGGATGAAGAACGTGTAGCCGCCGGTGAGGCCGCCGTGGCAGAGCAGCACGCCCTCCGTGTCGGGCGTCACCTCCGCGTCGGCGGTGATGGTGTGCGGCCGGTTGAGCACGTGCACCGCCGCGTTCTCCGGCGCGGGCGACGTGTGCGGCCGGTACACGTAGTGCGTGCGGTCCTTCGTGAGCTGCGGGCGCTCCATGGCGAACATGGCGAGGGTCGGCGACGCGAGCGGGAACACCTGGTAGCGCCCCGCTTCGGCGTACCAGAGGGCGATCATCTCGATGAGCTTGCCCCGGTTCTCCTCCGCCACGTTCTTCGTCTCGGAGCAGTCCTCCGCGACGTGGTACAGCTCCCAGCCGTGCGCATCCAGCTCGCGCAGCCGGCCCTCGTCGAGCAGCGACTGGCCGAACGCCTCTCCCGCCTCCGCGAAGGACGGGCCGGGGAACGGGCACACCGCGCGCCAGCCGTCGTGGTAGATGGCCCGCGAGCTGAACATCTCGAAGTACTGCGTGCGGTGGTGGCTGGGCGCGTTCGCGTCGTTGAACGTGTGCCGGAAGCTGACGCCCTCCAGCGGTGACTGGGTGACGCCGCGGATCTCCCGTGGCGGCTCCAGGCCCAGGCAGTCCAGCACCGTGGGCACCATGTCGATGGCGTGCGCGTACTGCGTGCGCACCTCGCCCTTCGCCTGGATGCCTTTGGGCCAGTGGACGAGGAACGGGTCGGTGGTGCCGCCCCGGTACGTCTCCCGCTTCCAGCGGCGGAACGGCGTGTCCCCCGCCCAGGCCCAGCCCCACGGGTAGTGGTTGAAGTACTTCGGCCCGCCCAGGTCCTCCAGCGCCGCCAGGTTCTGCTCCAGCGACTCCGGCGTGTTGTTGAAGAACTTCAGCTCGTTCACGGAGCCGTGCGGCCCGCCCTCCGCGCTGGCCCCGTTGTCGGACAGCACCATGATGAGCGTGTTGGCCAGCTCACCCGTGTCCTCCAGGAACTGGAGCAGCCGGCCGATGTGATGATCCGTGTGCTCCAGGTAGCCCGCGAACACCTCCATCATCCGCGAGTAGAGGTGCTTCTCCTCCGGGGGCAGCGAGTCCCAGTCCTGCACGTCCGGGTCGTGCCGCGACAACTGCGTGCCCTTTGGGATCACGCCCAGCTCCAGCTGCTTCTGGAACACGCGCTGCCGGTAGGCGTCCCAGCCGTCGTCGAACTGGCCCGCGTAGCCGTCCGCCCATTCCCGGGGGACGTGGTGGGGCGCGTGCATGGCGCCCGGGGCGAAGTAGAGGAAGAAGGGCTTGTCGGGCGCGACCTGCTTGGTGTCCGCGATGCAGTCCATGGCCCGGTCCACCAGGTCCGGGGTGAGGTGGTAGCCCTCCTCGGGCGTGGCG
>NZ_RAVW01000056.1 GCF_003611585.1 Corallococcus exercitus | reverse complement strand
GGGTGGCGCTGCTGAACCTGGGTGGGGACATGGGCGGCGGGGGCATGGCGTCGCTGGCGCTGCTGGTGGCGCCAGCGACGTGGGCCTTCGGTTCGGTGTGGAGCCGGCGCTTGCCGATGCCCGCGGGGCTGATGACGCCGGCGACGCAGATGTTGAGCGCGGGCGTGATGATGCTGGCGGTGAGCTTCGTGTTGGGGGAGCGGATGGCGGACGTGGTGCCTCCGCGCGCGGTGGCGGCGTTCGTGTACCTGGTGGTGTTCGGTTCGCTGGTGGGGTTCAGCGCGTATGGCTATCTGCTCCGGCACGCGAGGCCGGCGCTCGCGACGAGCTATGCATACGTGAACCCGGCGGTGGCGGTGCTGCTGGGCGTGGTGTTCGCGGGAGAGACGCTGGGTCCGCTGACCCTGGGAGCGATGAGCGCCATCCTGGTCGCGGTGATGCTGCTGGCCCGCGGCAAGCGGTGAGCCGGTTCGCGGCTCTGGTGGCCTGTGCCCTGCTGACGGCGTGTGCCGGAGGGGCACGGCATTCGAAGCACGGGGAGCTGGGGTTCGTTGATACGGAGACCGCGGGCAAGGCACGGCACGCGGCCTACGTGGCGGAACAGGCCTCCGCGTCCGCCACGCGGGCCGCCGCGTCTCCTCTGCTCCGGGCCATTCCAGCGGCCGTGCTTGCGCTGATGCAGCAGGACCACGACGCGGATGAGCTCGAGAAGCAGCTCGCCGCGTGTGCCGTGCAGGCCGAGCAGTGGGGGAACGCGCGCTATTTCCAGGACCGGCCTCCGACGCGGCAGGAGTGCGCCGAGGTGGTGGAAAAGGACCGCTGCGGCAAGCCCGTGACCCGGGCCATGCAGCTGGGCAAGCAGAAGCATGTGCTCGCCCTCGCGTGTGCCGAACAGGTGCTGAAGGAGCTATGGCCCGCGCCCTTCAGCATCGAGCAGCGCTACCGCTACTACCCGAACGCCCGAATGGTGGAGACAGTCAGCCGGCAGGAGGAAGCGCGGCTCATCGCCGAGGGCTGCACCGATGAACTTCGAGGAACCATCAAGCCGGACATCGTGCTTCACGCGGACCGCAACCTGCTGAAGGCCGCGCTCCTCCTGGACTTCAAGTTCCCCTGTCCAGGCACCAACCTGCCACAGTGGACCCGCTATGGGAGGAACAGCCCATACCCCAACCAGACCCAACAAGACATTTATGAGCAAGCTTTGGGAGGACGGGCACTTCTCGTCTCGCCACAGAGAGGCGTGAGGGCATCGGAGCCATGAAACAAGCTTTTCCCCTCATTCGACTTCGCGACCGAGGCGGCTGGCTCGCGGGACGCGATGGCATTGTCGTGTCCTTCTTCATCCATCGTGACCATACAGAGATTGCTCCAGCGATCTGGCGCGCAGTGCAGGCCTACCACCACGCCATCCCCTCCGGCTCACTGAATTGGTACACATCTGATGACGGCGACATGGTGCCGCTCGACAACGCAGGATGGGAGCACAACCACAAGGAAGTGATTGACTGCCTTGAAGGCGGCGGAAGGACTGTTGAACTGAGAGAAAGCCCGAGCGAAACCGGCGGCTACCACGTCGAATATTACGGGCGGCTGCTCAACAGCCTCTTCCATGATGCTCCAGTCACCACGTTGGCGTTTACGTTCCCCACGGAGTACCTCGTGGAGCATGGTGTGGCCCGCCTTCGTTGCCTGGTGCTTGAACTGGCCCGTGAGCTGCCCTTCAACTTCGGCTACGCCAGCTTCGCCCTTGTTTCGACCCAGGGCTCCTGGGCTGCAGGCGACTGGGACATCACTGAAGCGCTCCTCGCTCGCTACCCCGGCCTGGATGCGCCTCATGCCTTGAGGTTCAGTTCCATCCTCGGAACCCGAGCCCTGGGGCCGTACTGGCTCACCTTCCTGGGCCAGCCCCTGCTCGGACAGATGGGCGGCATCGACGCGCTCCGGAGCGCGCTCCCCTTCCCGGAGGTCTCCCTGCTCCCCATGGAGGGCGACCGCTTGGTCGTCACGCTCGACGACTGGCCAGACCCCATCGATACACAGACGAAGGCCATCCCGCCCCAGTACCGCGCGCTGGCCCGGCTGATGGAGCCCTTCCTCTTCCAGTACGAAGGGGACGAACTCCCCCTCTACAAGAGCGACACGAACCGGTGGATCCGCCGGTTCCTCTAGCCCTGCGGCCACGGCGACAGCTTCTCCGCCTCATACCGCTCCAGCAGCGCATGCGTCGCTCGCGCCGGATAAAATCCGGCGGGTGCGTCCCTTGAAGAGTCTCTGGGCAGCCTGTGCCCTGCTGACGGCGTGTGCCGGAGGGGCACGGCATTCGCGACACGGGGAGCTGGGATTCGTCGATTCAGAGACCGCGGGCAAGGCACGGCACGCGGCCTACGTGGCGGAGCAAGCGTCCGCGCGTGTGGCGGCCCGGGCCATGCTGTCTCCCTTGGTCCGGGCCATTCCTCCGGCCGTGCTCGCGCTGATGCAGCAGGACCACGACGCGGATGAGCTCGCGGACCGCCTCGTGCAATGCGCGCGGCAGGCTGAGCGCCTGGGGAATGCGCGTTTCTTCCTCGACCGTCCGCCCACCCGACAAGAATGCGGCGAAGTGGTGGAAAAAGACGCCTGCGGCAAGCCCGTGACCCGGGCCATGCGGCTGGGCAAGCAGAAGCATGTGCTCGCCCTCCAGTGCGTGGACCAAGTGCTGAAGGAGCTGTGGCCCGCGCCCTTCAGCATCGAGCAGCGCTACCGCTACTACCCGCACGCTCGGATGGTGGAGGCGGTTAGCAAGAAGGAGGAGGCACGGCTCATCGCCGAAGGATGCACCGAAGAGCTCCGGGGCACCCTCAAGCCCGACGTCGTCCTCCACGCGGACCGCAATCTACTGAAGGGCTCGATCATCCTGGACTTCAAGTTCCCTTGTCCCGTCGAAAATACTCCGCGTTGGACGGTCTATGGGGGCAACAGCATCTACGTGGGTTCAAGCCAGCAACACGTCTACCAAGAAGCATTGGGAGGAGAGGCCTTGCTCATCTCTCCTCGTATCGGCATCACGGAGAATCCGAAATGAACTGGTGGGATGCTCCCGTCATCCGGCTCTGGTCGATTGGTGATCTCCCCGTCGCCCGTGATGGCATCGGCCTCAGCTTCTTCATCCGCCGCGACCACAAGGACATCGCGGCCGCCGTCTGGCGTGCCCTCCAAACCTATATTCGTGCCATTCCTCCTGGCTCGCTGGGCTGGTACGGCACGGATGACGGCGACATCCTGGAACTCGATGAGAAGGGCTGGAAGGTCGCCCGCCAGCAAATGCTGGAGCGCCCCTGGGGCTACAGCGGCAACGCGGACCTGTCGGAGAGCCCGGGCGGAGGCGAGATCTCCAGCGGATATATTTTCGAGTACCAAGGCCAGCCACTCAATACGCCGTTTGGCAAGGCTCCCGTCAGCGCGGTGTCATTCACTTTTCCCACCGACTACCTCCAGGGGAAAGGCGCAGCCTACCTGCGCACACTGGCACTGGAGCTCGCTCGCGAGCTGCCCTTCAACTTCGGATACGCCAGCTTCGCCATCATCTCGTCCCACGGCATGTCGAGCGCGGCAAGGTGGCCCATCGTCGAAGCACTCCTCGCTCGATATCCAGGCCTGGATCTCCACCGGGGTACCGGCTTCAGTTCCAGCTTGGGAACCCGCGCCCTCAGCCCTGCCTGGCTCACGTTCCTGGGCCAGCCCCTGCTGGGACAACTGGGCGGCCTCGACGCGCTCCGGAACGCGCTTCCCTTCCCGGAGGTCTCCGTGCTCCCCATGGACGGCGATCGCGTGCTCGTCACCCTGGACGACGGGCCAGACCCCATCGATACACAGACGAAGCCCATCCCGCCCCAGTACCGCGCGCTGGCCCGCCTGATGGAGCCCTTCCTCTTCCAATACGAAGGGGAGGAACTCCTCCCCTTCCAGCAGGACACGAACCGGTGGATCCGCCGGTTCCTCTAGCCCTGCGGCCACGGCGACAACTTCTCCACCTCGTACCGCTCCAGCAGCGCATGCGTCGCTCGCGCCGCCTCCTCCACCTCCACGCGCGACAGCCCTCGCGGCAGTGACGGAATCAGCGTCGGGAACGGCTGGTCGAAGACGAGCAGGTTCTCCAGCTCCAGCGGGTCCGTCTCCAGGTCGTACAGCTCCCACTGGTCCGCGTGCTCCCCGGAGGGGTCGAACGTCCTCGCCAGCTTCCAGCGGGGCGTGCGCACGCAGCGGACGTGGTTGGGCTGGCACACCGCTCCGGGCCTCAACCCGGGCACCTTGCCCTGCTCCCGCAGCCGCTCCACCGCTCGCGTGTAGACGGTGAACAGCGCGTCGTCGTGCAGCTGGTGCGGGTCTCCCGTGCGCGGCAGGGGCTCCGTGATTTCGTCGTCCGTCACGAAGAGCACGCCCTCGCGCGGCGTGCCGTTGGGCTCCAGCACCGTGGTCGCCTCGCCCCTCGCCAGCGGGCTCAGGTCCGCGCCCACGAAGGGGGGCACCGGACGGTGGAGCCGCAGGTCCGTGCGGATCGCCGCCTGCTCCTCCCTGGAGATTCCCGCCAGCCCCAGCACCGTGGGCACGATGTCCACGTGGCTCGTCAGCGCGTCGATGTGCCGCGTCGCCTGCGCCTGCGGGAACTGCACCACCAGCGGCACGTGCAGCGCCTCCTGGTAGGCCGTGTGCCACTTCTCCATCAGGTAGCCGTGCGCCGCGCCGTACTCGCCGTGGTCGGAGAGGAACACCACCACCGTGTTGTCCCGCAGCCCCGTCTCGTCCAGCGTCCGCAGCACCCGTGCGATGTGCCCGTCCACCAGGTGGATGAGCCACGCGTAGTACTGCTGGAAGCGCTCCGCCGCCTTCTCCGGGTCGTGCGTCAGCTGGAACGGGATGCCCGCGTTCAACGTCACCGTCACCGGGTCGATGTTCTCGTTCGCCTGGTGCAGCGTCAGCCCCGTCTTCGACGACAGCGCGAGCCCCATCTTGTACGCGTAGTCCCGCTGGCAGTCCGGCTTGTTCGCCAGCGTGTCGCGCAGGTTCGTCGGCACGCTCGCGTTGTCCTGCGGGAACCCCAGCGGGTTCAGCGGCACCGTGAACGTCCCCGCCGTGGGCGTCACCGACCGCGCCCCCTCCGCCGGAACCGCCAGTGGCCCCACCTTGGGCCCGTTCGGATCCAACTGCCGGGGCAGGATGGGATACGTCGCGATGTCGTGCGGATTGGTGAACGACGCCACCGCCAGCCACGGCGGGGCCCCACCGTCCGGCGCCGCGGCCCGGGGCGCCGCGTACGACTGCTCCGCCAGTGCCCGGTTGTACGGCTCACCCAGCGCCATCCGCCGCAGGAAGCCGCACGCCAGGTCCGCGAAACCCTCGTCGCGGAACGCGCCCAGGTTGTTGATGGAGGCCCCGTGCGGCTCCGGATACGACAGCTCCCAGTCGTCAAAGCCATACTGCTTCAACGAGTGGTCCGGCGGATTGCTCACGTGCCACTTGCCGAAGTAGTGCGTGTGGTAGCCCGCCTTCTGGAACCAGTGCCCCAGCGTCGGAATCCCTTGCGCCGACAGCCACGGGAAGGCCGCCGCATCGCCGCTCTTGAACAGGCCGTCCGTCTGCGTGACACCCGTGCGCGTGCCGTACTGCCCCGTGTAGATGACCGCGCGACTGGGAGTGCACGCCGACGCCGCGATGGTGTGGTTGCGGAACACCGCCGCGTTCTTCCGCAGCGCCGCGAAGCCGGGGAAGAACTTCCGGAACGGGTTGTCCTCCCCGCCCTCGTCCACGAAGCCCAGGATGTCCTTGATGCCGGGCAGGAAGCCCCCCTCCGGCCCATAGGCGAAACGGGGGAACTGCAGCTGATCAACCGTGAGGATGAGGATGTTGGGCCGCGAGGACGAGGACATGCCCCGTCCCTGAGCACGGACCGTACCAAGGCCCCCTCCAGAGACACCGGCCCCACGAATCGCGTCCCAGGGGGACGCGGGCCGCGTCCCCCACCAACGCGGAGGAGGTCAGCTCGGGGTGCGCGAGATTTCCGTCGGCGCCGCCGCCTGGGTCTCGGTGCGCCGCGGCAGCCAGACGTTGAAGGTGGAGCCCTGGCCCACGGTGCCGGTGGACTCCGCCCAGATACGGCCGCCGTGCTGCTCCACGATGCCCTGGCTGATGGTGAGCCCCAGCCCCAGCCCGCCGTACTTGCTGCCGTGCGCGCGACCGAAGCGCTCGAAGATGATGCGCTGCTTCTCCGTGGGGATGCCCACGCCCTGGTCCTTCACGGACAGGTGCACGCCGCTGTCGCCCTCGGCCACCAGGCGCACCAGCACCTGGCCACCCTCCGGCGAGTAGCGGATGGCGTTGGACAAGAGGTTCGTCAGCACCTGGTCCAACCGCCCCCGGTCCCACGTGCCCTCCAGGTGCTCGGGGACCTCCACCTTCAGCTCGTGCGTCTGCGACAGCACCGCCATGCGGTCCCGCGTCTCCAGCACCAGCTGCGACAAGTCAAAGGGCTCCAGCTCCAGGGAGAGGCGGCCCGCCTGCAGGCGGCTGATGTCCAGCAGGTCCTCCACCAGCTTCGCCATGCGGTCGATCTGCCGGTTGATGATCTGCAGCGACTTGCCGGGGCCGGCCTCCGTCTGCCCGCCCAGCTTGAGCAGCGCCAGGTGCGCGTGGCCCTTCGCCGCGGCCAGCGGCGTGCGCAGCTCGTGGCTCGCGGCGGCGAGGAACGCGTCCTTCGCCTCGCTCGCCAGCCGCAGCGCCGTCTCCGCGCGCTGGCGCTCGGTGATGTCGCGCGCCACGGAGATGAAGCGGCCGGAGCCCTCCCCTTCCGCCACGTACTGGAGCACCACCTCCACCGGCACCTCCGTGCCGTCGCGGCGGCGGTGGTTGGTGGAGTACGTCTGCGACGGCAGCGTGCCGGACATCAGCGGCGCCAGCAGCTTGCGGAAGCCCGTCTCGTCGAAGGCGCTCTCCACCTCCAGCACCGACAGGCCCACCAGCTCCTCCACCGTGGAGGACAGCTGCTTGGCCGCGCCCGCGTTCGCGTACGCGAGCGTGAGCGTGTCCGGGGTGAACATCAGGACGCAGTCCAGCGTGGCGTCCAGCGTCGTCTTGAAGCGCGCCAGCGCCTCCTCGGCGCGCCGCTTGTCGTCGATGTCCGTGGCGATGGCCAGCCAGCCCACCAGCTGCCCGTGCTCGTCGTGCTCCGGCACCGCGCGCGCCAGGTGCCAGCGGTAGACGCCGTCCCTGCGCCGCAGCCGGAACTCCTCCGTGCTGTTGTGTATCTGCACCAGCGCGTCGGTCCACACCGTGCGCATCCGCTCGCGGTCCGCCGGGTGCACGTCCTGGAGGAAGGAGGAGAGCGACAGCTCATACCCTTCCTGGTGGCCGGTGTAGTCACGCCAGGCCCGGTTGGCGTACGTCAGCGATCCATCCGGGCGGGCCGCCCACATGGGCTCCGGCAGGGCCTCCGTGAGCCGGCGGTAGCGCAGGGCGCTCTGGCGCTCCAGGGCCTCGCGGTCTCGCTGGCGCAGCAGGTTCGCCTGACGCTGGAGCTGCTGCTCCTTGAGGAACAGGTCCACGAAGACGCTGACCTTCGAGCGGAGGATTTCCGGGTCGAAGGGCTTGAGCAGGTAGTCCACCGCGCCGTGCGCATAGCCCTTGAAGACATGCGCCGCGTCACGGCTGAGCGCGGTGAGGAAGATGATGGGGATGGTGCGCGTGCGCTCGCGCTGCTTGATGAGCGCCGCCGTCTGGAACCCATCCAGGCCCGGCATCTGCACGTCCATCAGGATGACCGCGAAGTCGCGCTGCAAGAGCTGCTTGAGCGCCTCCTCGCCGCTGGTCGCCTTCACCAGGTCCTGGCCCAACGGCTCGAGGATGGCTTCCAGCGCCAACAGGTTGGCCGGATGGTCGTCCACCATCAGGATGGCCGCACGCGGTGAGGCGGCGGCTTCCTGGGGACGTTCCGGAGTGTGCTCAGTGGAGTTCATGTGCGCGATGGGGGAGCGCGTGGGTCAGGTGACCCGAGACACGGCGGACAAGGCTAGGGCCGCCCCCTTCAGGACGGAAGTGCAAAGGGGGCGGGAGGATGGATCGTCCTCGTTGAGTATCAAGCACTCACCCACAGCCGGACCAGTTCCAGCAGCTTGTCGGTGTCCACGGGCTTGGGCAGGTAGTCACTCGCGCCGGCCGCCATGCACTTCTCGCGGTCGTCCTTCAGCGCCTTCGCGGTGACGGCGATGATGGGCAGGCTGGCGTACTTGGCGTCCTTGCGGATGGCACGCATGGTCTCGTAGCCATCCATCTCCGGCATCATCACGTCCATCAACACGACGTCCACGTCGGGGTGCTGGCCCAGCATCTCGATGGCCGCCCGCCCGTTCTCCGCGAAGACGACCTGCATGCTGTGATTTTCCAGCACGCTGGTGAGCGCGAAGATGTTGCGCATGTCGTCATCCACCAGGAGCACCTTCTTGCCGGCCAGCGGAGCGTCCTGGTCGTTGCGCTGCGCCAGGGCCGCACGCGCGCGGGGCGGAAGGTTCTCATCCAGGCGGTGCAGGAAGAGCGCCGTGTCGCTGAGCAGCTGGTCCGGGCTCTTCGCGCCGCTCTTCAGGATGACGCTGCCGGTGTAGCGCCGCAGCCGGGCCTCGTCCTTGGGCGTCAATTCACGGCCGGTGTAGACGACGATGGGCAGGTCGCGGAAGCGCTGCTGCGTCTTGACCTCCTCCACCAGCTTGATGCCGTCCATGTCGGGCAACAGGAGGTCGATGACGAGGCAGTCGTACTCGTTCTCCTCCAGCTTCTGGAGGGCCTCCTGGCCGGACGCCACCGCGGTGACGGCGACGTCGCCGCCGTCGCTGAGCAGCTGGGTGAGGCTGCTGCGCTGCACGTCGTCGTCTTCAATGACGAGCAGGCGGCGCTCGCGGCGCTCGAGGAAGCGCGACAGCTGGCCGAAGACGCGCTCCAGGCCCTCCTTGCTCACGGGCTTGGTGAGGTAGCCGAAGGCGCCCTGGGTGTTGCCCAGGTGCTTGTCCATCACGCTGATGATGTGGACGGGGATGTGGCGCGTGCGCGGGTTGCGCTTGAGGCGGTCCAGCACGCTCCAGCCGTCCACCACGGGCAGCTGGATGTCCAGGGTGATGGCGTCCGGCTGGTACTCGTGCGCCATGGACAGGCCGCTGTCGCCGCGCGTGGCGACCAGGGCCTTGAAGCCCTTCTCGCGCGCCATCTGCACCATGATGCGGGCGAACTTCAGGTCGTCCTCGATGATGAGCAGGGTGCGGTCACCCTCGCGGATGAGCTCGCGGTCGTCCTCCACCATGACGGGCGTGTGCGACCCCTCCACCGGCGGGGGCAGCGCGGCGTCCAGCACGTGGGCCTGCGGCTCGGACACCAGGGGCGCCGACGCGAGGGGCGGCGGCGTGGCGGTGCCGGACGAGGCCGGGGGCAGGTGCGATTCCGGCAGGGCTCCCAGCGCGCGGACGGCCTCACCGCTCTGCACGACCTCTTCGTCCGCGCCCTGGTACTCCGGGGGCAGGTAGAGGGTGAAGGTGCTGCCCTTGCCCGGCTCGCTCTCCAGGCGGATTTCGCCGCCCAGCAGCTTGGCGATCTCGCGGCTGATGGACAGGCCCAGGCCGGTGCCGCCGTACTTGCGCGCGGTGGAGCCGTCCGCCTGTTGGAACGCCTCGAAGATGATGCGCTGCTTGTCCTTGGCGATGCCGATGCCGGTGTCCTTCACGGCGAAGGCCAGCACGTGGCGCGAGCGGCGCAGCGCCTCGTGGTCGAAGCGCATGCCCTTGTCCGCCAGGCGCACGGTGAGCTTCACGCCGCCGTCGTCGGTGAACTTGAAGGCGTTGGAGAGCAGGTTCTTGAGCACCTGCTGCAGCCGCTGCGGGTCCGTGCGCACGTGGCGCGGCGTGCCCGCGAGCACCTCCACCTGGAAGGTGAGGCCCTTCTGGTCCGCCACCGGGCGGAAGCTGCGCTCGATGAACTGGTTGAGCTCCGTGAGGACGATGTCCCGGGGCTCCACCTGCATCTTGCCCGCCTCCACCTTGGACAGGTCGAGGATCTCGTTGATGAGGCTGAGCAGGTCCCCGCCGGACGCGTAGATGGTGTTGGCGTACTCGACCTGCTTGTTGGACAGGTTCCCGTCCTTGTTGTCGGACAGGAGCTTGGCCAGGATGAGCAGCGAGTTGAGCGGCGTGCGCAGCTCGTGGCTCATGTTGGCCAGGAACTCGCTCTTGTACTTGGAGATGATGGTGAGCTGCTCCGCCTTCTCCTCCAGGCTGACGCGCGCCAGCTCCACCTCGCGGTTCTTCTCCTCCACGCGGGTGTTCTGGTCCGCCAGCTCCTTCGCCTTGTCCTCCAGCTCGATGTTGGTGCGCTTGAGCTCGTCCTGCTGCTGGGTGAGTTCGCGCGACTGGCTCTGGAGCTCCTGGGTCAGGCGCTGCGACTCGGAGAGCAGCGTCTCCGTGCGCATGTTCGCCATGATCATGTTGAGCACCACGCCGATGCTCTCCGTCAGCTGGTCCAGGAAGATCTGGTGGATGGCGCTGAACGGGTGGAACGAGGCCAGCTCGATGACCGCCTTCACCTCGCCCTCGAAGAGGACGGGCAGGACGATGATGTTGAGCGGCGCGGCCTCACCCAGGCCGGAGGAGATGGTGATGTAGTCCGACGGCACGCGCGTCAGGAGGATGGTCTTCTTCTCCAGCGCGCACTGCCCGACGAGCCCCTCGCCCAGGCGGAAGCGGTTCGTCAGGTGCTTGCGCTCCCGGTACGCGTAGGTGCTGGTGAGCTTGAGGGACGGCATGCCGCCCTCGGAGTCGGAGAGGAAGAAGGCGCCGTGGTGCGCGGACACCAGCGGGGTCAGCTCGCTCATGATGAGGCGGCTGACGGCATCCAGGGACTTCTGGCCCTGCATCATGCCGCTGAACTTCGCCAGGTTCGTCTTGAGCCAGTCCTGCTCCTGGTTCTTCTGCGTGGTCTCACGCAGGTTGACGATCATCTGGTTGATGTTGTCCTTCAGCGCCGCGACCTCGCCTTCGGCGACGACCGTGATGCTGCGGGTCAGGTCGCCCTTGGTCACGGCGGTGGCCACGTCGGAGATGGCGCGCAGCTGGCTGGTGAGCGTACCGGCCAGCTGGTTCACGTTGTCCGTCAGCTGCCGCCACGTGCCGCGAGCACCGGGCACGCGGGCCTGGCCGCCCAGCTTTCCTTCGATACCCACCTCGCGGGCCACCGTGGAGACCTGCTCCGCGAAGGTGCCCAGCGTGTCGGTCATGTTGTTGATGGTGTCCGCGAGCGCCGCGACCTCACCCTTCGCGTCCACGATGAGCTTCTGGGTCAGGTCGCCGTTGGCCACCGCCGTCACCACGCGCACGATGCCGCGCACCTGGGTGGTGAGGTTGGAGGCCATGAAGTTCACGTTGTCCGTGAGGTCCTTCCACGTGCCGGCCACACCGGGCACGCGGGCCTGGCCGCCCAGCTTCCCTTCCACGCCCACCTCGCGGGCCACCGTGGAGACCTGCTCCGCGAAGATGCCCAGCGTGTCGGTCATGTTGTTGATGGTCTCCGCCAGGGCGGCCACTTCGCCCTTCGCGTCCACCACCAGCTTCTGCTTGAGGTCGCCGTTGGCGACCGCGGTCACCACCTTCACGATGCCGCGCACCTGCGTCGTGAGGTTGCGGGCCATGAAGTTCACGTTGTCCGTGAGGTCCTTCCACGTACCGGACACGCCCTTCACTTCCGCCTGACCGCCCAGCTTTCCTTCCGCGCCCACTTCACGGGCCACGCGGGTCACTTCGGAGGCGAAGCTGTTCAGCTGGTCCACCATCGTGTTGATGGTGTTCTTCAGCTCCAGGATTTCACCCTTCGCGTCGACGGTGATCTTCTTGGACAGGTCACCGTTCGCGACGGCCGTCGTCACCAGCGCGATGTTTCGCACCTGGCTGGTGAGGTTGGACGCCATGCTGTTCACGTTGTCCGTGAGGTCCTTCCACGTGCCGGCGACGCCGGGCACCGCGGCCTGACCACCCAGCTTGCCGTCCGTACCCACTTCCTTCGCGACGCGGGTCACTTCGGAAGCGAAGGCGCGGAGCTGGTCCACCATCGTGTTGATGGTGCTCTTGAGCTCCAGGATTTCGCCCTTCGCCTCGACGGAGATCTTCTGCGACAGGTCGCCGTAGGCCACCGCCGTGGTCACCTTGGCGATGTTGCGCACCTGGTCCGTGAGGTTCGCGGCGAGGACGTTCACGTTGTCCGTGAGGTCCTTCCACACGCCGGCGACCCCGGGCACCGCGGCCTGGCCGCCCAGCTTGCCCTCCGTACCCACTTCCTTGCCGACGCGCGTGACCTCCGAAGCGAAGGCGCGCAGCTGGTCCACCATCGTGTTGATGGTGTTCTTCAGCTCCAGCACCTCGCCCTTCACGCTCACGGTGATCTTCTGGGACAGGTCGCCGTTCGCCACCGCCGTCGTCACCTTGGCGATGTTGCGCACCTGGTCCGTCAGGTTGCCGGCGAGGACGTTCACGTTGTCCGTGAGGTCCTTCCACACGCCGGACACGCCCTTCACGTCCGCCTGACCGCCCAGCTTGCCTTCCGTACCGACTTCCTTCGCGACGCGCGTCACTTCGGCGGCGAACGCGCGGAGCTGGTCCACCATCGTATTGATGGTGCTCTTCAGCTCGAGGACTTCGCCCTTCGCGTCGACGGTGATCTTCTTGGAGAGGTCGCCATTCGCGACCGCCGTCGTGACCTCCGCGATGTTTCGCACCTGGGCCGTGAGGTTGTTGGCCAGCAGGTTCACGTTGTTCGTGAGGTCCTTCCACGTACCGGCGACGCCCGGCACCTCGGCCTGGGCGCCCAGCTTGCCCTCCACGCCCACCGTGCGCGCGACGTCCGTCACCTGCTGCGCGAAGACGGACAGCGTCTGCGTCATGGCGTTGATGGTGTCCGCGAGCGCCGCGATTTCACCCTTGGCCTCCATCACCAGCTTCTGGGACAGGTCGCCGTCGGCCACCGCCGTCACCACCTTGACGATGCCGCGCACCTGGGTGGTGAGGTTGAAGGCCATGCTGTTCACGTTGTCCGTGAGGTCCTTCCACACGCCGGACACGCCCTTCACGTCGGCCTGACCACCCAGCTTGCCGTCCGTGCCCACTTCCTTCGCGACGCGCGTCACTTCCGCGGCGAACGCGCGGAGCTGGTCCACCATCGTGTTGATGGTGCTCTTCAGCTCGAGGACTTCACCCTTCGCGTCGACCGTGATCTTGCGCGACAGGTCGCCCTTCGCGACCGCCGTCGTCACCTCGGCGATGTTACGGACTTGATCCGTGAGGTTGTTCGCCAGGAGGTTCACGTTGTTCGTGAGGTCCTTCCAGGTGCCCGCGACGCCCGGCACCACGGCCTGGGCGCCCAGCTTGCCTTCCACGCCCACCGTGCGCGCGACGTCCGTCACCTGCTGCGCGAAGATGGAGAGCGTCTGGGTCATCGCGTTGATGGTGTCCGCGAGCTCCGCCACCTCGCCCTTGGCCTCCATCTTCAGGCGCTGGGTGAGGTCGCCGTTCGCGACCGCGGTCACGACCTTGGCGATGCCTCGCACCTGCGTGGTGAGGTTGGACGCCATGAAGTTCACGTTGTCCGTGAGGTCCTTCCACGTACCGGACACGCCCTTCACTTCCGCCTGACCGCCCAGCTTGCCGTGCGTGCCCACCTCGCGGGCGACGCGGGTCACTTCGGAGGCGAAGCTGTTCAGCTGATCCACCATCGTGTTGATGGTGTTCTTCAGCTCCAGGATTTCGCCGCGAGCATCGACGGTGATCTTCTTGGACAGGTCACCGGTGGCCACCGCCGTCGTCACCAGGGCGATGTTGCGCACCTGGGTGGTGAGGTTGGAGGCCATGCTGTTCACGTTGTCCGTGAGGTCCTTCCACGTGCCGCCCACACCGGGCACCGCGGCCTGACCACCCAGCTTGCCGTCCGTACCCACTTCCTTCGCGACGCGGGTCACTTCGGCGGCGAACGCGCGGAGCTGGTCCACCATCGTGTTGATGGTGCTCTTGAGCTCCAGCACCTCGCCCTTCACGTCCACGGTGATCTTCCGCGACAGGTCGCCATTGGCGACGGCGGTGGAGACCTCCGCGATGTTGCGCACCTGGCTGGTGAGGTTGGACGCCATCAGGTTCACGTTGTCCGTGAGGTCCTTCCACGTCCCCGCGGCGCCGGGCACCTGGGCCTGGGCGCCCAGCTTGCCCTCGACGCCCACCGTGCGCGCGACGCTGGTCACCTGCTGCGCGAACACGTTGAGCGTGTCCGTCATGTTGTTCAGCGTGGCGCCCAGCGCGGCGATCTCACCCTGCGACGGCACCATCAGCTTCTGGGTGAGGTCGCCGTTGGCGACTGCCGTCACCACCTTCACGATGCCGCGCACCTGCGTCGTGAGGTTGGACGCCATGAAGTTCACGTTGTCCGTGAGGTCCTTCCACGTGCCGGACACGCCGGACACCGCGGCCTGACCGCCCAGCTTTCCTTCCGTACCCACTTCGCGCGCGACGCGCGTCACTTCGGAGGCGAAGCTGTTGAGCTGGTCCACCATCGTGTTGATGGTGCTCTTGAGCTCAAGGACCTCGCCCTTCACGTCCACCGTGATCTTGCGGGACAGGTCGCCGCGGGCCACCGCCGTGGTGACCTCCGCGATGTTTCGCACCTGCGCGGTGAGGTTGCCGGCGAGGACGTTCACGTTGTCCGTGAGGTCCTTCCACACGCCGGACACGCCCTTCACGTCGGCCTGACCGCCCAGCTTGCCTTCCGTACCGACTTCCTTCGCGACGCGCGTCACTTCGGCGGCGAAGCTGTTGAGCTGATCCACCATCGCGTTCACGGTGGTACCAATGCGGAGGAACTCGCCCTTCACGGGCTGGCCGTCGATCTCCAGCGCCATCTTCTGGGTGAGGTCGCCTTCGGCCACCGCCACCAGCACGCGGGCGACTTCCGTGGTGGGCTGCACCAGGTCGCCGATGAGGGCGTTGATGGACTGGACGCTGGTGGCCCAGTCGCCACGCACGTCACCGAGCGTCACGCGCTCGCCCATGCGGCCCTCGCGGCCGACGACGCGCTCCACGCGGACGATTTCATGGGTGAGCGTGGAGTTGAGCGTCACCACCGCGTTGAACGCGCGGGCGATCTCATCCATCACCATGTCCTGCGCGCCCGAGGGCAGCCGCACGGAGAAGTCGCCGCCCTGCACGGCCCGGAGCGCCGCCAGCAGCTGCTGGAGCGGAGGCGGACCGCCGGGGCGCAGACCGTCATCCGTCGCCTGACGGCCGTTGCCGTTGCGACCGCGAGCGGGAGCGCGGCGGGTGGGCGCGGGCTCGGCACGCGACGCCTCCACATTGCTCAGCCGGTTGGCCGCCACGTTGGCCTGGGAGCGGCCTCCTGGAAGGCCAGCGTCCTGACTTGCTGCGGTCCCGGCCGTCTTGCGCCCATTGGGGCGCTTGCGGGGAGCGGAGGAGCTGGAAACCTTGGTGTCGTCCACGTGTGAAACCCCTGATCGGCGAAAGCGTTGCGGCTGGTACTGCGAAACCGGCCCGCGATCCCAGGAACGTCCAATGAGTTCGCGGGTTTGTCGAATGTAAAGCCGGGGTGGAAAGGCCTTTTGTGTCGCGCACTGAACGCAGTGCCCGCACGTGAGACCTACCATCCCCGGAAGCCCCGGATCAGAACGGTGGTTCCCGGAGCGGAACCTCCCCATAACAGTTTCAGGGGGGCGAGGCCGTGCACGGGAAGCCATCGCAACCCTGCACATACAACGCCCGGCCCGAGAGCCTCCGAGCAGGCGCGCGCGTGCCAGCGGGCACGGCCTCATGGGCGCCGGTGCGAACGTTGAAGCGGAGCGAGGCCGGCCCCGGTGCGTCCGGGGAAGCAGGCGCGCCACAGGCCAGCAGGACCTGATCCGCTGCGTCCAGCCACCACAGGAACTCCACGGCGCAGGGGGCTTCCGCGCGCACGAGCTCCAGGGTGCGGGCGTCGTAGATGATGACGCCACCGCCCCACTCCACCGCCGCCAGCACGCCCCCTGGGCCGACGGACAGTCGCCCTCCGGGGCCCGGCACCTGCGCCTGACCCAGCACCTTGCCGTCCGGTGCAATGGAGACGAGCTGCCCGGTGGCATCCAGCGCGAGGACCCCGCCCGCGTGGCCGATCAGCCATTCCGGTGGAGCGATGTCACCCACCGGCTGGAGCGCGCCGTCCCGTTCGCGCAGCAGGCGGCCTCCGGTGGCGACCCACAGGTGGCGCTCGTTGTCGAAGGTGAGCGCGGTGGCGCCGGGGACCTCCAGCCGTGCGTGCGAGCCGTCCTCGCCACAGACCGCGACGACGCGGGGTCCGAACACCGCCGCGCGCGACGCATCCGGCGCCACGGCCCAGCCCAACCGGGTGGCCCCCGAGAGCTGGCGCGCCAGACAGTCATTGAGAGCGCCCAGGTGCGCGTCTCCAGCGGGTGAGGCGATGAGGTACGGCAGGCTGGTGGTGGCGACGTAGAGGAGCATGCCCAGGCTCGCGGCGATGACGAGCGTGAGGGTCCAGGCGCGTACGCTCGCGATTCGCGTCTGTCGCGCGCTCTTGCGGCCCGCCGCCAGCTGCACCTCCCGTCCGCTCACGCACGCTCCTCTCAGACCGGAGGACAGCACAGAACGGGAGCGAAGACTGCCCACCGCGATACGGAAGCCCGCTTCCTGGACATCCCGTGGCGTTCCACCTGGGGCTCCCGCTGGACTTCCGGGCCTGGCGCTCCACCGCGGTCGGCCCGCTGGATGGGGTGCACGTGCGTACAAGCCCTGCCCCGCGCGCTTTGTCCCATGAACGACCTGCGAGCTGCCGGCCTGCCATGTGCCGGCTTCTTTCAGCGGGTTGCCCTGTCGGCTGAAGCACACACCTTTACGCCACCAACGACGGGAAAGGGTTCCTCACATGCGACGCTCCATCGGCACCGCGGCACTGGCCTTCAGCTTCCTGCTCTCCACCAGCGCGTTTGCTCAGCAGGTAGGCGACGGGTCGAGCCCCGGGACGACGCCCGGCTCCACGGGCGGATCTCCGGAGATGATCAACAACGGGCAGACGGGCACCGCTGGCTCCACCGGCACGTTCACGCCCGGCTCCACCAACTCCACGGGCGTGCAGACGGGCAACACCGCCACAGGCACGGGCACGGGCACGGGCGGCTCTGGCTCCAGCACGACCACGACTCCGGGCACGACCGGCACCGGCACCACGGGCGGCAGCACTTCCGGCACCGGCGGTACCGGGACCAGCGGCATCGGCACGGGCTCGCCCACGAACACCGGCTCCAGCTCGGACACCTTCGGCACCGGGAGTACGTCGCCCTCCACGGGTACGAGCACCGGCGACTACGGCACCGGTAACACCTCGCCCTCCACGAGCACCGGCACCTACGGCGGCTCCGGCACCAATACCGGCAGCACCATCAACGGCTCCGGCAGCAACGGCACCATCGGCGGCTCCGGGAGCACCGGCACCATCGGCGGCTCCAACAGCGGCACCACCGGCTCCACCGCGCCCGGCACCGAGAGCAACGGCTCGACCGTCATCAACCCGGGCGGCACCGGTACGGGCGGCACCAGCGGCACGAACGGCACGGGTGGCGTCGGCGGCAGCGGCACCAGCGGCTCCGGCGGCACCATGGGCGGCGTGGGCGGCACCGGCACCAGCGGTTCGTCCGGCGGCACCGTCGGTGGCCAGTAGCCTTCCGGTGGGATGTCTGTGAATGACGGTACGGCCGCCAGCCCTTCGCTGGCGGCCGCCGCCATGTCTGGCTCTACTTCGGCGCATCCAGACACGCCATGGCCCGGCCCACGTACTCCATGAGCTTCGGGTCGCGGCCCTGACGCTGGGCCACCTGCGGCTCCTGCTGGTGCAGCGTCTGGAGTGACTTCTCGATGCCGGGATTGCCGCCCGTGAAGGCGCGGACCAGCTCACGCCAGCGCGTGGCCAGGGCGCGCACCGGCTCGGACGCGGGGTCGGCGCCCTGCTCCATCTGCTCGCGCATGCTGGCGATGAGGCGGGGCCACTCGGCCTCCACCTGCTTGATGTTTTCGTCGCCCATCGCCTGGCGACGGGCCTCCAGCTCCTTCAACTGCTCCGGGGTGTAGTACTTCTCGAACATGGTCATGGCCTCGATGGTCTGTAGGAAGTCGTCAGCGGAGACGGGCTCCGCCGCGCGCAGCTGTCGTGCGAGGGAATCCAGGCGGTCGCAGAGCTGACGCTGTTCCGCCAGCTGCTCCCGGGCCCGCTGGAGCCGCAGCTCCACCACGCGCAGGGCGGAGAAGTCCGCCCGGCCCAGCGTCTCGGAAATCTCCTCCAGCGAGAACCCGAGCTGCTTGAGCGACAGGATGTGACTCAGGCGGGCGATGTCCGCCGCCGTGTAGAGCCGGTGCCCCGACGCCGTGTGCGCCGAGGGCTTGAGCAAGCCAATCTCGTCGTAGTGGTGCAGCGCGCGGATGGACAGCCCCGTGCGCCGGGCCAGCTCCCCTACCTTCAGCTCCGTGTGCTGCATGCCTCACCCCTTTCCAGTCACCGCCCTTCGGGTGACTGGATGCGATGGGTACAACCTCACGTCGCGTGAGGTTCAAGGGGGAAAACACAGGGGCCCATCAAGGGGTGGCCAGCCGCCGACAGGAATTGCTAGGGTCCCCGTCCGATGTCCGGTCCGGCGATGACCGCCGCTGACCCCGAACCCTGAGGAGACCTGTCCTGTGATGCCGCCCCTTGTCGTCGTCGCGGCCCTGTCCGCCACGCGGGCGCTCATCCGCTGAGCCGGTCGCAGCACCGTCGTCCGTCGCAGCGCGAGCCCCGCTTCCTTCACGCCCGGCGCCCCGGAGTTCCCTCCGCGCGGCACGGGTATCGCTCTGCCCGGAGTTCTCCAAGTGTCACTTGAAACCCTCGGCTGGGGTCCCGACCTCGACCTCGCGCTGTCCTCTTTCGTTTCGCAGTCGTCTTCTTCCGTCTCCCTCGTCCCCGGGCGCGTCGTGCGCCAGCAGCGGGGACTGCTCACCGTCCAGACTTCCGGCCCGGCCTTCCTCGCCCGCACCGCCGGACGCCTCCTGCATCAGGCCCAGGGCGCAGAGGCCCTGCCCACCGTGGGCGACTGGGTCCTGCTGCAACCGCCCGCGTCCGGCAACGGCGAGGCGCTGATGCACGCCGTGCTGCCCCGCCGCAGCCTCCTGAAGCGGCGCGAGGCGGGCAGCGAACACGACGGCCAGCTCATCGCGGCCAACGTGGACGTGGTGTTCCTCGTCACGGGGCTGGACGGCAACTTCAACCCCCGCCGCATCGAGCGCTCCCTCACCGTGGCCTGGAACAGCGGCGCCACGCCCGTCGTGCTCCTGACCAAGGCGGACCTCGCGGACGACGCCGCCGAGCGCGTCCTGGAGGTGGAGGCGCTGGCCCCCGGCGTGGACGTGCTCGCGGTGAGCGCGCACACGGGCCTGGGCGTGGAGGACGTGCGCGCGCGGCTTCCGGCCGGAAGGACGGGCGTGCTGCTGGGCTCGTCCGGCGTGGGCAAGTCCACGCTCACCAACCGGATGCTGGATGCCGCGCGGCTCGTCACCCAGCCCGTGAGCGCGGAGGGCGACAGGGGCCGGCACACCACCACGCACCGGGAGCTGTTCGTGCTGGAGCACGGCGGCCTCATCATCGACGGGCCCGGCATTCGCGAGGTGGGCCTGTGGGGCGACGATGAAGAGGGCCTGGCCCATGCCTTCGCGGACGTCCTCGCGCTGGCCACCGGCTGCCGCTTCAACGACTGCGGCCACCAGAACGAACCGGGGTGCGCGGTGAGGGCGGCGGTCCAGGACGGCACGCTCACCGAGGAGCGGCGCGCGAGCTTCGAGAAGCTCCAGCGCGAACAGGCGTTCCAGCACCGCCAGACGGACGCCGCCGCGCAGCGGGAGCACAAGCGCAAGCAGCGCAACCTGACCAAGGAGGGCCCGGCGCGGGCTCGCTTGAAGCGCGGCGAATAGACAGACATCCCGGGCGCGGCGCGGAAGGACTCCGCGCCGCGTCCAGGCGTTTTTCAGAGACCGGGGCTCGTCTCCGGCACCGCGCCGGGCGGCGGCAGCGGCGGCGGGGTCGGCGTTTCAGGCACCGGGACCTCGCCCTCCTCCGGCGTGTTCGCGCCTTCCGGGACGCGGGCCGGCGCCTCCTCGCGGGGGCCAGGGGCCTGCCTCGGATTGACGTTCTGGTACTCCGACGCGCAGGAGTAGGCCACGGTGCGAGTGCCCACCAGGGCCGCGGGCACCAGCATGCCAATCGCGGCGCAGTTGCCGCGCTCCTCGTCGGTCCGGTTGTCACCGCCGCACACCGCGGACCCCACCAGCGCGCCCGCCACGATCAGGCCCGCCTGGATGAAGAAGTCACTGACGGTCGCCCGGCTCTGTGCCCACGCGACGCCGTTCTTGCACTCGCTGCCAGGGGGCTTGGACACGGGCACCAGGCCCGCCACCGTGAACCACTGCCGGTCCTCGTGGACCGTGGGCTCCGGCCGCAGGTTCGTGACGATGCTCGTCCGATAACAGCCCGTCTGCCCCAGCATCAGCGCCGCCATGGACGCCGCCACCGCGTGTGCCTTCCGCATCAATGCCCCCAATCCCGGTGAGTGACCGCTCGCACCGGCGGTCAGGCCCCGTGCCTAGCCCGAAGGCAGGGGGTACCGGAAGAGGGGGCGCCCCCTAACGGCGGCGCTTCGCTGGTGCGGGCAAGCCTTCGAAGGCTGTCTCCACCATGCCGCGCAGGCTGGCTTCATCCATGCCCGCCTTGCCCACGGCCTCCAGTCCCCGCATGACCGCGAGCAGCATGGCGCCCAGCTTCCGGGGGTCCGCCTGGGGCGCGAGGTCCCCATGCGCCTTGGCCTGCTCCAGACAGCGCACGAACGCGGCCTCCAGCCCCTGGAAGGTCTCCAGCGCCCGGTCCGCCACCTGCGCGTCCTCCGATGCCAGCTCCGCGGTGCCACGCCCCAGCAGACACCCGCGCCGGTTCGAGGGCGCCGCGGACGCGGTGGCCACCCCCAGCAGGTACTGGCGCAGCCGCTCCAGCGCGCCAGCGTCCGGCCCCTCCAGCGTCTTCTTCACCGCCTCCACGGAGCTCACGCAGTACGCGTCGAACACCTTCAGGAAGAGCTGATGCTTGTCGCCAAAGGCCCCGTAGAGGCTGCCCTTGCCCAGCCCCGTGGCCTGCATCAAGTCATCCATGGAGGTGGCCGCGTAGCCCTTGTTCCAGAACTGGTCGCGCACCGCGCGCAGCACCTGCGCTTCATCGAATGTCCGAGGCCGAGCCATGCCCTGAAATTAAAAGTTATTGACCGCGCGGTCCACTACTCTTAGATATGGACCATCAAGTCCATAACTCCTCGGCGACACGGGGAGCAGGTGGGCTGGCGCTTCACGGGGCCGCGTGCCCCGGAACAAGGAGCAGGACCATGGGCAGGCTCGACGGGAAGGTGGCGGTCGTCACGGGTGGAACCACGGGCATCGGCTTCGCGACCGCGAAGCGCTTCGCGCAGGAGGGGGCGAAGGTGTTCCTCACCGGCCGCCGGCAGGCGGAGGTGGACCGGGCGGTGAAGGAGATTGGCCACGGCGCGGTGGGCGTGCGCGGGGACGTGGCGGTGATGGCGGACCTGGACGCGCTCTACGCGCGGGTGAAGCAGGAGGCGGGCCACGTCGACGTGGTGTTCGCCAACGCGGGCGGGGGCGAGTTCGCGGCGCTGGGCGCCATCACGGAGGCGCACTTCGACCAGACGTTCAACACCAACGTGAAGGGCACGCTGTTCACGGTGCAGAAGGCGCTGCCGCTCCTGAAGGACGGCGGCTCCGTCATCCTGACGGGCTCCACGGCGGGCTCGGACGGCTCGGCGGCCTTCAGCGTCTACGCGGCGACGAAGGCCGCCATCCGCTCGTTCGCGCGCACGTGGGCGTCGGACTTGAAGGGGCGGAGCATCCGGGTGAACACGCTCAGCCCGGGCCCCATCGACACGCCGGGACTCAACGGGCTGGCGCCCGACGCGGGCGGGGCGAAGCAGCTGAAGGACTACCTCACCAGCCTCATCCCGCTGGGCCGCATGGGGCAGCCGGACGAGGTGGCGAAGGCGGCGCTGTTCCTCGCGTCGGACGACAGCAGCTTCGTCAACGGCGCGGAGCTCTTCGTGGACGGCGGCGCCGGACAGGTCTGAAGCGGCGCGACGGGCGGCCCCTTCAGTCCTCCTTGCCGTCCGGGTTCGACGAGGCCAGCTTGCGCAGCCGGGCGGCGAAGGGGCTCTCGCCGTTCACCGGCAGCGGGCCGCCGGCCATGCGCTGGCGGCGGTCCATGGCGAGGGGGCCTTCAGGGGGGCCTTCCAGGGCTTCCTTCTCGAAGCGGTCCTGGCCGCTCAGCACCCGCCCCACGGGGCGGGACGAGCCGACGCGACGGTAGGGATCCACGGACATGGCGTTGACCTCCGGATGACGCCCCCGTTCTACCGCGCTTCGTCCCCCGGTGCATCCCACCCCCGGGGATCCTCCAGCGCGCCGCCGATGTGCCGGAGCACCCGGGCCGCCAGGTCCACGTCGATGAGGCGCGAGTCCCAGGTACAGGTGAGCGTCATGGCCTTGCCGGGCACCAGCGCCCCGTCCTCCACCACGGGCACGTCCCGCACGAGCCCGGGCGCCAGTAAGAGCGGCACGCGCGTGTAGGGCACCATCGCGACGAAGCCCCGCTCCAGCCCCAGTGAGCCCAGGTTCGTCACCGCCACGGAGCCGAACGGATCGAACGGCATGCCCACCCGGCGCAGGTCCACGTTCAGGCCGTACCAGACGAAGGACAGCAGCCGCAGCGCGGGGCCCATCAACCAGCCGGGCAGGAGCGACGAGCGGCGCTTGCCCCGTTCAATCTCCACGTCCTCACGCGCGCGGACCCGCGACACGCGCGACTCCATCGCGTCCGCCAGGGCCTCCAGTGACTTCTGATCCGCGCGGTGCACGGTGGCGGTGGTGAGGTCCACGCGCGACGCGCCGCTCGCCGGCTGCACCACCAGCACGCAGACGCCCACGTCCTCGCGCAGCCATGGACGCTGGCCGCGCAGCACGACGTTGGCCTCCGGGTAGCGGCGCAGCGCGTCCGCCGCGGCCTTCGCCACCAGGTGCGTCACCGTCAGCCGGCGGCCGGTGCGCGTGCGGTGCGTGGCCATGAACTCGAGCGCCGTCTCCATGCGCACGTCCAGCGACGCGTAGGCGGTGGGGTCGCGGGGCGCGCGCCACGTCGCCAGCGCGAGCTTGCGCAGGGCACTGGCGGGGGGCGCGGGGTGGAGGTCCAGGTTCACGGAAGGTTTCCCAAGCCTTTGCACGGCGGGCGGACCGCGCGCAACGGGGGGCGGGCTTTGTTAGACAATGGCCCAGCGCCCTTCCCTCCTCCCGAGCTTCGAGGCCCCACCCGCATGAGCACCCTCGCCCTGGTCCTGTCCCTGGCCCTGCAGGCCGCGCCGCCCGCGAAGCCCCTCCCGAAGCCCGCCGCCGCGAAGGCCGAGCAGAAGAAGGCCCCCACGGAGGACGTCGCCGCCGCCACCCAGGCGTGGCAGGCCGAGCGGCTGCAACGCCTGACGTCGCCGGACGGCTGGCTGACGCTGGTGGGGCTCACGTGGTTGAAGGAAGGCGAGCAGAAGGCCGGCTCCGCGCCCGACAGCGAGGTGCCGCTGCCCGCGCCGGTACCTGCCCAGGCGGGTACGTTCACGCGCCAGGGCGACACCGTGCGCTTCCAGCCCGCGGCGGGCGCGGCCTTCACCCTGGAGGGCAAGCCCTTCACGGGGGGCGCGCTGAAGACAGACGAGAAGGGCGCGCCGGACGTGCTGCGGCTGGGGAGCGTGAGCTTCCAGGTCATCCGCCGCGCGGACCGGCTGGGCGTGCGGGTGAAGGATGCGGAAGCCGCCGCGCGCAAGCAGTTCCACGGCATCCCCCTGTACCCGGCCAGCGCGGCGTGGAAGGTGGAGGCCCGGCTGGTGCCGGACGAGAAGCCGCGCATGCTCAGCGTGCCCACGGTGCTGGGCACCGTGGAGGAGATGAAGTCCGCCGGCACGCTCGTCTTCACGGTGGCGGGCAAGGAGTACCGCCTGATGCCCGTGGCGGAGGAGGGGTCGGACGAGCTGTTCATCATCTTCGGCGACGAGACGAACCGCGACGCCACCTACGGCGCGGGCCGCTTCCTCGAAGCGCCGCTGCCGGACAAGGACGGGCGCGTCGTGCTGGACTTCAACCGCGCCTACAATCCGCCCTGCGCCTTCACCCGCTTCGCCACCTGCCCGCTGCCCCCGCGCGGCAACCGCCTGGCCCTGCGCGTGGAGGCCGGCGAGAAGCGCGCGGGCGATCACTGAGCCCCTGAAACGCCACCGCCGTGACGTCCACCTTCGCATTCGAGCTCGCGGTCCTCACCGCCTCAGCCATTGCATCCAGCGCGTCCTTGATGGACCGGCTGGTGCTCAAGGGAGGAAACGCGCTGCAGCTGATCCACCAGTTGGGGGCTCGCGCCTCCATGGACCTGGACTACTCGATGGAGGGTGACGTCGAGGACGCGGACGCACTGGGGCGTGAGCTGGAGGCCGCGTTGTCGTCGCGATTCTCCGCTGCCGGGTATGCACTCATCGACTTCCGCTTCGGGCCCAAGCCCTCGACCTCCGGCCCAGGGGTGAACTGGGGTGGCTACCACGCGGAGTTCAAGGTCCTGGCGCTCGTGGCCATGAAGCGGCTGGAAGAGGAGCTGCTTCGGCGTGAGGCCAGGAAGGGAGCGGTTCCCAGCGCGGATCAGGTTCAGGAACTGCATCGACGAAGCGCGCCGAAGCGGACCATCGACATCAGCAAGTTCGAGTTCTGCCAGGGCAAGGCCGAGGCCACGCTCGTCAATGGCCAGCGCTGTTTCGTGTACACGCCCGCGATGATCGCCGCCGAGAAGCTACGGGCCCTCTGCCAGCAGATGGACGAGTACGAACAGCGAAAGAATCCCGCCAGCCGCGCTCGGGACTTCTATGACCTGCACGCCTGCATCCGATACGCACGCGTGGACCTGACCGCGCACCGCAGGCTCATGGAGGGCATCTTCGCGTCCAAGGATGTGCCCCTGGGGCTCCTGCGGCTGCTTCCGGAGGAGCGCCATCGGGAGTTCCATCGTCGGAGCTGGTCCGCCGTGGAGGCAGCGGTCACGGGTGAAGCCCTGGAAGCCTTCGACTTCTATTTCGATTTCGTCTGCGCGGAGGTCGCCCGGCTACAAGCCGCGGGGATGGTGTAGCCGCCAGCCCGCGTCGTACACGAGCCCCTTGAGCCCATAGGCCAGATAGAAGTCGTGGTGCAGTCCCAGTGCCTTCAAGGAGGCCAGGGCCTCTTCGCTGAAGCCCGCCCGCTCCATGTAGAACCCCAGGGCCTGGTGATAGGGATAGACGTAGTTCAGCTGGCCGAGCGTCTGGAGCAGCTTCGCCACGTCCACCTTCTCCTGCTCGTGCGCACGACGAAAAGCGCCCAGGACCTCCTCGACACCTCCCGCGTAGTTGGGGCGGACCGTCAGGTCGATCAACGTCCGCTCGACGTTGGTGGCGGGCAAGAACTCTCCTTCTGGCGTCGGGATGTCCTCCACCCCCAATGCCCCCGTGTTCTTTCCGCTGAGCAGGACCGCCCGGTAGATGTCGAAGTGAAAGACATAGGTCGATGCGCGCTGCTGCCCCTTGAAGGCACGGTCGATGGCCTCCTGGGTGAGCCCTCCCCTGGGAGGGGGCTTCGGGCTCTGCTCCTTGTTGACGTAGATGACCTTGGCGAACTGGTCGGTCAGCCCGTGCAGGCGCGCTGCGGTCCCGTGTGAGAGGTAGGCGGACGGACGCAGCGTCAGCGCCACGGCTTCGGGAGACGCCTGCTCCCAGACGTAGCGCGTCACCACCTCGCCGGTATCCGCGGACAGGCGCACCACGGAAAGCTGCTTCGAGTCCTGGAGGAACTGGATGAAGCCGGACAGCCCCACGGAAGCAGGGAGACCCCAGGCCTCACGGTGCCGCTTGAGCATCGCCGTCAACGCGAGGCGCGGATAGACCCGGCTGGGCTCATCCTGAAAGGCCCGAGCAATGGCGCTAGCAGCCAACTGAAGTTTTGAGCGTCGCCCCATAACCATCGAGATCCCCAGGTATATATACCTGGGGATCTCGATGGTAACAGAGAGTTTCCCCCCAAACGCCACCGCCCGCTTCCCTGCACGAGGGACGCGGGCGGCGTGGGGCGTCAGGGGCGGTGGAGCCTCAGAGCTGGATGGTCTTCTCCAGGTCCGCCATGCGGAAGCGCGCCATCGCCAGGTTCGCGTTCGCGCGGTGCAGCGCGATGTAGAGGAACAGGCCTTCGCGGGCCGCGAGCGGACGGATGATGTGGTACTGCTCGCCCAGGGTGATGAGCATGTCCTCGATGCGGTCCTTGATGCCCAGGGCCTTCATCGTCTTCAGCTTGGCGCGCATCACCTCCGTGTTGCCCGCGGCCGCCGCGTCGATGTTGAACCCCGCGGAGCCGACACTTCCCAGGGTCATCCCGCTGTTCGCATCCGCGAGACACACCGCGAACGCACCCTCGATCTTCATCGCCTCTTCCAGCGCCTGCTTCACGTTCGCCATGACTTCACCTTCCAATAGGACGGGGGGAATCGAGGGGGACTGCGAAACGGCGGACGGCGCCTGCGTCACGTCGGCGCTCAGCTCCGCCAGCTCGAACGTGAGCTGGCTGGAGTAGGAGCGCGGCTGCGGGACGAACAGGGCCTGCGCCTCCGTCAACCCGAAGAGCGCATCCAGCTGCGTCCCCAGGTGCCGGCACAGCAGGTCGCGCAGCGTGTCGCGCGGCACCAGGCCCCACGCCACCAGCGTCTCGCAGAAGTTGCCGCCGCTCTTGCGGCACTCCGCCATCACCTGCTCGACGTCCTCACGGCTCACCAGCCGCGCGTCGATGAGCGCCGTGGAGAAGCTGCGCGCGCCCGGGCCCGTCAGCACCGTCCACGCCACCTTGCGCTCCACCACGAAGATGCGGCCGGAGACCGTGGTGGACTTCACCACCACCTCGCCGCCCAGCTTGCTCTCCAGCGCTTCGTTCAGCACCGCCCGGACTACCTGACGGGGCTGGGTCATCACGGTTCGGGGGGCCGGATTCATGGGGGTTCCGCAGGGACCGTCAGTGATGTCGCGGTCCGTCAGGGGGGCGCTGCCGCCGGAACAATAAACACTGAGGCTGCATAATCGCAACCTAGCTGTAAAATTCAGGGAAGCAATGACTCCCCTGGGGTTGGTGGAACCCCGTACAGACGAAGGAGTGTCTTGCACTGGAGGGCCAAAGACAACGGAACAATTCCAGAGCAGCGAAAACCTGACGCATGCGCCTGACAGCGCAATGCGTCGGGCGGACAGCGGGTCCGCTCGCCAACATTCCACTCTGGAAACGGGGGTAAATCCGGAGAGAAGCGCGCGGAAAATCCGATCAGACTCACGCCACGTAGCAGGCCCCCGGCGTGCTCGCGGCACCCCGAGGGCCTGGGTCCAACAGGACCGTTCCCGGCCTGGATGCGGCTCAGTGCACTGGCGGTGCGCGGTCCGCGGCGGCTTCCGGGGCCAGGGGCGACTCCAGACGAGGGGCGATGCCGTCCTTCAGCTGGCGCACCAGGGCGGCGGAGAAGGCGGCCAGGTCGTCCGGCTTGCGGGACGTGATGATGTTGCCGTCCTCCACCACCTGGCGGTCCACCCAGCGCGCGCCGGCGTTGATGAGGTCCGTCTTGATGGAGGGGAACGACGTGACGGTGCGCTCGTCCGCGATGTCCGCCTCCACCAGCATCCACGGCCCGTGGCACACGGAGGCGATGGGCTTGTCCGCCTTGAAGAAGTCGCGCACGAAGCCGACCATGCCGATGTCCATGCGCAGGTGGTCCGGCGAGTAGCCGCCCGGAATCACCAGCGCGGCGAAGTCCGCGGCCTTCACCTCCTTCACCGCCTTCTCCGTGCGGATCTCCGCGCCCTTCTTCCCCTTGAGCGTCTTGCCTGCCTCCAGGCCGATGACGACGGGCTCATGGCCCGCCTGCTTGAGAGTGTCGTAGGGGACCTGGAACTCGGAGTCCTCGAAGTCGTTGGCCACGATGAATGCGATGCGCGCCATGGAACTGCCTCCCGCTGGGCAATGGTTGCCGGTGAACCCGCCCGAGCAAGGTGCCCACGACAGGGGCCGGGACAACGCCATTCGGGACCGTCTTGCGGTGCCGGATGCGCTCGCCTGCCCCCCTTCCAGGTCGGTGGGCGGCGTCCACCAACGCTAGATTCCCGCCATGCGCTCCCGACGCCTGCTGCTGTCCGCCCTCGTGGTGCTCACCGCCTCCGCCTCCGCCTGCCGCAAGAGCCAGGCGCAGGGGACGGCCTCCGCCGCGGACTGCATCCTGATGGAGGACGGCTGGGGACAGGACGGCAGCGTGCCCGTCACCGTGGACGTGGTGGCCGAAGGGCTGGAGGTCCCCTGGGGCGTCGCCTTCCTGCCGGGCGGGGACGGAGACGCGCTCATCACCGAGCGGCCGGGCCGCGTGCGGCTGTTGCGCGGCGGCCAGCTGCAGCCCGGGGCCGTGGCCACGCTGCCCCTGGCGGCGAACGGCGAGGGCGGCCTGCTGGGCATCGCCGCGCACCCGGACTTCGCGACGAACCGCTGGTTCTACCTGTACGTCACCACCGAGGCGGACGGGAAGGCACAGAACCGCGTGGAACGCTGGACGCTGTCGCCGGACGGCACGAGCGCGACCTTCGAGCGCGTCATCTTCGGGAACATCCCGTCCGCGAAGTACCACGACGGCGGGCGGCTGCGCTTCGGGCCGGACGGCATGCTGTACGTGGGCACGGGCGACTCGCGCGACCCGGACCTGTCCCAGGACGTGAAGAGCCCCGCGGGCAAGCTGCTGCGCCTGACGCCGGATGGAGCGGTCCCCCAGGACAATCCCTTTCCCAACTCACCCGCGTTCCTCCTAGGCGTGCGCAACACGCAAGGCTTTGACTGGAAGGACCCTGCCACGCTGTACCTCACCGACCACGGCCCCAGCGGTGAGACGATGCGCTTTGGCCACGACGAGGTGAACGTGGTGAAGGCGGGTGACAACCTGGGCTGGCCCGGCATCTATTCGTGCGAGACGCAGGGAGGGCGCATCACCCCGTCGCTCACCTTCGACGACGCGGCGCCCCCGGGCGGCGCGGCCGTCTACACGGGCACCGCGATTCCAGAGTGGAAGGGCTCGCTGCTCGTGGGCACGCTGAAGTCCCAGCACCTGCACCGGGTGGAGTTCGATGCGCGGGAGCCCCGGCGCGTGGCGAAGCACGAGGTCTACCTGCGCAACACCTGGGGCCGCCTGCGCGACGTGCTGATGGGGCCCGACGGCCACCTGTACGTCACCACCAGCAACTGCGACGGCCGGGGCGAGTGCGGCCCCCGGAAGGACCTGCTCTTGCGCGTGCGGCGCTGATCAGCTCACGCTCTCCGCGCTGTAGCGCGCCAGAAGGCCCGTGCGCACCGCGTAGCGGTAGACCCGCTGGAAGACCCAGCCCGCCAGCACGATGTCCAGCAGCGCCAGCGCGAGGCCCCACCCCAGCGTGGCGCCGGAGAACTCGCCGCCGGCCACCAGCGTGCGCACGCCCTCGAAGACGTACGACGGAGGAAGGAGCTTCGCCACCCACTGCATCCACTCCGGCAGCGTGGACAGCGGGTAGAAGACGCCCACGAACGGGGACAGCAGGCTGGGGATGGGCCAGACGAACCACTCGGACGCGGGGCCCAGCCGCAGCACCAGCGCGCTGCTGAGGATGCCCAACGCGATGCCGAAGAGGAACAGCACCATCACGAAGGGGATGAACATCGCACCGTAGGCGGCGAAGGACAGCCCGAACACCGTGGTGGACAGGAGCAGCATGACGCACAGGCCGATGGCGCTGGTCGCGATGCTCGTCACCACCAGGCCGCTCACGTACTCCGTCAGCGTGAGCGGCGTGGCGAAGACGTTGAGGAAGTTGCGCGACCAGACGTCCTCGAAGAAGCCTGTCGTCAGGCCCTGCATCACGCGCGCGAAGAAGTCCCAGAGCAGCACCGCGCCCAGGAGCGCCGGCACGAAGTTGTAGCCGGCGGACGTGACGCTGTTGAGGTACCGGGTCATGAAGCCCCACAGCACCATGTCGATGGCCACCCACGCGAACAGCGGCACCACGCGCGCGAAGTTGCCCTTGTAGAGATAGAACTGGCGCAGCGCGATGCCCGCGACGTGGTTCAGGTTCATGGCGCTTCGGTCCTCTCCAGCGCCAGCGGCTCGTTGGCCACGGCGATGAACAGCTCCTCCAGCGAGGCCTTGCCGTGCTCGCGGGGCAGCGTCTTGGGGTCGCCCGCCAGCAGCACCCGGCCGCGCGCAAGGAAGAGGACGCGGTCGCAGACGGCCTCCACCTCGTACATGTTGTGCGACGTCCACAGCACGCTGCTGTTTCCCTTCGCGGCGAAGGCCTTGATGCGGGTGCGGATGTCCACCGCGGTGGCCGGGTCCAGCGACGCGGTGGGTTCGTCCAGCAGCAGCAGGCGGGGCTCGTTGAGCATGGCCTTGGCCAGCGACACGCGCGTCTGCTCGCCGGAGGACAGCACGCCGCACTTGGTGTCGCGGAAGCGCTTGAGGTCGTACTCCTCCAGCAGCGCCTCGATGCGGGCGGACAGCCCCTTCACGCCGTAGATGAGACCGAAGACACGCAGGTTCTGCGCCACGGTGAGGTTGCCGGGCAGGGGCGAATAGACGGCGGCGAAGTTGGTGCGCGACAGCGCCTTGACCCGCTGGGTGCCCAGGTCCGTGCCCTCGATGTGGATGGTGCCGGAGGTGGGCTGGAGCACGCCCAGGAGCATGTTGATGGTGGTGCTCTTGCCCGCGCCGTTGGGCCCCAGGAGCCCCACGATTTCGCGGCGGCGCACGTCGAAGGAGATGCCGTCCACGGCCGTGTGGGCGCCGTACGTCTTGCGCAGCGCCGTGACGGAGAGGACCAGGGTGTCCAGCGAGCCGGAGTTCATCGGGGGTCCCGCTGTACCACGCGGACGCACCGCCGCCAGGATGCACTTCGAGGGGAGGGAAGGCAGGCGGGCGGGGCCTTGGGCCGGACGACGAAAAGCAGACGGTGCCCGTGCACGGTCCGCGTGAATCTGGAAAGCTTCGCGCCCTCCCCCGGTCCCAGTGGAGTCGCCGTGCTGCTGGAAGTGCCCATCCTCATCGGCCTGATGGTGGCGGCCATCGCACTCGCGATCGCCGCCAAGCGGGCCAGCGTGCCGTACAACGTCGCGCTGGTGCTTGGTGGCCTGCTCATCTCCGTCGCACACCTGCTGCCGGGGGTGCCCCCACTCAACCCCCAGGTGGTCTTCCTCATCTGTCTTCCCCTGCTGCTCTTCGAGGGCGGCATCATGGCGGACCTCAATGGCATCCGCGCGAACGCGGTCCCCATTGGCCTGCTGTCCACGCTGGGGATGGTCCTGGCCATTGGCGCCACCGGCACCGCGCTGCACCTGATGCTGGGATTGGCGTGGGGGCCCGCGCTGCTGCTGGGCTCCATCCTCGCGGTGACGGACACGGTGTCCATCCTCTACGCCTTCCGCCGCGCGCCAGTCCCCGGGCGGTTGGCCGGCATCATCCAGGGCGAGAGCCTCTTCAACGACGGCACCGCGCTGGTGGCGTACACGGCCATCGCGGCGGTGGTGGCGGGCGGGGCGGCGCCGTCCCTGGGCTCGCTGGGCGGTCATGTGC
>NZ_RAVW01000569.1 GCF_003611585.1 Corallococcus exercitus | reverse complement strand
GCTGCGGCAGGTGCTGCTGAACCTGGCGCTCAACGCGCTGGAGGCGACGCCGCCGGGAGGACGGGTGCGCTTCAGCGCGAGCGCGCACGGCGGGGACGTGGCGCTGTGCGTGGACGACAGCGGACCGGGCGTGCCGGAGGACGTGCGCGGGCGGCTCTTCGAGCCCTTCTTCACGACGAAGGCGAGCGGCAGCGGGCTGGGCCTCTCCATCGTGCACGCCATCGTCACGCAGCACGGCGGCACCCTCCAGGTGGAGGACGGTCCGCTGGGCGGCGCGCGCTTCACCGTGCGCGTGCCCGCTGCGAAGCTGGTGGGGTGAGTCCCGCGGGCTGGAGCGTGTCTGTGATTGGATAAAGGAGATTCCAGGCAAGGCCAGACAGCGCTGTCTCAGCCCGCGAGCGTGCTTTTTCCCAGACCGCGAGAACGTACGCCCGAGGGGCGAAACACGTCGCGGAGACAGGGGTGATTGTCTATAGACGCCACGCAGTCTGGAGGCGTCACTGAAGCGCTCGCACCACAAGATCTTTCCCACACACTCGTTGTCTTGGTTCCTGGCGGGCCTGGCCCTGCTCTACGTCGAGGCCGCGGCGCTCCTGGACCCCCTGGGCGTGCCGCTGCTCCCGCACCGGATGATCCAGGACGTGCTCCAGAGCCCGTTCGGCTTCCACCTGCTGCTGCTGGGCATTCCCTGCTGCATCTACGTCCTTGGCTGGCGGGCCCGGGACCTCTTCGCCTGGCTGTGGGCGCCGCACGTGGTGACGGTGGACGACGAGGGGCTGCGCGCCGACGTCACGAGGATCCGGTGGCGGGACGTGCGGGAGGTCGTCGAACAGCACGCGCACGACCGCCTCGTCCTGCGCCACGCGGGCGGAACGCTGCGGCTGCGGCTGGACCTGTGGAGTGACGCGGACGCGCTGCATGAGGCCGTGCTGAGCCAGGTGGTGCCGCGCCTGCTGGAGCGGGTGAGCCTCCAGGTCTCCGCCGGGCAGCCGGTGCGCTTCGGGCCGCTGACGCTGGGCGACGCGGGGCTCACCCACCGGGGGCGGCTCTGGCGCTGGGACGACATCGAGAGCATCCGCCTCCAGGACGAGGTGGACCAGGGCTTCGCGTCCCGCGAATTGGTCATCGTCGCCCAGGGCAGGACCCGGAAGTTCGACGAAGCGAAGGTCATCAACGCGCCAGTCCTGCTGGCCTACCTGTCAGACCGGCTGGCCGGCTGACGCACCCACGGACACCCGACATGGAAATCTATCGCTCCCCCCAGTCCAGGAAGCAGGCGGAACAGCCGCGCGCCATCTACTACTCGCGGGCCAGGCTCATCGCGGGCGTGGTCATCTGGACGCTGGGGACGGTCTTCTTCGGCGCGCTGACCTGGAAGTCGCTTCCCCAGGGCAACATCTGGATCTTCGTCGCGTTGATCACCCTGGCCTCGGCCTGGATGTTCTTCAACTGCGTCACGGCGCTGGGCAAGCTGGACAAGCCCGTGCTGCTCATCGGCCGGGACGGCATCCGCTTCCCGGACGGCTTGCTCATCGCGTGGGGGGACATGGAGGAGAACCTCTACGTGGACCAGTCCTACATGGGCCTGCCGGTCATCAAGATGGTGCAGATCAAGACCACGCTCGCGAAGCCCCGCGTGAAGAAGATGCGGGTCTCCGCGCTCGCCATGAACAGCGACGAGTACATGGCGCTCTGCGACAGCTACAGCCAGGGCGGCGGCGCTGCCGCGACGCGCTGACGTGGCTACGGCGCGGGCGTCAGGCCGACCGTCCGCGTCTTGCCGTCCTTGTCCACCTCCAGCTTGAGCTGGGGGTTCCCCTGGGCGTCGTGGAGCACGATGCTCGCCACGCCATCCACCACGCCCAGGGTGATGCGCTCCTTCCAGTCATGCCGGAAGGTGATGGTGGGCTTTCCCTGCTCCAGGCCCACGCACATGGCCTCGTAGCCCTCCTCGCTGTCGAAGCAGAGCCCCCGGATGCCAATGGCATCCAGCATCGCCAGCCCTCCAATCTCCTGCCCCGTGGGGCTCAGGAACTGGATGCCGTACGCGGCCACAGCGCGCTTCAGGCCCTGGGGGTCGGGCATCGGCGCGCCGATGCGGATGCGCGCCTGGCCGTGCTCGTCGACGATGTCCAGCTGGCGGGCGGAGAGGATGTCCGCGGGGCGGGTCGCGGCGGTGCTGCCCGCGCACGCGGCCAGGAACAACCCCGTGGAGGAGACGGCGGCCAACGCGAAGGGACGGAAGAGGGAAGAGGTCATGAGGCGTGAAGCTAGGCGCCGCTCCCGCCCCTGTCCCCCGGGAGATTCCATGCTTCCGTCATGGGCGCGTCATGGACCGCGCGCTACGCGGGCAGCGTGCCCTGGCCGGTGGCCAGCGTGTTCATGAAGGACTTCACCTTCTGCACGTAGGTGGCGTCGCCCGTGCCGGCGGGGATGGCGTCCGGGTTGCTCCGGTCCACCCCGTTGGGTCCGGAGTTGTAGGCGCGCAGGGCCAGCTCATCGCTGCCGAACTGCTCCTTCATGTCCTTCATGTAGAAGGCGCCCGCGAGGATGTTGGTCTCCGGGTCGGAGAGGTTCTTGCCCTGGAGCTCCGGGTGCTTCGCCTGCAGCTCCCCGTAGGTGTTGGGGTTGACCTGCATCAGGCCGGTGTCCGTCAGGCCATTGCCGCCGTTGGTGGAGACGGCCTCCAGGTTGCCGCGCGACTCCTGCCAGATCTGCGCGGCCAGCATCTCCGCGGGCATGCCCGTCTTGGCGGAGGCGGACTCGATGGCGCCCCGGAACTTCTCCAGCGCCGGGGGCAGGTTGCCACCCAGCTTCGAACCCCCCGTGGACGACGTCTGCTGCGACGCCCCCGGACCCACGACGCCGGTGTTGCCGTTGAGCGCCACGGGAGGACGCGCTGAATCCGCGGGCGTGAAGCTGCTGTCGGAGAACGGCGGCGAACCCGAGCCGGACTTCCCACCCGGGGCGCCCTGCGCACCGGAGACACCCTGGAGCGCCTGCGCGCCACCCGGCACGGCCTGCGCCACCAACTGGACGATGGAGGTCAGCGCCGACAGCGTGTCCTGCAGGAGCTTGCCCAGCTCCGCGTTCTTGCTGGAGCCGACGTCGAAGCCGTCCTGCCGGAGCACCTCCACCCCCGGGGTGCGCCGCTTCATGCCCATGGGCCCGGAGGCGAGCCCTTCCACACCGCCGCACTGGGGACGGGAGGGGGCGGCGTCCTGCACCGGCATGCGGGAGACGGGAGCGGAGGCGCTGCGGAGGGGCGAGATGGCCATGGCGAGGGGACCTCGAAGGGGATGGGTTCTTGCGTTGAAGCGACACGGGACCCCATAGCAGCGCGTGTGCCAGCCCCCGCGGGCCGCGCGGACGCGGACAACCCACGGATTTCACGGGCAACGCCAGTGACCGCTGTCGCCGGTCCTGGTGACTCCCGTCACCGCCCCCGATGCCCACCGTCATCATCCGGGCCCGCGGCCTGGAGTCATTGCCCTCGTGAGTCAGTGGACGCAGGTCTGCACCGGGGAAGGCGCACGGTGAACGTGGTGCCTTCCTTGAGGGAGCGGACGCGCCGGTGTCAGGCGAAGGCCACCCAGGCCGCGACGGCGACCATGCAGGCGCCAAAGGTCCAGCCCTGGATGCGCATGGCGCGCTCGGAGTGGAAGCGCCCCAGGATGAGCTTCCCGCCGTAGATCCATGGGAAGTGGCACGCCACGCAGACAGCGAGGAACGCCGCGGTGAGCTGCGCCGTCTGGGGGAGCATCCCGTGCGCGGGGTCCAGGAACTGGGAGAACATCACCAGGATCATCGAGTGGATCTTCGGGTTGAGCGCGACCGCGAGCAGCCCCTCCACGAACCCGAGGTGCGAGGGCGCGTCGTCCGCCTCCCTGGACGCGGCCGTGGCGCGGAAGAAGCCCCACGCGAGGTGGAGCAGGTACGCGACGCTGCCCCAGCGCAGGACCTCGTGCAGCGCTGGCAGCCCCTGGAGCACCCGCCCCAGGCCGATGCCGTAGAGGAGGCACAGCGCGACGTTGGCCACCTCGAATCCCCACCAGAACGGCAGCGTGCCCCGGACGCCGAAGCGCCCTCCGGCGGTGGCGAGCACCGTGTTGCCCGGCCCGGGGCTCACCACCATGGGCACCGTGTAGCCCAGGAACAACACCCACACCTCGGCGGAGATCATGACGGGGCACCTCGCGCGCGGCGCGTCCATCGCGCCTTCTCGCCGCACAGGACAGACTCCATTTCGGGGCGCGGACCCAGCGAGCTATCCTCGCGTGCTCGATAAAGGGGGCTCATCGAGCATGCGCCGCATTCCACCGCTGGGCGCCCTCCGTGCCTTCGAGGCGGGCGCGCGTCACCTGAGCTTCACCCGCGCCGCCACGGAGCTGCGCGTGACCCAGGCGGCCATCAGCCACCAGGTGCGGCAGCTGGAGGACTGGCTGGGCGTCTCCCTGTTCGACCGCCGGGGCCATGCGCTGACGCTGACCGCGAGGGGCGCGGCGTACCTGCGCGAGCTGACGCCCGTGTTCGAGCGCATGTCCGAGGCGACCACGCGGCTGTACGCGCACGAGCAGGGCCCGCTGCGCCTCACCGTGCTGCCGTCCTTCGCCGCGTGCTGGCTGTTGCCGCGCCTGGAGCGCTTCCGGAAGCAGCATCCGGACATCGAGCTGCACGTGAACAGCTCCGAGGCGCTCTGGGACTTCCTCGACGACCGCTTCGACGTGGGCATCCGTTCCGGGCTGGGCCGGTGGACGGGGCTCAAGGCGGAGCAACTCGCGACCGAAGGGCTCGCGCCCGTGTGCACCCCGGCGCTGGCGAAGCGGCTCCGGACGCCCCAGGACCTGGGCCGGGTCCGGTTGATCCACGACACGCCCAAGGATGGCTGGCGTCGCTGGCTGGAGGCCGCGGGGGTGGCGGGCGTGGATGTGGACCCTGTCTCTT
>NZ_RAVW01000568.1 GCF_003611585.1 Corallococcus exercitus | reverse complement strand
CTGCGGCGCGGCGCTCCCGGGGAGGGGGATGGCGGCGGACTGGGGCGCGGCGGTGCCCGGGAGCGGAATGGCGGCGGGCTGCGGCGCCGCGGGGGGCGCGGCCTCGGGAGCTTCAGCGCCCGCGCCATCGGCCTTGATGGGGAACGTGGTCTGGCACCGGGCGCACTTCAGCTTCGCGCCGCCGGGCGGGATCCGCCTGTCATCGATGTTGTAATTCGTCTGGCACGACGGGCAGGAGACTTTCATTGTTTTCCTTCGACGAGACCGGCTGGCGCGCGCACGCGCATGAATGACGGGGGCGGTGCGATGGTCCGCGCGGCGCGTGCAGGCTAGCAGAGCCGTTTCAAGCCCGGAAAGAACGCGCCCCTGGGGCGCACCGCCGTCACCCGGGCGGGCAGGAGGGCGGGCGCCCGGCAACACCAGCAGTGTGCGTCCCTTTTCCAGGGGCCCTCCCGTGGTGGTAGACCCGGCGGGTCATGGATCCCATCGTCATCCTTGGAGCGGGCCTGGCGGGCCTGTCCACCGCGCACTTCCTCAAGCGCCCCTGGCGCCTCATCGAGAAGTCCGACCGGGTCGGAGGCCTCATCAAGACCGAGGTCATCGACGGGTGTTACTTCGACCCCACCGGCCACTGGCTCCACCTGCGCGACCCGGAGATCCAGGAGCTGGTCAACACGCTCTGGCTCCCGGACCAGCTGGTGCGCATCCAGCGCCGCGCCGCCGTCTTCTCCCGCGACACCTTCACCCGCTTCCCCTACCAGGTGAACACCCACGGACTGCCGCCGGAGGTCGTCGCGGAGAACCTGGTCGGCTACGTGGAGGCCATCTACGGGGAGAAGGGCCGCGCCCTGCGCGAGCGCGAGCCCGTGAACTTCGAGGAGTTCATCCTCCGCTACATGGGCGAGGGCTTCGCGAAGAACTTCATGCTGCCCTACAACCAGAAGCTCTGGACCGTGCACCCGCGCGAGATGTCCGCCGCGTGGGTCGGCCGGTTCGTGCCGCGCCCCACCCTCAAGGAGGTCGTGGACGGGGCACTGGGCGCGGGCAGTGATCAGCTGGGCTACAACGCGTCGTTCCTCTATCCGCGCGAGGGCGGCATCGAGAGCCTGGCGCGCGCGATGAAGCAGCACCTGACGGGCGGCGAGCTGAGCGTGCGCACCGAGCCCGTCTCCATCGACTGGAAGGCGAAGCAGGTCGCACTCTCCGACGGCCGCACCGTGCCGTACTCGGGGCTGGTGTCCTCCATCGCGCTGCCCCTGCTGGTGGACCTCATCGGGAAGGGCGCCTCCGGCGTGCCGGACGAGGTGCGCGCCGCGGCGAAGCGCCTGCGCGCCTTCATCGTCACGTACGTGTGCGTGGGGGCCCGGGGCGCGAACCGCCAGCCGTGGCACTGGATCTACCTGCCGGAGCCGGAGTTCCACTCGTACCGCATCGGGGCGCCGTCGGCGGTGTACGCGCCCCTGGCCCCTCCCAACACGGCCAGCTTCTCCGTCGAGTTCAGCCACCACGGCGAGCTGTCCGTGGCGGACGCGGAGAAGTACGCGGTGGAGGACCTGCTGCGCTCGCGGATGATCCACTCGGCGGACGACGTCCTCTTCACCAAGGGGCGGGAGATTCCCAACGCGTACGTCCTCTACGACGACGCCTATGGCCCCGCGATGGCGGAGGTGAACCGCTTCCTGGAGCACGCGGGCATCCTCACGGCGGGGCGCTACGGGAAGTGGGAGTACTCCTCCATGGAGGACGCCATCCTGGGCGGGCGGGCCTGCGCCCGGACGCTGAACGGCTGACGCAGGGAGTCGTCTCCTGTCGACGGTGGTCCGGGGCCGTGCTAGGCCCCGAGGCCTTCCCTTCGCATCTCCGGACCCATGGCCCTGCACCTCTCCGTCGTCATCCCCGTCTACAACGAGGAGTCCATCATCGCCCAGGCAGCCGAAGAGCTGCGTCAGGGGCTGGATGCTCGCGGGCTCGACTACGAAATCATCTTCGCGGAGAACGGCTCGCGCGACGCGACGCCCCGGCTCCTGGAAGAGCTGTGCTCCAAGAACCCGCGCCTGCGCTGGTTCCACTCGGAGACGCCCAACTACGGCGTGGCGCTCAAGGCGGGCATCCTCAAGGCCCGGGGCACCTACGTGGTCTGCGATGAAATCGACCTGTGCGACCTGACCTTCTACGACGCGGCGCTGCCCCGGCTGGAGCGCGGCGAGGCGGACATGGTCGTGGGCTCCAAGGCGGCCAAGGGCGCGAGCGACCAGCGGCCCCTCATCCGCCGCGCGGCCACGCGGGTGCACAACAAGCTGTTGCGCGTGGCGCTGGGCTTCCAGGGCACGGACACGCACGGCCTGAAGGCGTTCCGCCGGGAAGCGCTGCTGCCCGTCATCCACAAGTGCGTGGTGGACATGGACGTGTTCGCCAGCGAGTTCGTCATCCGCGCGTGGCGCGAGGGGCTCAACGTCATGGAGATCCCCATCCAGCTCCATGAGAAGCGCCAGCCGTCCATCCACCTGTTCAAGCGCGTGCCCAACGTGCTCAAGAACGTGGGCAAGCTGTTCTACGTCATCCGCATCCGCGGGACCTGAGCGAGGGACTGCCCCATGCCGGCAGCGCGACTGGCGTCCATCTCCGTCGACCTGGATTCGCTGCCGCACTACTGCCGGATCCACGGGCTGCCCGAGTCGCTGCTCGATGAGCGCGCGCGGACGCTGATCCACCGCGTGGCGGTGCCGCGCTTCCTGGAGCTGCTGGCCCAGGTCGGCGTGCCCGGGACGTTCTTCGTCATCGGCGAGGACCTGGAGGCGGACCCCGGCGCGGCGGACGGCATGCGGCGCGCCCACGCGGCGGGCGTGGAGGTGGCGAGCCACAGCCACGCCCATGACTACGCGCTCACCCGGCGGGGCCCGGATGCCATCGCGGAGGACCTGGCGCGGGCGGACGCGGCCATCCTGAAGGCCGTGGGCGTGCGGCCTTCGGGCTTCCGCGCTCCGGGCTACACGCTGAACGCGGACCTGTACGCGGCCACCGTGGCGCAGGGGTACCGGTATGGGTCCTCCGCGTTCCCGGCGGCTCCGTACTACGCGGCGAAGGCGGCGGTGATGGGGGCGCTCGCGGCGCTGGGGCGGCCGTCGCGCTCCGTGCTGGACACCCCGCGTGTGCTGCTGGCGCCGCGCGTGCCGTACCGGCCGGACCCCGCGCAGCCCTACCGGCGCGGCTCGGGAGCGGTGCTGGAGCTGCCGATGACGGTGACGCCGGTGGTGCGCTTCCCGTTCATCGGCACGTTCGCCACGACGCTGCCTCGCGGCACGATGCGCGCCGCGTACCGCACGTGCCGGGCGGACGCCTTCTTCAACTTCGAGCTCCATGGTGTCGACGTGCTGGACGCCACGGACGGCATCCCGCCGGAGCTGGTGCGCCAGCAGCGCGACCTGCGCGTGAGCGCCGCGAAGAAGCTGGAGCGGCTGCGCAGCATCTTCCAGTGGCTCAAGGACGACTTCGACGTCGTCACCCTGCGCGACGCGGCGGGGCAGCTGTCCGCGTCGCTCTGATCAGCGCGCGGCCTTCAGCGCCTTCCAGTCCGCTTCCGCCTGATCCGCGTAGGCCTGCGCGAAGGCGACCAGCCGCTTCGTGGCCTCCTTCGTGTCGCCGCCCACCCAGTCCTCCAGGCGCGTGGCCTGCGCCTGCGTGTTGCCATGGGCCCGGGCCAGCACGACGCCGGCCTGCTCGAAGGTGGAGCGCAGGGCCTTCTTCTTCCCGAGCACGGCGTCGTCCAGCCTGGCCTTCTCCGGCTCCACCTCGCGCACGAGGAAGGCCCGGCCGCCCATCTCCACCGCGCCCGTGAGCGGGTTCACCGCGCCGCCCAGCTCCTCCTGCGCCTTCACCACGTCCGCGCCGTTCGCCGGCACCGGCGGCGACGTCACCCCGGAAGCGAGCAGCTCCTTCAGCTCCAGCAGCACGGGCGGCGCCTTCGGATCCGCCGCGCCCACGAGCACGTAGTCGCGCTCCAGGCCGTAGCTGCTGCCACCCGCGTCCAGCCGTGCGGCCAGGTCCAGCACCTTCAGGGGCACCGCCACGCCCTCCGTGCCGTCCAGCGTCTTCTCGTAGGACGCCAGCGCCGTGCGCACGGCCGCCTTCTGCTCCGCGTCCAGCGGCTTGAGCGTGTCCGACTTGAGGAAGTGGGGCCCCTTCGCGCCGTCGAGCTTCACGTACTTGGACAGCAGGTCCTTCGCGGACGTGTCGCGCGCCTTCCCGATGAGGTCCTTCACCGCGCCGGAGGACTCCTTCTTGTCCAGGAAGGCCCCGGGGTTCGCGTCGCCGTCCGCCAGGAGCTCCAGCGTCTCGAAGTAGTTCTTCGCGAGCGCCTCCACCGCCTTGGCCTGCTCTCCGGGGGACAGGCCCGCCTCGCGCGCGGTGAGGACGGCGCTGGTGGCCAGGCGCGTGAGGTCCGCCTCCGGCGACGCCGTGCCCGTCTGGTCGAAGTCGTTGAGCCCCCACACCGCCTTGCCGTCCGGGCCCCGGAACGTGCCCAGGTTGCCCACGTGCGCGTCGCCCACCACCCGGATGTCCGGCGCGGGCCGGTCCGTCAGCCGGGCTTCCTGCGCGTATGGGCCCCGCAGGTCCGCCTGGAACAGGGCGGGCATGGCGCGGAACATGGCGGAGGGGCTTGCGCGCATCTGCGCCAGCTTCTCCTTCAGGCGCGCGGGCGGCAGGTCCAGGCGCGCGTTGAAGTCGCGCACGAAGGCCACTGCCTGGGCGGGCTCGCGCTCCAGCCCGGACGCCTGGGCCTGCTTGGGGGCCGCGGCGTTCACCGCCACGGTGTTGCCCGTCCGTGACGTGGTGGCCTGGGGCTGGAAGTCGCTGACGTTGGACGGCAGCCGGCCCGCGGAGGCTCCGGAAGCGAGCGTCAGCACCGTGGCGGCGACGGTGGAGCCAGGGACGGACGTCCGGGAGGGGGACGAGGGCTTGGGAGGGA
>NZ_RAVW01000567.1 GCF_003611585.1 Corallococcus exercitus | reverse complement strand
TCTCTTCAATCGCTTGAAGCAGAACCGGCGGGTGGCGACGCGCTATGAGAAGCGCGCCGCCAACTACCTGGCGATGGTCCATATCGCCTCCATCCGCCTCTGGCTCTAATTTGCGGACACGCCCTAGTCCTGGCTGACGTGCAGGGTGAGCACCGGGCATGCCGCGTGGCCCACCACCTTCTGAGCCACGCTGCCCAGCAGCATGCGCGTGAGTCCCTTGCGCTGGTGCGTGCCCATCACGATGAGGTCGTACTTCCCGCGCTCGGCCTCATCCAGCACCACGTTGCCCGCTTCACCAATCACCACGCGGTGGGACAGCGCCACCGGCGCGGTGCCGTCCACGGAGCGCAGGAGCTTCTCCAGATCCTTGCCGGCGGTGTCGCGCGCCATGGCTTCCAGGGAGGTGGCGTCCCAGCCGGGCGAGGCCACCAGGAGATCCGGCGCCACGTACTGCGGCGGCTCCCACGCGTGGATGACGTCCACCGTCGCGCCAAAGGGGCGGGCGAGTTGCAGCGCGTAGTCCACGACGGAGCGGGACCCGTCCTTCAGGTCCACCGGCACGAGGATGCGTGAAGGGCCAGCCATGGGAGTCCTCCTCCTGGGGGAACAGGGCATGCGTAACGCCCACTCGCCGCGAGGGCAAGCGGGCGTTCATGGGAGGCCGAGCGGCGGGGCGGGCGCGCAGGGCCACCCGCGCATGGGCACCTTCTGGTCCGAGGTCCTGCCCCCATATGCGCCCTCCCATCGACAACGGTACCGTGCTCATCATTGGCGCCGCTGGCGGCATCGGCCGCGAGCTTGCCCGACTGCTCTCTTCCCGGGTCAGGACCCTGGTGCTCGTCGCGCGCGACGTGGACGACCTGGGGGCCCTGCGGGAGGAGCTGCTCGCCCGCAACCCGACCCTGGGGGTGATGATCCGCGCCTGCCGCCTGGATGATCCGCGCGCCGTGGACGCGCTCTTCGAACACCTGGAGCGCCACTACGTCCGCGTGGACGTGCTCATCAACAACGCGGACCACGCCTCCAGCGGGCTGTACGCGGAGGAGCGCTGGAAGCGCATCGAGGAGCTGGTGCAGGCGAACGTGCTGGCCCCGGCCATGATCACCCACCGCCTGCTGGGCCCCATGGTGGAGCGCGGGCGGGGCGGCATCCTCATGGTGGGCTCGGGCGCCGCGCGCCTGTTCCTGCCGGGCGCGGTGACGTTCGCCGCCACGCAGCGCTTCCTGGATGGCTTCAGCGAGTCCCTGCGCCTGGAGCTGAAGGACGCGGGCATCCCCGTCACCTTCGTGGCCGCGGGCCCGCTGGCACTGGGGCCGCACCTGGAAGGGGAGGTGACGCCCTTCTTCGAACTGTCCCTGCGCCAGTGCGCCCGCGAGGCCCTGGAGGGCTTCGAGCGGGGCGAGGCGCTGGTGTACCCGGGCCTGGGGCACCGGTGGGTGATGCGCCTGTTGCGCTTCCTGCCGCGCTCCTTCAAGCGGGGCCTGGGGCGGCTGGCGCTGGGCGGGCTCAAGCGGACGCTGCTCTTGAATCCGTCCGGGCCCGGAGCGGGTGCGCCCCCCCGGCCGGTGCTGCTGGCCGGAGGGGAGCCCACTTCCGCGACGTGACGGACTACAGGCCGATTTCCGCGAGCCGCGCCTTCACGCGCGTGGCCTTCACGCCGGTGTTGGCCGTGCCGCGGCCCTGCGAGTTGCCGCCGATGCCGATGTGGTGCAGCGCCACCACCTGGTTCGTGGACGTGGAGATGACGGGCGAGCCGGACGAGCCGCCCAGCGTGTCCGCGTCGTAGGAGATGTCCGTGGTGCTGTAGTTGCCGTTGAGCACCGAGCCCGGCGAGGACTTCTTCGTCGGCGTGCAGGACGGCGTCGTGTAGTAGTCGCAGTTCTGGTTCACGACGTACACGGACGAGCTCGTCGCCGCGTTGGTGCTGGAGACGGTGAGGAAGCCGTACACCTGGCCGGGCAGCTGGCCGTTGACCGCCGAGCAGCGCAGCGCCGTCATGTCGTCACCGCTCCAAGTCTTGATGAACGTGGCGCACGGGTACCAGACGCGCGAAGCGGACGCGACGCCGTCCTCGTAGTTGAACGACACGCGCGCGCCCACCGCGTCCGCGCTGCTGCCGATGCAGTGGTTGTTGGTGATGATGACGTCGTTGGACACCAGCCACGCCGTGCAGCGGCTGCCCACCGCCGGGATGGAGAGGTAGCCCACCGCCAGGGACTTCGTGCGCTGCGTCCCCGAGAGGGACGTGGCGCTCACCCAGTTCAGCGTGCCCACGATGACGTTGGACTCCTGCGACGCCAGCGCCTCATTGGGCTCCGCGTCCGGCACGTCCATGGGCTCCACGGAACCACACGCCGTCAGGCCCATCACCAGCATCGCACCCACGAGCTTCTTCGCGGCCATCACTGAATCTCCCCCCGCGCGGCATTGCGCGGCGCGGGAGGCCTAGGCACGCCGCGTGCCACGGCGCCTCCCAGAGGAGACCCGGGGTCATGCACCCGCACGGGTGGTGCGCGGATGCTCCGTGCAACCCGGTTGCGTTTGTAAAGAAACGTCACGTTCCCCGGCGAATCCCCAGCCATCCCGGGAGTTTGCGTGATTTTCCGGGAGTGCCGCTTTTGCGGACATGCGGGGACCGCCCCTGTCCCAGGCGGAGACAGGGGCGGGGTGGGCGGAATTCTTCAGCCGATGATCATGTCCTCGCGCTCGAGGGTGCCTTCCTCGAAGCGGCGGAGGTTGAAGCGGGTGAAGAGCTCGTCGGAGGCACCGGAGGTCATCCACTGCGCCATCCGCTCCGCGACGGCGGGGGCCATCATGAAGCCGTGGCCCACGAAGCCGGACATCTGGAGCAGGTTGTCCAGGCCGGGGGTGCGCCCGAGGATGGGGTTGTTGTCCGGGGTGACGTCGTAGAGGCCGCCCCACTGGCGCAGCACCTTCACCTGGCCCACGTGCGGCAACTGCTCCGTGAGCGCGCGAGCGAAGCGCGACACGAAGCGCAGGGTGCTGCCCATGTTGGGGCCGGAGGGCTCCAACGGGTCCCCCATGCCGCCGACAATCTCACCGCGCATGGACTGGCTGAAGTACAGGCCCGTGTCGAGCACCGACACCAGCGGCGACAGGAAGGGCTTGAGCGGTTCGGTGCTGAGGATTTCGTGGCGGTGCGGCTCGTTGGGCAGCTTCACGTCCGCCAGCTTCGCGACCGCCGGGCTCCACGCGCCGGAGGCGAGCACGACGGTGTCGCAGGCGATGTCGCCCCGGTCCGTCTTCACCTTGCGCACCTGGCCGTTGCTCGTCTCGAAGCCGGTGACGTTGGTGTACGTCTCCACCTTCACGCCGCGCTTCACGCTGCCCTGCGCGTAGCCCCACAGGAAGGCCCAGGGGAAGATGACGCCGTCCTCCGGGTTGTAGGCCGCCGTCACGCAGTCCTTCATCGTGAGGCCCGGGACGACCTGGCGCGCCTCGTCCGCGGTGATGATGCGCGTGGGCACGCCGTACTTGTTGTGCAGGGCGGCGTTGCGATCCAGCCGGTACGCGGTGTCCTTGCGCTTGGCCAGGAAGAGGTAGCCGCCCTGGCGCAGCCACACGTTGACGCCCAGGTCGCGCGCGAAGCCCTTCATCAGGTCGATGGAGCGCTTGGCCAGCTCAATCAGCGCCGGGGTGCCCCACTGCATGCGCACGCCGCCGCCGTTGCGGCCGGACGCGCCCGCGCACAGGTAGCCGCGCTCCAGCACGACGACGTCCGTCTCCCCGCGCAGCGCCAGGTTGTACGCCAGCGACAGGCCCATGATGCCGCCGCCGATGATGACCACCTTCGCCTTCTGCGGCACCGGCCCTGTCGGGCGCAGCGCGGACGGGAAGTGCTCCAATTCCTGGGGCACGCCGCCCACGGGCGGGACGGCTTCGTCCACCGGAGCGCTGGCGAGCACGCGCAGCTCCGTGGGGTACAGCGGCGGACGGGGCGTGAAGGGCACCACGCCCTCCGGCTTGAGCGCCGGGGCCTTCTGCTTGAGCAGCGCCGCCACCGCGGCGTGGCAGCTCTTGCCCTGGCAGATGCCGGTGCCGAAGCCCGTGTAGCGCTTCACCGACTCCACGTCGTGGTAGCCGCGCTCGATGGCGTGCTCCACGTCCGTGACGGTGACGTCCTCACAGGTGCAGACGAGCGCCTTGCTCATGACAGCCCTCCCAGCAGCGCCTGCGCCGCGCGTGCGCCCATGGCCGCGGCGTCCTTCGCCGTGCCTGGCTTCGCCACGTCGCCCGCGACGAACACGTCCGCCGCCTGCGTGCGGCCGTCCGCGTCCGCCTCCACCCGGAAGTGGCCCGCGTCCGCGTCGAACTCCACCTTCGCGCCGCCCTGGCGCGCCAGCTCGAAGCCCGGCGTCACCGGCACCGACACGACGATGGCGTCGCACGACACCTTCTGCTTGCGGCCCCCCTGGGGCGTGAAGCTCAGGGCCGTCACGCCGCGCAGGCCGTGCGCCTTGAGCCCGTCACCGAGCGTGGCCTTCGGGTGCGCGTTGGCGGGCAGCGGGCCCTTCAGGTCCACCACCGCCGCCACCTCCACGCCGCGCTGGGTGAACAGGTGCGCCAGCGCGTGCAACTCCGCGCCGTGGCCCACCAGCGTCGCCACCTGGGGCGCCACGTCGTGCTTGCGCAAGAGCAGGCTCGCCGCGCGGCCCGCGATGACGCCGGGCAGGTCGTTGTTCTCGAAGGGGAGGGTGGGGGGATGGCCGCCCACCGTGAGCAGGAAGCGCTTCGCGTAGACCTTGAGCAGCCGCAGGTTCGCGGCCTCCTGGGACGCGACCGCCAGGTAGCGGCCGTGCTCGTCGTCATACAGGCCGATGACGGTCGCCTTGCGCACCACGCTGCCCTGCGGGAACGCGGTGGCCTCCGGCACGAAGGGCGCACCGTCCTCCGGGGCGCCGTGGGAAAGCCGTCCGCCCAGGTTCGCGTCGCGCTCGAAGAGCAGGAAGGGCACGCCC
>NZ_RAVW01000566.1 GCF_003611585.1 Corallococcus exercitus | reverse complement strand
GTGTGGAGGAGGTGGAGGGGGTGCTGGTGGGAGCGGGCGTGTCCCAGGAGGTCGCGCGCGCGGAGATTGCCGCGGCGGGGCAGCACCCCTACTTCCAGGCGTGCCGCCAGGTGGCCCGGCACTTCGGGTGGCTGGAGTCGCTGATGGAGACCTACAGCGCGCTCCGGGCCCAGGACGGGGGCCGCGAGCTGGAGGTGCGCGAGGGGCTCACCCCGGAGGAGTTCTTCCGCCGCTACTACTTCGGCCACCGGCCGGTGGTGCTCAAGGGGGCGATGAAGGACTGGCCCGCGCTCCAGAAGTGGTCGGTGCCGTACTTCCGCGAACACTTCGGACAGGTGGAGGTGGAGGTGATGACGGGGCGCGACGCCAACCCGGAGCACGCGGCCCAGCAGGACCGGCACCGCTCGCGGATGCCCTTCGCGGACTTCCTGGCGATGGTGGAGTCCGGCCGGCAGACGAACGACTACTACATGGTTCCGCGCAACGACAACTGGAGCCGCGAGGGGCTGTCCGCGCTGCGCGACGACCTGCGCGCCCCCGAGGGCATCATCGACCCGTCGCTGCAGGCGGATCAGATGACGCTGCTGCTGGGCCCCGCGGGCACCGTCACCCCGCTGCACCACGACAACATGAACATCCTGCTGGGCCAGGTGATGGGCAGGAAGCACGTGAAGCTGGTGCCGTCCTACGAGCGCCACCGGGTGTACCCGCACCGGGGCACCTTCAGCCACGTGGACGCGGGCGCGCCGGACCTGGTGGCGCACCCGCTGTTCGCGGAGGCCACGGTGCTGGAGACGGTGCTGGAGCCCGGGGACATGGTGTTCCTGCCCGTGGGCTGGTGGCACTGGGTGAAGGCGCTGGACGTGAGCGCCAGCGTCACCTTCCACCACTTCGTCGTCCCCGGCGGAAACACGCACCTGGATGCCCCCCCGTAGCAAGCGCTTCAGTCCGCCTTCTCCACCAGAAGCACCGAGCGTGTCCACCCGGCCCGTCCGTCGCGCGCGAGCCACGCCTGGCGCTCGTCGCGCAGCGCGACGGCCGCGGGCGAGCCCGCGTGGATGCGCCGGCGCACGCCGTCGAAGAAGCGGCCCGCCGCGTCCGGGATGTCCACCGTGGAGGCCAGCACCGCGCGGGCGCCCGAGTCGATGAAGGCCGCCGGCAGGCTGAAGGGCTCCGTGCTCTGCAGCGCCGTGGTGCGGCCCGCGCTGCACGCGGCCAGGAACACGGTGGGCTCCCCCTTGAGCCGCTGCTCGCGAACCACGTCCGCGGTGAGCGCGTAGCGACCGTTCACCTCCGGGGACAGCACCACCAGCGACGCGCCGGAGATGCTGGGGTCGGTGATGCCGTGCGCGTGGATCTCAATCTCCGTGGCGTCCGCCATGCTCTCCAGCACGCGCGACGGCGTGGCGTCCGAACCGGACAGCACGTTGGGCGGCGCGCTGCCCGGCTCCGCGTCCGGCGTCCACGCGGGAAGCCGCGGCAGCTGCAACAGCGACGGGGCCTCCACGCCGGCCACCACCAGCCGGCGCGCCGCCTGGGCGCTGGCGACCGGGCGCGGGCCCTGGGCGCGGCCCAGGCGGAAGCTCCACGCGATGTCGGAGGGCAGGAGGTCCGTGCGGCCGAAGACAGGGGCCCACGCGAGCACGTCCACGTGGTCGCAGCTGGAGAGCGTCTTGCGCAGGGTCTCCGGCACCAGCCGGGACGAGTCCGCGCGGGCGAAGGGCTCCTTGCGCGTGTCGTCGTAGTGCCCCTTCACCTCGCCCTGGGGGCCCAGCGCCACCAGCACGGTGCGCTCGGCGTGGACGCTGGCGGCCAGCGCGCACCGCGTGGGCACGGGCGTGCCCAACTGCGCGGCCATCAGCCCCACCACCTTGGGGAACTCCCCCGCGCGGCCCGCGTCCACCGCGAGCGACGAATAGCTGAGCGCCCAGGCCTCGCGCCCCAGCGCGTCGCCGCGCGGCAGGGTGTCCGCTTCCTTGATGGCGTCGCGCAGGTGGCTCTCGCCCTTCGCGCGGTCGCGGTCCAGGTGGAAGCGGCCTTCAAGATAGCCCGCGTAGACGCGGTCGCCCTGCACGCCCGGGCCCGACAGCATGTTGGAGGTGACGCGGGAGAGCCACTCCGCGTCCTGGGCGCCGGAGCTGGAGCGCGTCAGCTCCGCGAGCGTGGCGCCGAACACCGGCTCCATGGGGTTGTCCGCGCAGGCGGCGGCGGTGTCCAGCTCGCGCCGCGCGTCCTGGGGCCGCAGGTCCAGGTAGTGCAGGTGCGCCAGCTGCACGTGGGGCCAGGCGCAGCTGCGCGTGGGGCCGCGCGCCATCCACTCCTCCAGATAGGCGCGGGCGCTGCCCAGGTCATTGCGCGAGCGCGCCACCTGGCTCAGGACCTCCAGCACGCTGAACTCCAGCTCCCACTCGCGCAGCTGCCGGGCGCCGGCCCAGAGCACGCGCGCGTGCTGCTCGGACTCCGTCACGCGCTGCATGTCGTAATAGAAGATGGCCAGCCGCTTCTCCAGCTCCAGGCAGCGCACGGACAGGCCACTCTCGCGGCAGCGCTGGAGCGAGCCGAAGAGCCGCTGTTCGGCCTTCCACCACGCGCCGTCGGCGATCTCCTTGAAGGCCTGGTCGCGGTCCGCGACGTAGGTGAACCAGGGGTCCTCCAGCCGCTTGATGCGCTCCACCGTGTCCTTCAGGTGGTTGAAGGTCCCCTTGCGCGTGCGCATGAGGGCGCCCAGGTAGATGTCCTCGTCGCCGGACAGCCGCGCCCGGTCCATCAGCGTCTCCGGGACGGCGTGGCCCGCGCGCAGCGACTCCGCGTACTGCCGCGCCAGCTCCGCGCGGCGGGAGAAGTCGCGCTTCGCCACGCGCTGCACGTAGTCCGTGAGCACGCTGCCGCCCTGCACCCGGTCCAGCTCCTTCGCCAGGGGCAGCAGCGCCAGCGCGCGCTCCTTCGACGGCGCGGCGCGCACGGCCTCGTAGAAGACGCCGCGCACCGTCCCCGGCAGCTGACGGGCCGCGTCCATGGGCAGCGGCGCCTTCGGGTCCTCCACCAGGGCCATCGTCGCCTCGCGCGCGGCCTTCCACTGACGCTGGCGCTCCAGCGTGGCCTCGCGCAGGGCCAGCGCCTGGGCGTGGGCCTCACGTCCCCAGCCCTGCTCGTTGCGCTTCGCCACCTGCTCGAACAGCTCCGACGCGCGCAGCGTCAGCCCCATCTCGCGGAACACCAGCGCGCGGTTCCACAGGGCCTGTGTCAGGCCGGGCTTCGCGGCCAGCGCGCCGTCCAGCAGGCGCAGCGCGCGCTCATGGTCCCCCCGGGCGAGCGCCACCGCCGCCAGGTCGCTGTCGCGCTCCGGTGAAGCCGGCAGGCGCTCCAGGAAGGACGCTGCCTGGCTCCACTCACCCTCCAGGGCATACGCCGCCGCGATGCCGCCCCAGTCCTCCTTGGACTCCATGCGGGCGAGCGGGCCCAGGGGCATCGGCTCGGCGGGCACCGGGCAGCCACCCGCGGGCGCACGCGAGCGGTAGCGGTCCGCTTCCGGGTGCGTGAGGCGGGCTTCGATACGGGCCGCCGCCCGACGGTCCGCCCAGAAGGTGTCGGGAACGGACTGCGGCTGCGCCCGGGGCTTCAGGGCCGCGACTCCCACCGCCAGGAGGGGGATGGCCAGTGCCAGCGCCCAGACACTCTTCTTCGCCGGCTTCACCATGCGGTCCCCTCGGGCGTCTCCCCCCAGCCGCCCTTCCGGGACGTTCTACACCAACCTCCGACGAACGCCGACCTGGCCTCGCGTCCTGCCTCCAGGCGTCCCATGACGCGGTGGGTAGCAAGGCGGTGGGAGAACAGGCGCATCGGATGTTTTGGGCGACACACGCACCAATAGACGGCCTGCTCCGCCGATCTTGAAAAAAGGCTCCACTTCCCAGGTTCGCCGCAAGAGGGGGACGGGACGCCGGGCCGTCAGGTTGTTGGGGGGATGACGCTCGGGGGCTCGGCCGCACGGCTGCCTTCAACGGATGGTTTGAGCGCCCGCATCCACCCGGAATCACGCGCTTCGGCATGCCTGGGGAAGTGGCGGGCGGCAGGGGCCCGTCTCCCTCATGCCCCGGCAGGCGTCCCGCCAGGCGCGCGTGCGGCAGGGGCTTGGCAGGCGGGACGGGGCGGGAAGGCTTTTTCCCCGCCGCGTGTCCTCGTGGCCCAACCCGGACCGAAAGGACCCCTGTTTGAAGCGACTCCTTCAGCTCGTTGCCGCGGCCTCCCTGATGCCGGCTCTCGCATCCGCCAGCATCATCTGGAAGGGCGACTTCGAGACCGGCAACACGTCCCAGTGGACGCGGCAGCAGAGTGTTGCCAACAGCCGCTTGCAGGTCGTGACGGATGTGGTGCGTGACGGCAGGTACGCGCTCAAGGCCACCGTGAAGCAGGGCGATGATCCCATCAACGCCAGCGGCAACCGCAACGAGCTGCTCTACCTGACCCACGAGACGCAGGGGAAGGAGTACTACTACAAGTGGAGCACGCTCTTCCCGTCGAACTACCCGGTGCATGACTCGTGGCAGGTCATCACCCAGTGGCACCAGGAGGGCTGCTGTGGCTCTCCTCCGCTGGAGTTCTTCGTGCGCGGGGACAAGATCAACCTGCGCGTGGGCGGCAACACCACGCCCGTGCTGTGGCAGACGTCCATCGACAAGGGCAACTGGCACGACTTCGTGCTGCACGTGAAGTGGTCCTCGGACAAGAAGGCCGGCTTCGTGGAGCTGTGGCACAACGGTGAGCACGTGCTGCCGAAGACCTACGGCGCCAACCAGTTCGGCAAGGACCTGAACTACCTGAAGATGGGTCTGTACCGCGACGACGCCATCAAGCCCGAAGGGACCATCTTCCACGACGGCTTCACCATGGCGACGACGCTCGAGGACGTGATGCCGCCCGCGCCCACGCCGGTGGAGGAGCCCGCTCCCACGCCCGTGCCGGACGACACGACCATCCCGAACGACACGACGCCGGACACCACCACCCCGTCCCCCGTGGCGGAGGCTCCGACGACGCCGAACGCACCCATCCCCCAGCTGCCCACCG
>NZ_RAVW01000565.1 GCF_003611585.1 Corallococcus exercitus | reverse complement strand
TCTTCCACGACCTCAAGCGCTTTCGCGCCGCCGCCACCCGCTACGACAAGACGGCGACCTGCTACCTCGCTGTCCTCCACGTCGCTTCCATGCTTCTCTGGCTGCGTTAATCAGGGACAGCCCCTAGCGGGCCTGGCTACGCTCGGGTTGTGCTCCGAGCACGGGCCCGGCCCGGACGCGGCGGAACAGCCGCCCCGGCGAGGCGATGGTCTGTCAGCAGGGCCCGTCGGTCGGCCAGGCATGGATTGGGGCACACCAGCAGGTGCTCTGGACAGCTTGGTGGGTATCCGGCGCCGCTCCTCAAACCATACACCTGCCATAAGCAAGACAAAACCATGGCACTTGCAGCCCATTGGAATTCAGACTCCAAATGACAGAGTCCTGGATCAGAGGGGGATCCCGTCCGCCTCCCAACGGCTCACACAGAAGAGGAGTCCAAACAGTGAGACCCTATCGACTGACCGTCACGGCGGCACTCGTAACTGGATTCCTCTCATCCGCACAACCGGCGTCCGCACAGCCTGCGCTCCCCGCTCCATGGGAACGTGGCGCCTCGCTGCGTCTGCTCCTTCCGCCGCGATCGCAGGCGCACGCCTGGCAATCCGAATCTCCCACGCCCGAGGCCCCCGCGTCCGAGCCACCGGGGGACGGATCCTCCTCGCCAATCGGGACGCTCCTGCTGAGCGGTGTTCCGCTGAAGCTCGGCGCCAGTATCACCCTACGCTACGAGTACACAGAGACCTCGGACCTGACGGATCAGTTCCGAGGCGACGCCTCGGCGAACGGGTTGCGGTATCGCCTGCGGCTGGGCGCGGAGTTCGGGGCACAGTCGGCCCCGCTCAGGGGCGGCATTCGCATCAGCGCATCACAGACACCCAACCCCGCCGTGGAGTTCTCGCCGCTGGGCAACGCATTCCGCCCCCAGGACATTGGCTTCGACCAGGCGTGGGTCACCGTTCGCCCATTCGCCAGGCGCGAACTGCTTTCCTTCAGCTTCGGCAAGATCCCCAACCCCTTCTGGCGCGGTCAGGTGGGGACCTGGCGCTCGGAGATGGTCTGGGACAATGACATCAGCCCGTCCGGGGTGGCGCTGCACGTACGGCCCTTCGACGGCCCGGATTTCAAGCTGGAGAATGTCGCCTCCTATTTCCAGCTGAACGAGATCGAGGATCTGCGCTTCATCGGCAAGACGGGCATCACCTCCCTGATTGCGGACCAACTGACCGTGACGACCCGTTGGGTGACGGCGGCAGTGGCCTTCTATGACTACGAGAACCTGAACGCCGGCCTGTCTGCATCCAGGACTCCAGCCAACGCATTCCTGCTCCGTCCAGGCCTCTTCATGACCAACAACCACATCAACTACGGACCCGGCGCCGAGGGGTTCGTGACCGATGCGTTCCGGATGGTGAATGCCACCGCGCAGCTCCACTTCCCGATCAGCGCGCCCTCGGTCGGAAACCCAGAGGTGTTCCTGCTGGCGGACTACATCCACAACTTCGAGGTGCCCATGGACCGCGACGGCATCCGGGTCACCGCTGGAGTCCACATGGGGGACGAGCAGGGCCGCTTGCAGCCACTGAACCTCTGGATGACGTACGGCTCCGTCGACGCGGATGCGGTGCTGGCGACGTTCGCCGACTCGGATCTCGGCGCCGGCTCGGACTACTCGGGCCTACAGGCGGGCATCAACTATCAGCTCCTGCGGCACCTGCGTGCCCAGTTCCAGTTCAACCACTACGACGGGAGCCCACTCCAGGAGAACACGGTTCAGCGCGTGTTCGTGGATCTCCTCGGTGATTTCTAGCATGAGGCAGGAGGCTGGAATGCGTGCACTGTGTGTTGGATTGATGTTGTCCATCATTGGGTGCTCCAAGGGTGACGTGGTCGAGTCGCCGGAGCTTGAGGCGCAGCGTGACCTCCTGGGCATTGCAACACCAGGGGATCCAAGCCGGCTACAGCCCGTCGAACTGCATCCGCGTGCCGGCTTCGGTGCAGCCCCAGACTACGAGTCCCTGGGCTACCCGAATGCATCGCCTGAAGTCATGGCGCTCCTGGATTCGACCAGTCCAGACAGCCCACTTCATTTCTTCATCACGCCCCACACCGACGCCGAGGGCGTGGGGCCGCTGTTCAATCAGCGCGCCTGCCTCGGCTGCCACACCAACTCGGAGGACGTCCGGTCGAACATCGAGCAGGGCGGTATCGTCGTCAGCCCGCCAGCCGACTTCACCCTCACGAACACGCCGGCATCGCGCGCCGCGAGACAGGGCAACACGGATCATTCCAAAATCACCAAGGAGACTGGCAACCCGCCCACGGCGGCGTTCACGCTCTATGGCAATTACTCGCCAGGGACGGGCTCCTTCGATCCCATCGCGAGCCTGGGGGGCCCGCTGCAGCACGTCCAGTCCGTCGGGATGTGCCGCATCAACGACCTGCCGTCACTGGCCAGGGACCCCAGCCTGCAGGGCGGGCTCGATCCCGTGACCGGCCTGAGCCCACTCGGGCTGCGCCGGGAGGTGGGCGAGAGAGCAGCGCCCCCGTACATCGGCCGGGGCCTGATGGAAGCGATCCTCGCTGACGACATCGTGGCCAACGACGACCTCGCGGACAAGCTCGCATTCACTTCGTCGCTGTCACCACCGCCCGATCCAGCCATCTGCCCTGGGGACTGCATTTCCGGCCGGCACAACGAGAATCGCGCCGACCTCAGCTTCGTCGGAGGTGACCCGAGAATGCGAGTTTCTCGCTTTGGCCTGCGTGCCGCCGGCCCGACGCTGCTGCAGTTCGTCGTGGGCGGACTCCAGGGGGAGCTCGGGCTCACCAGTCCCTTCATGCCGACGGAGCAGCCGAACGTGGACAACGCCGGGAACACCTGCGACGCGGTTCCCGACCCGGAGCTCAAGACCGACGTGGCGCTCCGCCTTCGCGATCTGATCCGCAACATCGCGCCGCCCATGCACGATGCTTCGCTCTACGAAACCCCGCCGGTGAGCCAGACCGCCATCGACGTGCAGGCTGGCGCCAGGCTGTTCGGCGTCGACCTCGCCGCCTTCCAGAGCCGGATGATTCCAGGCAGGGAGCCGGTTGGATTCGGAGACCCCGACGCGGACAAGGGCATCGCGGGGGATCGCATGCTCGGCTGTGTCACCTGCCATATCCCCATCATGAAGACGGGCACCTCCCCCGCGAAGCTCGGTGCCGAGCACCTCTCCAATCGCTGGGCGCCCATCTTCTCGGACCTGCTCATCCATCAGAATCCAGAGCTGCCCAAGGGGATCCGGTCGCGTCTGAGACCGTCCATTCCTGGCAACATCAACCGCGATCTCACCGACTTCGCCATCCCGCCAGCGGTGACCGGCATTGGCAACGGCGCCGAGTTCCGCACACCGCCCCTGATGGGGCTTGGCAAGGTGGGTCCGCCGTTCTGGCACGACGGGCGCGTGTATCTGAACGTCATCGGGGCCAGGAGCTATCCAGGGGATCCTCCGACGCCGCCGGCCTCGACGGTGTTCACCAGCGCCGACGAGGGAACCCGCACGCTGTCCATCACCAGCGTAGAGCTGGCGGTCCTCGCGGCCATCGAACTCCATGACCTCCCCGCGCCACCCGGCAACGACTACGCGCAGTGCCCCACGGTCGCGGAGGGCATGGACTTCTGCTCCCGCCAGAGCAGGTACCGAGGCGAGGCACGCAACGTGATGGAGAAGTTCCGAGCCTTGACGACCGCGCAGCAACTCCAGGTCGTGAGGTTCCTCCTCGCCCTCTGACCCGCCCTTCCCCTGGCACTGGGGGCGCACGCAGGCGCCTGAACACCGCCTGCACACGGAAGCCTAGAGGTGATCTCAGAATTGCCTCAAGAGGATGAGGATGCACCCGAGGTGGAGGAAGCCGAGGAAGTTCTCCACCTTCACCTCGTAGCGCGTCACGAGGCGACGGAAGTTCTGGAGCCAGGCGAAGAGTCGCTCCACCTTCCATCGCCTTCGGTACCGGCGGAGCTCACGCCTGTCCTGCGTCTTCGTCTTGCGCCCGCGGCGGTGCGGGGCAATCAGCTTCACTCCGCGCTCGTGCCACAATCGCTCGTCGAGCTTGTCGGCGTCATAGGCCTTGTCGCCGATGAGCCGCTCGGGAAGCTCGTCGATGAGGCTTTCGTCGAGCGTGGCTTCGAGGAGCTTGGTTTCGTGGGGAGAAGCGCTTGCCGCGCCAATGGCGAGAGGAAGACCAGCGCCGTCTGCAGCTGCCATGACCTTCGTCCCCTTGCCCCGCTTCGTCTTGCCGACGCAGGGCCCCCCTTTTTCGCCGAGGCGAAGAACGCGTCGACGAAGCCTTCCTCCAGGTCGAAACCTCCGCGCTCCTTGAGGTCCAGGGCCAAGGCACGCAGGACGGCGCGGAAGGTGCCGTCTTTCACCCAGCCCTGGAACCAGCGGTGGACCGTCTTGTAGGGCGGGTACTTCTCCCTCGGCAGCTCACTCCACTGCGCGCCGGTCCGCAGAATCCACAGGATGCCGTCCCACAGCGCACGAGAGGGCGTAGGCGTTCGCCCGGGCCGGTCCTCCCGCTTCAACTTCCGCGCCGGGAGGAGCGGCTCAATCAGGTTCCACTGTTCATCCGTCAGGTCCACCGGTCAGCTTCGAACATGGCCATCCCCTTCATGTCGATCAGCGGCCCGGCCTGCGCCCTCATGCCTGCTCGCTCAATTTCGAGACCGGCTCTAGCGCCTGACGCGAGAATGGCGCACTCGCGTCCAGGTCGGTCGACCGGCGGGGGTGGTGGGAATATAAGCCCCCCTGGCCCTGTGCCCTGCACGGTGGGCCAGTCCCGGACGACGAAGGAGCACGCGCGCGTGGCAAGCGACGGCGAAAAGAACTCGCGGGGGGAACCCACCTTCGCCCAGGCCATCCTGGGGGAGGACACCCTGACGTCTTCATGGGCGAAGAAGTGGCTGGCCCTGTCCTTCAGTACGCGCGTGGTCCTGGCGACCGCGGGCTTCGCGGCGCTGCTCTTCGTGCCCTACCTGGGCGCCGTCGGACTGTGGGACCCCTGGGAGACGCACTACGGCGAAGTGGGCCGGCAGATGATCCAGCGCA
>NZ_RAVW01000564.1 GCF_003611585.1 Corallococcus exercitus | reverse complement strand
GCATGAACACCAGCATACAGGGCCCCCCACCCCGGGCGGCCGTGAGGTGACTGTGTCACCAGGGACGGCACGCCCGGGGTGGGGGGCCCTGTATGCTGGTGTTCATGCTCTGCCCTGCCTGTGCGGAACCGCGTGCGACCGACTCCGGGCCCCTGTGCCCGGAGTGCGGCGCCGCCCTCGTGCCCGCCACCGGGCGGCACCTGGACGACGTCGTGCTGGCGCGGATGCGACGGCGGCTGGAGCGCTGGCGCTTCGATGGGTTGCTGGACCCCGTCACGGCGGACCGGCTGGAGGCCTCGCTCCTGGCTCCCGCCGATGTCGTCGTGACGGTTCCACAGGTGCCCGAGCCTCCGCCGGTCGCGGTCCCGGAGACACCGCCCCTCGACTCCGCGGCTCGTGTGGAGGCCTGGGCGGATGACGTGGCCCATTCGCTTCGCCGCGCGGGCGGGTGGCGTCCGGGGTGGCTGGCGTCGCTCGCGCACTCCCTGGACGAAACGGCCCGGGCGGAGCGGGAGCAGGCGGCACGGCGGCGGGTGTCGTCCCTGGACGAGGGCGAGTCCTCCAGCGAGGAGGACCTGGGCTCGGCGCTGGGCTCCGGGCAGGCGCTGTTCGCCCGGGGGCACCTGGATTCGATGGGAGGCAGCGGACTGGAGGCGGTGCTCGCGCTCGATGAGGGCGACAACCCTCCCCGCCTGCATGAGTACATCTGGTGGTTCCTGGGCGCGGTGCTCGTGCTGGGCGGCTCGCTCATGGGGGTCCGCGAGGCGTGGCGGGCGCTCGGTGGCGTGCCCCGGCAGTTGATCGTCACGGGCGCGCTCCTGGGCTACCACGCGGCCTTCATCGGGCTGGGCACGTTCCTGGCGCGCCGCTCGCGCTCCGCGGGGCGCGTCCTCGCGAGCATCGGGCTGGCCCTGCTGCCCGTGGTGTTCATCGCGCTGTCGGCCCTGGTGGCGCTGGCCCCCGGGATTGGCGTTCCCACGGCGCTCGGCGTCGCCGCTGTCGCGCTGCTCCCGCTGCGGGCCGCCGGACGGCTGTGGCACGGGACGTCCGCGACGACCCTCGCGGTGGCGCTGTTCCCCTCGCTCCTGGCGGGGCTCCCGCTGATGGGCTGGGAGGACGCGCCGTGGCCGAGGGTGCTGTGCGCGTTCGCGGGCGTGGTGGCGCTCGGGGCTTCGGTGTGGCGGGCGCGGGCGGCGGATGCGGGCAGGGCTTCGTTCGTCGGCGTGGGCGCCGCGCTCTATGGCGCGCTGTGGCTGGCGGTCTTCTGCGTGGCGAGCGGCCCCTCCGGGTTCGATGCGCTGGAGCCCGGGAGCCCCCTGTTCGCGGGCCTCGTGCTGTGGGCGGTGGCGCTGGGCGCGGTGGTGGCGGTGGCGTCGTCCTCGGATGCCGTCCGGGCGGCGTATCCTCGCGCGGCCCCGGTGTTCGAGACGCTGGCGCACGCGGTGGTCGCCAGCGGTGCGCTCGCGGGGGCCCTGGGCGCGTTCTCGACCTTCCCGGGCGAGCAACCCTGGGTGGACACGGCGTCCGCCTGCGCGCCCGTGCTGGCTTCGCTCGTCTTCTTCCTGCTGGAGTTCCGGCGGCGGGCGTTGGTGCATCCAGCCGTCATGGCCTCGCTGCTCGCGGGGGCGCTGGTCGCGCACGTGCAGGCGCCTGACGCGCCGGCGTGGTGGTGCTTCGGCGTCGCGGTGGTGGCGGCCGGGCTGCTGCTCCTGGCGCGCGTGACGTCCTCCGGCGTCCTGCGCAACCGGATGCTCGCTTGGGGTGTCGTCGCCTCGCTGGCGACGATGCCCGCTTTCACGGTGCTGGCATGGACGCAGGGGACGGACCTGCCCTGGCCCCGGGCCTTCACGGGTGCGGTCATCGCGGCCGCGGCCCACCTCGCGGGGCGGTGGAGGTGGCGGGGCCTGCACTACCTGGGCGGTGTCGCGCTGCTCTTCGGGGGGCTCGCGGCCGTGGACGCGACGCCGTGGCTCGCCTCCAGCGCGGCGAACCTCTCCGTCTTCGCGCTCGCGGCGGTGCTGTACGGCCTGGGTGGGTTGGCGCAGTCCGCGTGGCTGGAGCGCCAGGGCCTGCGTGACGCGCTCCGGCCCCTGGAAGACCTGTCCCTGGGCATCGCCGTGCTCGGGGTGGTGCGGGCCCTGGGCGTCACGCCCGTGCTCCCGGATGCGCTCGCCCTGGTCGCGGGCCCCCATGCGGCGCTGCTCGCCTGCGTGCCCACGGCGGTGGCGACGGGCGTTCTGTTGCTCCGCGTCCGGCGCGAGGGCAGCCGGCTCGTGAGCTTCCTGGCGGCCACGGGGCTCGCGCTCACGGTGTCCCAGGCCCTGGGCACGGTCTCCGACTTCGTCTCGTCGCGGGCCGCCCTGGTGGCCTCGGCCCTGGGCTTCGGGTTCGCGCTCCTCGCCATGCTTCGCGGCCGTGACCTCGAACCGGCGAAGGGCCGGAGGCTGCTGGACGTCCTCCCCCTGCCGTTCGGCGCGCGGGGACGGCCGCTCTTCACGGATGGCTTCGCGGGCGCGGCGCTCGTGCAGGCCCTCTTCACGGTCGTCACGCTCCTCAACTGGACCACTTTGCCCACCAGCGCCGAGCGGCCCGAGGCCCTGCTTGCCGGAGCCCTGCTTACGGCCGGTGCGCTCCTGGCGTTCGTGTCGCGCGGCTTCGTGGCGTTCGACCTGCGGGGCTCGGTGGTGACGTTCGCCGCGAGCGGCGGGTTCATCGCGCTCACCGCGGTCGTCAATCGCGCGGGCCGGCCGCTTCCTCCGGACGTGACCGCCTGGCGGCTGCCGCTCATCGGCGTCGCGCTGTGGGCGCTGGCGCTGGTGCTGCGGCGCGTGGGGCCGTGGGTGGCCCAGCGCCTGGAGAAGCCCCGGCACGGGCCGCTGTATCACGCGGTGCCCCACCTGGGCGTGGCCGTGCTGGCCGTGCTGCTCCTGCGCTCCGCCTTCGTCGTGGGCCTGCCGGGAGCCTCACGTGCGCTGGGGCTGGTGCCGCCGCTCCTGGTGCTGGGCCCGGCGCTGCTGACGGTCCTGCTCGCGGCCTCGTTCCGCTCGCGCTTCCTGGCGCACCTGGGCCTCCTGCTGGGGCTTCCCGGCGCCGCGCTCTGGGCCGCGCAGCAGTCCCTGCTCGGAGGCTCGCTGGTGGCCCTGCTGCCTCCGGACGGGCAGTGGATCCGCGCCACGGCGGCGCGGTTGATCAGCCCATCACTGAGCTGGCTGCACCCGGACGCCTGGATGCCCCCGGGCACCACCCGGTTCCTCCTGTGGCAGCACGCGTTCGCGGGCATCGCCGCCGCCGGGCTCGTCTACGCGGGGTTCGCGGTCTCGGTGGCCCGCGTGGACGCGGGACGCGCGTTCTTCCGGCGGCTGCTTTCCCTGGGGACCGATGAGCGTCCGGGGCCCTTCCTCCAGGCGCTGCGCCGGGAAACCCTCACGGCCGTGGCGCTCGTGGTGGCGGCGGCCTTCTTCCAGCCCGGCCTGACCGCGGCGGAGCTCCTCCTCGCCACCGGCGCCGTGCTCTTCGTGGGCGGTGCGCGCGGGCCCGGGCGCGGCGTCGTGGGCGTCGGACTGCTGCTGCTCGTCCATGCCCAGGCCCACCTGGCGCCGAGCGTCGAGGCCTGGCCCGGGCCCACGCTCGCGCTGATGGGGCTCGCGGTGGTCGTCTTCGCGCCGTGGCTCGCGAAGCGGCGGGGCCATGACGAGGGCCGGACGCGGCTTCGCGCGCACCTGGCCGTGCTGCCCTGCTTCGCGGCGGCGCTGCTGTATGCGCTGGCCGTGACGGGAGACACGTCATCGACGACGGCCGTTCCCGTCCTCGTGTGGCGGATGTTCGAGGGCCTGGGCGGCACGTGGATGGTCTCCGCCGCGTTCCCCCTGACGCTGGCGCTCCTCGCGGCGGCGCTCCTCGTGGCGGCGTTCCAGTGGCGCGGGGCGCTCGCCGGGGTCATCGCGGGGCTCGGGACGATGGTGGCCGGAGGCGCCGTCGTCGCCACGGGGATGGTGCTCCTGTCGCAAGCCATGGCCCCCGCGTACCTGCCCCTCTTCACCGTGTCCGGGGCCATGCTGGCGCTGGCCGCCGCGGGGAGCGCGCTGGTTCTTCACGTCGCACGCCGCACGACGGCACGCCGCCGGAGCGACGTGGCGGGGGGCATGGGCTGGGGCCGCGACCTGTGGCTGGTGGCGAGCGCGGTGCTGCTCGCGGCCGTCGCCATGGGAGGCCGGGCCTCGGAGGATGTCCTGCCCGTCGCGCTCGCGGCCATCGGGCTGGCGGTGGGCGTGTCCCTGCATGCCGCGTGGCGCGAGCACACGGGCCGCCACGTGTACTTCGTGCAGGTCGCGGTGGTGGGCGTCTACGCGCTGGTGCGCGGGCTGTACGCGCAGGGCCTGCGCCGGGAACATGACGCCCTCTTCGCGCTGTCGCTGGGCTTCGTCCTGGTGGGCGTGACGGTGCTGGCGCGCAGGGCGGGCGTGCGCCCCGTGGAGCAGGCGACCCGGCGGTTCGCGGCGCTGCTGCCCATCGCGGTGGCGCTGGTCCTCCCCGGCGACGCGACGGGCGAGGCCGCCCTGTTCGCGGGAGGCTCCGGCCTGCTGTACGCGGCGCTGGGCGCGGTGGAGCGCAGCCGGATGTTCGGTGCGTTCGCGGCGGCCGCCTGCAACCTGGCGCTGCTCCTCGCCGCGCTCGCGTTCGGCCTGGAAGGGCTGGAGGTGTACCTGGCGCCGCTGGGGCTGCTGCTCCTGATGATGGGGCAGCTCTTCACGTCCAGCCTCCCGCACGCGGCGCGCAACGCGGTGCGCATCCTGGGCGGACTGCTCCTGTACGTGCCCGCGGCGGCGAAGCTGGCCGCCCGGATGGGCGAGTCCGCGGATGGGACGTATGCGATTGTCTTTGGCGCCGTCTGTCTTCTGGGCGTGGCGGTGGGCATGGCCCTGCGCATCCGCGCCTACCTGGCGCTGGGGACGCTGTTCCTCCTCCTGGACGTGGTGGCCAACCTGCTCGACGCGGGGCTCCGGGACCACCGCATCGGCTTCCTGGTGATGACCCTGGCGGGCCTGAGCATCGTCACCGGACGCGTGATGGCGACCCTCAAGCGGCAGGAGTGGGAGCTCCTGCTGCGGCGCGTGCGCGTCCAACTGGGTGGGTGGGATTGAGG
>NZ_RAVW01000563.1 GCF_003611585.1 Corallococcus exercitus | reverse complement strand
GGCTCGGCCCCGCCATGCCCCCCGCCCCCCTGTGTCCCTGCTCCTCCGGCCAGCGCTACAAGCAGTGCTGCGCCTCCTTCCACAAAGGCGAGGCGGAAGCCCCGGACGCCGAGCGCCTCATGCGCAGCCGCTACAGCGCCTTCGCCCAGCGCGAGGCCGCCTACCTGTGGAAGACGCTCCACCCCGACCACCCGATGCGGGCCCGTCCGGAAGCGGAAGTCGTGCGCGAGCTGCGCGCCTTCGCGCAGGCCCACCAGTACCCGGGGCTGGTGGTGCTGGGCCACCAGCCTGCGGACGCGACGGGGCTGTCCCGCGTCCTCTTCTTCGCCAAGGTGTTCGAGAAGGGGAAGGACCAGTCCTTCGTGGAGCGCTCGGACTTCCGCCACGACGGCACCGGCTGGCGCTACCTGGACGGCGTCCTCAAGCTGCCGCGCGAGCTGAAGGTCCCTCCGGAGAGCCTCACGCTCGACACCTTCCCCACGGACTGAAAAAGGCCCGCGAAAATCCCCCGTCAGGATTTTCGCGGCGCCTGCGTCCCTGGGAGTGCTGCCCGGCCGGAGAGGCCCTACACGCTCTGGTAAGGCTCCTTCACGGGAGTCCGCGGTTCGAATCCGCCTTGGCCTGAAACGCCACCCAATCGTGGCTTCTCCACTCGGGCAGCACCCTTTTCCACCTCCGTCATTCCCGGGACCGCGCGTCCCGGTCGAGTGACGAGAGGTCCGTGTCATCCCCGTCGCCACCCGGAGCGCCATCCGCGCCCAGGGACACGATGGCCGGCACGCCCCGGTCCAGCGTGTACACGTAGTCATTGCCCCACGGGTCGCGGGGCAGGTCGGAGAGGATGCGGTCCTCCACCAGCGCGCGCAGCCCCGTGGAGGTGTCCGGCAGCCTCCCCCGCTTCATCGCGTACAGCTGGAGGCCCTGGCCCAGCGAGCCGAAGTCCAGCTTCACCCGCCGCTGCTTCGCCTGACCGAACTGGTCCATCACCGACACGCCCACGGCGGCGGCGATGAGGCCCAGGATGGTGATGACGACCATGATCTCCAACAGCGTCATGCCCCGCTGACGTCGTTGCTTTCTTGCCATGTCTGTCTTTCTGGCATGCCGGCGGCCCCAGGCCGTTGTCGGCATGTCCCTCACGGAAGGCCCCTCCGCCTTCCGGAATGGCTGTGATTGCAAGGGGCGCGCCCGCGGCACTCCGCCAGGAGGACGCGGGGCTCCAGCCGGAGACAGAAGCCACTTCGAAAGACGATGTCTGTCTTTATGGCGGAAGCGTCGTGTGCGACGCGCCACCGTGTCGTGTCACCGCGCCTGCCCGCCGCGACCGCTCAGGCCTCCTCCGGCCTGTGCGACACGACCCAGAGCGGCGCGTCCCCGCACTGCACCAGCAGTTCATCCCCCTGCCGGGCCAGGAGCGTGCCCGGCTTCGCGCGAGGGTCCTCGCCGCGCCAGGCCCGCGTGCGCCGCACCCGCACCCAGCGGTCCTGGAGCCGGGCCCTCGCATCGCCGTGGCCCTCGCGCCACGCGGCGAAGCGGCACGCACGCACCTTCAGGTGCACGGAGCGCGCGCTGTCGCGCCAGTCGATGTCCCGGTACGCCGCCTCGAAGAAGGGCGCGAAGGTGGCGGCGGCCTCCACCTGCCGCTCGCCCACGTCCCCCCGCGCCACGCGCTCCACCACGCGGGGCAGGAGCTGGCGCGACGCGAGCATCAGCTTCTCGAAGACCCGCTCCTCCGTGTCCTCGTCCTGGAGCGGGAACGTCCCCTGCGCGAGCACGGGCCCGGTGTCGAAGCTCGCGTCCATGCGGTGGAACGTCAGCCCCAGCTCGCGCGCGTCCTCGCGCAGCGCCCACCCCAGCGGGCACGGCCCCCGGTAGCGCGGCAGCAGGGACGGGTGCACGTTCACCGCGCCCAGCGGCGGCAGCGCCAGCGCCTCCGGCGGCAGCCTCCACGGGAAGAAGAAGCACAGCAGGAGGTCCGGCCTCAGGTCCGCCAGCCGGGGCGTCAGGTGCGCCGGCTCGCTCACCAGCAGCACGTCCAGCGACGGGGGCGCGGCCTCGAACAGGCGCCCCAGCTCCGCCCACCCCTCCAGGTCCAGCGGGCGCAGGCCGCGGATGCCCGCCGGCACCACCAGCGCCACCACCTCATGCCCCTGGGCCCGCAGCGACAACGTGAAGTCGTGCGCCACCGCGGGAGCCACGGTGAGCAGCACGATGCGCCAGCCAGACGCGGCACCGGAAGTCGGCATGGCCGTGTCCTAACAATTCACCCACCGTGAATGCCCGGCGAATGAAAACGCGCTCGCCCCGGGCAGGGACGAGCGCGTGGGCTCAACCGGAGTGCTTCCGGTGGTGCGTCAGACCGCCTTCAGGCGCGGCGTGCGCACCTTGGGGGCGGGGGAGGAGGCCGCCTCGCGGAGCGCGTCCTTCTTGTCCGTGCGCTCCCAGGTGAACTCCTTGTCCGAGCGGCCGAAGTGACCGTAAGCGGCGGTCTTCTGGTAGATGGGCCGCAGCAGGTCCAGGTGCTCCGTGATTTCACGCGGACGCAGGCCGAACACCTGGCGCACGGCGCGGGCGATCTGCTCTTCCGGCACGGTGGACGTGCCGAACGTCTCCACCATCACGCTGACGGGCTCCGCCACGCCGATGGCGTAGGAGACCTGCACCTCGCAACGGCTGGCCAGGCCCGCCGCCACGACGTTCTTCGCGATGTAGCGGCCCATGTACGCGGCCGAGCGGTCCACCTTGGACGGGTCCTTGCCGCTGAACGCGCCGCCACCGTGACGGCCCATGCCGCCGTAGGTGTCGACGATGATCTTGCGGCCGGTGAGGCCCGAGTCGCCCATGGGGCCGCCGATGACGAAGCGGCCCGTGGGGTTGATGAAGAACTTGGTCTTGTTGTCGATGAGCTTCTTCGGCAGGACCTTCAGGATGACGTCCTCGCGGATGGCCTCCTGGATCTTCTTGTTGGAGACGTCATCCGAGTGCTGCGTGGACAGCACCACCGCGTCGATGCGGACCGGCTTGCCGTCCTTGTACTCCACCGTGACCTGGCTCTTGCCGTCCGGGCGGATCCACGGGTGGTTCTTGCGGCGCACCTCCGCCAGGCGGCGGGTCAGCGCGTGCGCGTAGTGGATGGGCGCGGGCATCAGCTCCGGCGTCTCGTCGCACGCGAAGCCGAACATCATGCCCTGGTCGCCGGCGCCCTGGTCCTTCTTGTTGTCCACGCCGCGCGCGATGTCCTGGCTCTGGCCTTCGATGGCCACCATGACGCCGCAGGTGTTGCCGTCGTAGCCCATGGAGCTATCGGTGTAGCCGATGCGCGTGATGGTGGAGCGGACGATCTTCGGGATGTCCACGTAGGTGTTCGTCGTCACCTCGCCCGCGACGATGGCGAGGCCCGTCTTGACGAGCGTCTCCACGGCGACGCGCGCCTGCGGATCCTTGGCGATGATGGCATCGAGCACACCGTCGGAGATCTGGTCGGCGATCTTGTCCGGGTGGCCCTCGGTGACGGATTCAGACGTGAACAGGAAGTCGGTAGGCATGTCTTCTCGGGCTTCGCGCTATTTCAGTGACGCAGCGCAGGGGGCGGACAGTAAACGTGCGGTCCCAGCAGAGTCAAACCTGCCGATACACGGGTTTATTCGGGGGCAGCGCCCTTCAACCGGGCGGACCCGACGCGGCGGGTGTGCCTGCCCGCTGGATGAATTTAATGGTTCGCGCGGCGTTCCCCTGGGCTAACAGGACCCGCGCCCTTCTTCCGGAGGTCACCGACCCATATGAACGTGAACGCCCGCATCCGCACCCTTCCCCTCCTGGTTGCCCTCACCTTCGCCGTGCCCGCGCTCGCCGCGCCCAAGGCCTCCGAAGCCATCACCAAGCCGGTGAAGACCGTGGTGCAGTCCGTGCGCTACGAGAAGGACCTCAAGGCCCTGGAGAACCTGGGCAGCGACCAGCAGGGCCTCTTCCTGCTGGGCGACGAGTGGACCAAGGCCACGGACGCCCAGCGCAAGGAGTTCACCCAGCTCTTCCAGAGCCTCTTCGCGAAGATCGCCTTCCCCAAGGTCCGCGAGAACTTCAAGAACCTGGACTCCATCACCTACGACGAGCCCCAGGTGACGGGCGACAAGGCGCTCGTGGGCTCCACCATCTTCATCAACCACCCGCTGAAGAAGCAGGAGATGAAGCTGAAGTACGCCGTGGAGAAGGTGGGCACCAACTGGAAGGTCGTGGACGTGTCCGTGCTGGGCGACTCCATGCTCACCGGCATCCGCGATGATCAGGTCCGCCCGCTCTTCAAGGAAGGCGGCTGGGACGGGCTGCTCGGCGCCATGCGCAAGAAGAACGACGAGCTGGGTGCGGTGAAGCTGAAGTAATCCAGCCATTCCCGCCCAAGCAGCCAGGCAACCAGGCCCTCGTCCTCTCCTTGGGTTCCGGGGGAGGCGCGGGCCGGGTAGGCTTGGGCGTTCCCCTCCCCCCGGAGCGCCTGGCGAATGAGTGTTTCGACCCCCGCCCAGCGGCTACTGCTCCGCGGCGCGCCGTCCGACCGTGAGATGGACGCGTTCTGTGTGCAGTACGCCCCCCGGGCACCCGGGCACCCCGCGGTCCGGGACCTGCTCCGGCTCCTGTCGGAGCTCCCCGGTGACGGCCTGGAGCCGCGCCTGGAGTGGGTGGAGCGGTGGATCCACTGGATGCGCGACCGCATCCCCGCCCACGGCCTCACGGACGCGGACGACCGCGCGCTGTCCCCCGCGAACTCCCGGCTGTCGCTGCTGGTGCGCGTGCTGGAGGGCGAGCCCCCCTTTCGCGCGTCCGTTACCCGGCTGGTGTCGGGGGTGTGCGCGGGCAGCCGGGGGCTGAAGCTCTTCGCCCAGGTGGGATTGAGCGCGGGCAACGGCTTCTTCTCCGAGCTGACGGACCGCCTCGTGCGCGGCGTGCTGCCCGCGCCGCCGGAGCCGGGCAAGCTGTCGGAGCTGCTCCTGCGCCTGTTCCCGGTGCCGCAGGACGCGGAGTGGCTGGGCGCGCTGTCCCCCCTGCTGCTGGCGCGGCTGACGGCGCTGGTGGGCGAGCCTCCTCCACCGGAACCCACCCCGTCCTCGCGCGTGCGCGGGGACCTGATGGACGCGCTGCTGCTGCTGGGCGTGCAGGTGGCGGG
>NZ_RAVW01000562.1 GCF_003611585.1 Corallococcus exercitus | reverse complement strand
AGGTGTATAAGAGACAGTCCCCAGCCCGCCCGGCGTCAGCGGAATGCGCAGCGCGGAGGTCCCCAGCCCGGTGGGCACGGGGATGGACAGCGCCGGGCGCTCCTCCGAGTGCTGGTTCATGTAGCGGTTGGAGCGCATGTGCCACTCGTGGCCGCCGGACTGCCAGTCCTGGAGGCCCCGCAGGTACGAGAGCACCTGCGCCTGCTCCACCGGGTTGAGGGCGTTCTCCGCGAAGAGCCAGGGCAGCTCCGTGGCGAAGGTGGCCTCGAACTGCTGGAGCCGGGACGTGAGCAGGTCGTTGACCAGGTCCGCCGCGCGCTGGGTGTCGCAGTCGAGGAACTTCTCCACCACCAGCACGCCGTTGGAGAGCTCGCCCTCCTCCAGCTCGCGCTCGTAGGAGAACAGGTCGTTGCGCAGGTGCACCGCGTCGGAGAACGTGTCCTTGAAGACGCGCATCGGCCGGCTCTTCACGACGCGGGCCGGGATCTCCGCGGCCACGGCGTGCTCCACCAGGTCCGACGACCAGGGCGCGCCGCCCACCTTGCGGCGCATCTCGATGTACTCGATGGGGTTGGAGACGCGCGCCTCGCTGATGTTCTCGATCTCCCACATCGACTCATCGAGCAGGTGCTTGGTGTTCTCGAAGAAGCGGCGGCGCCAGTCCATGGACATGGAGGGCACGGTGCGCTGCCACAAATCCCAGAGGGCGCGCTCCACCGGGTTGACGGGCTCCGGCGGCGTCTGGGACAGGTCCAGCGGCATGAACAGCGGCAGCCGGTCCAGGTAGGCCTGACCGCCCTTCACGTCGCGCGAGTACTTGAAGACCTCCAGGAAGTGGTCGTCGAAGTAGAAGACCCAGACGTACCAGTCCGTGATGAGATCCAGCTCCGGGCCCGGCGCCTCCGGGTGCGTGTACGCACAGAGCAGCGCGTAGTCCATGCCGTCGAAGCGGCGCTCGGACCACACCTCACGGTCCGTGCCGTCCCGCGGCGGCCCCAGGATGCCCATCTGGTACGACCACGCCTTGGTGTGCGCGCGAGCCGTTTCCAGGTTCGGGTTCAGGCGCGCCGGCCATGGCACATAGAAATCCGGAAGCTGAAACGGTTGCTTCTGTCGTGCCTTGGACATTCAGACCCCTCGTTGAACCCGAGGGGCTTGTACCGACGTCCACTGGCCAACACCACGACAACCCGGCTCACCCGGAGAACTTGAGTAATCCGGGGAATAAGGGCTGGCAAGGATGGGACATGGACCCACCCGGAACGGTGGCGGGAATCCGGTGGAGATGGCCATTCCCGCCACTCGCGGCATGACGAGCCACGGGCCGGAACAGCCTTTCTTCCCAACACCTGAGAGGACGAAACACCGCGGTGCGGGGAGTGCATCCCTTCCAAGGGACCGCCGCCTCCCCGCGTTCCGCCAGCGGAACGGGCCGCTAGCGGCGCGTGGAGCGGCGCGACGGGCTCTTGCGAGCGGACGTCTTGCGGGCGGACGTCTTGCGCGCGGACGCGCCACGGCTGGACGTCTTGCGGGCGGTGCGGCCGGCGGCGGCGCGACGGGCCGGAGCCTTGCGGGCGCCACGCTTCGCGGTGGCCTTCTTCGCGGCGCCACGCTTCGCGGTGCCGCGCTTGCCGGCGGCCTTCTTCGCGGTGCGCTTGCCCGCGGCCTTCTTCGCCGTGGTGCGCTTCGCGGTCGCCTTCTTCGCGGCGCCCGTGCGACGGGACGACGCCTTGCGGGCGCCCTTGCGCGCACCGGAGGAGCGGCGGCGCGACGGCGTGGCGGACGTCGCCTCACCCACCGGCTGCATCGTGTTGGACGACGGGGTTCCGTTCGGGTCCTGCATGTTCGACTCGGCGTGCATCAACTACCTCCAGGGATGACAACACCTGGAGGGTAAGCGCATTCGCCAGAAGTGCACGCATGCCGCCCTGTGCAGATGCACTCCACCTGACGAATGCGCGCGGTGCTACATCCCGCGCGAGGCCGAAAATCCGGCCTCGGAGCGCACGGCGATCACGCGGACCGCTACGCCGCGCCCTTCAGGAACGCGGCCAGCTTCTCGTACGCCACGGCCAGCGGCGGGATGGGCGCGCTCTCGTGGAGCTGGTGCGCCTGCGCCGTCTCACCGGGCCCGAAGTTCACCGCGTCCACGCCCCACTCGCCAAAGCGCGCCACGTCCGTCCACGCCTGCTTCGACGCGGCGGGCAGCCCCGTGAGCGCCATCAGCCGCTGGAACAGCGGGTTGCCCGCGGCCACCGGCCCGCTGGGCGACGCGTCCGTGAACTCCACCTCCGCGCGGCCCGCCACCAGCGCCAGCACGTCCTCCTTCGCCTGGGCCACGCTCTTGCCCGGCGCGAAGCGGTAGTTGAGGTTCAGCTCGAACGCCTCCGGCACCACGTTGCGCGCGCGGCCGCCCTTGGCCAGCGTGGCGCTGATGACCTCGTAGAAGGGGAAGCCCGCGACGTTCACCTCCACGCGCTCGCGCCCCAGCAATTCCGTGAGCAGCGGCCCCGCCTTGTGGATGGCGTTCTCCCCCTGCCACGGCCGCGCGGAGTGCGCGCTCCTCCCCGTGAAGCGGACGGTCACCTGCATGCTGCCGACACAGCCCACCTGCACCACGCCGTCCGTGGGCTCCATGGCGATGCCGAACTTCACGCGCGACAGGTCCGGCCGCTTCTCGTACAGCGGGATGAGGCCGCTCTCCGCGTAGGCGCCCTCCTCGCGCTCGTACAGGAGGAAGGCCACGTTGACGGGCAGCGCCTCGCGCTGGAGGTCCTCCGCCAGCGCCATCATCACCGCGACGCCGCCCTTCATGTCGGACGCGCCCAGCCCGTGCACGCGCTCGCCTTCGATGCGCGGCGCGCGGCCCACGTCCCCGGGGTGCATGGGCACCGTGTCCAGGTGGCCGATGAGCGCCACCGTGGGGCGCGGGTCCGCGAGCGACCCCAGCAGCAGCGTGTGCCCGACGCGGAAGATCTCCTCGCGGCGGAAGTGCCTCAGCGCCCAGCCTTCCACGTGGTCCGCGATGGGACCCTCGTGGCCAATGGGGCTTTCGATGCGACACAGCTCGAGCGTCGTCTGGGCGAGGCGGGTGGCGAGATCAATGGAAGCCATGCGCGAAGCACCATACTCCCCGCCCGCGCCCGGCACACCGTCCCGTCAGGCGCCGCTGTCCACCAGCTCCTCGAAGGACGTGACGCCATCCAGCACGGTGAAGCAGATGCACGCGGGGCCCTGCAGCGCGGTGAAGTCGTGCAGCGAGCCGTCCGTCTTCTCCAGCTCGTCGCCGGGCCACACCTCGTGGCCGTTGTCCTCGCGGAAGCCGCCCTCCAGCACCAGGTTCCACTCGCGGCCCTGGTGCGTGTGACGCGGGTAGCGGGCGCCGGGCATCAGGCGCACGACGGCGGCCATCATCCCCTCGCGCGCCGGCCCCGTCTCCACGGGCATCAGCTCCACGCCCGTCACCGGGCCGGGCATCCAGTGATTGGAATCCGCCATGGACTCCAGCAGCTCGCGGGCCCGTCCTTCCGTCACGTCCAGGAACGCGGCCACCTTCCCGGCCCAGCGGGCGAAGCGGCCGGGGCCCTCCATCTGGCCCATCAGCCGCGTGAGCACCGCGGCCGGAGGCGTCACCGGCGGGAGGAGCGCCCCCAGCGCATCCGCCGCGGGCGTCAGCCGGGCCAGCTCCGCCCGGCAGCGCGCACAGCCGTCCAGGTGCCGGGCCGCGGCGTCGCGCCGGGCCGGCTCCAGGGTCCCGAGCAGCCACTCGGGGAGGATGTCGTCGAGGTGTTCCATGAGTTCCCGGAAGGACAGCGGACGTAGCACGTCCCGTGACATCTATACGCGTCTCCGCCAGCGGCGGATTTTCGCACCGCTCACACCGCGACGGCGAAGTCCCGCAGGGCGGCGTTGAGGCTGGTCTTCTGGTCGGTGGACGCCTTGCGCTGCCCGATGATGAGCGCGCACGGGACCATGTACTTCCCGGCGGGGAACTGCTTCTCCCGCATGCCCGGAATCACCACGCTGCGGGCCGGCACACGGCCCTTGTGGATGACCTCCTGGGGCCCGGTGACGTCGATGATCTGCGTGGACGCGGTCAGCACCACGTTGGCGCCGAGCACCGCCTCCTCCTCCACCACCACGCCCTCCACCACGATGGAGCGGCTGCCCAGGAAGGCGCCGTCCTCGATGATGACCGGCGACGCGGAAGGCGGCTCGAGCACGCCGCCCAGGCCCACGCCGCCCGACAGGTGGACATGGCGGCCCACCTGCGCGCACGACCCGACGGTGGCCCACGTGTCCACCATGGTGCCCGCGCCCACCCGCGCGCCGATGTTCACGTACCCGGGCATCACCACCGCGCCCCGCTCCACGAAGGCGCCGTAGCGCACGGTGCCCGGGGGCACCACGCGCACGCCCGCCGCCTCCAGGCCCTTCTTCAGGGGCACCTTGTCGTGGAATTCGAAGGGGCCCACCTCCATCACCTGCATCTCCGACACGGCGAAGAACAGGAGGATGGCCTCCTTCACCCAGGCGTTGACCCGCCAGCCTTCCGGGCCCTTCTCCGCGACGCGCAGCTCGCCGGCATCCAGCCGCGCCAGCGTCTCGCGCACCGCCGCCACGGTGTCCGCGTCCTTCAATTTCGCCCGGTCCGCGAACGCCGCGGACACCCGCTGGGAGAGCTCTTCGAGGGATGTCGCCATGACGCGAAGTTCAATCACACTTCAGCGGTCCGCGCCCCTCCTGAGTGTCCACCTCCTGACGGCCGTCAGACGTGCGACGCGCCCGGCACCAGCGCCAGCGGATGGGTCAGCGACAGGATTTCCCCGTGATGCTGCTTGTCCGCGTCAACCAGGGGGCCGGTGCCCTCGCGCAGCACCACGGCGCCCCGGAGCACCCGGCCCACGGCGGACAGGGGCACTTCCTTCCAGTGGTGGTTGAAGGGCGAGTGCCGGACATAGAGGTGTTCCTGGCCGATGAAGGCCACGTAGCCCAGGTGCTTCCCGTCCGCCGAGCGGACCCGCATGCCGCCAATGATGGAGCGCCGCTCGAACGGCGTGTCGTCGAAAGCCATCGGTCGCTTCCTCCCATTCCCGTGCGCGGGAAAGGTGGGGATGGCCCGGAGGCGCCGCGAGCCGCCCTGCCTTGAGCCGGGC
>NZ_RAVW01000561.1 GCF_003611585.1 Corallococcus exercitus | reverse complement strand
TCCGCCAAGGCCAGCGCTTCTCTGTCGGGCGCCTTGAATCGCGGCGTCGGGTCCTTCGGGATGCGCCGCCTCGGCTGCTTCGCTGGCGGGCAGGGCCGTCCTGCCTCCTGCTTCATCTGCTCTCTACTCTCCCCCCAGCCCCCCTTATTTCGCGCAACCCTCCTGTCGGACAGGTTTCCGCTGCTCGGGTGAGCGGGCCCCAGCCACGGCGGCTGTCCAAACCGGTCCGACTGTCGGACAGGTTTCCGCTGCTCAAGTGGGCGGGCCTCAGCCACGGCGGCAGTCCCAACTGGTCCGACTGTCGGACCAGTTCGTGCGGGCGCCCCCGACAGGACTCAGGCCCGGCCTGGATGTGACGCGTCGCGGCGAGGCCATGGTCCCGGGCCCTATGAAGCTCAGTTCAGCGAGCGCACCGGCGCCATCCACGCGGCACCCCGATCCGCCTCGTTCGCGTACTGCTCCAGTTGCACGGCTCGGTGGGCCACGGTGTGTTCGGCCAGGACCCGCGCTCGGGCTCGCACGCCCAGTTGGCGCCGGTCTGCTTCCGGCATCGCGAGCAGGTAGCGCAGCACGTCCCGCTCCGTGTGGGCGACCATCACCTCCTCGCCCAGCGCGAAGACGTCCTCCAGGCCCGGCCAGGTATCGCAGATCAGCGCTGCCCCACAGGCCGCCGCCTCGAACAGGTTCGCGCCCGGCGTGTGCTCCGCCTGGGAGAGCGCCAGCGTGAAGCGCTGCGCACCGAGGAAGCCCGCGTGCTCCCCTGGCGATGGAACCTCATGCCTCGCCACGTTGGTAGGCCAGGTGTCATCCACCGCGGACACCATCCCCGCGAGGACGAAGCGCCCCTCGGACCAGCCGCGCGCGGCGCCGAGCAACCATCGCTTCATGAGCCCCCACCGCTCCGCCGACAACGGCCCCAGGTGCCCCAGGTCCCAGCGCGTCCTCTCGCTTCCGGGCGTGAAGAACTCCGTGTCCACACCTGGCAGGAAGACGCGCGCACGGGCCACGCCCCACTCGCGCTCCAGCTGACGGGGCACCGGGCCTCCGCTGGAACAGAGATAGAGCCGGTAGTCCGCGAACAGCTCCGGCGTCATGCAGCCGGGGTCCTCACGCAAGGCATGCCGTGCCAGCGTCCGGGGCGTGTCCCGGTCCCAGAAGACGGTGAGCCCGGCCGCCATGTTCGTGGCCCAGCGGCTCACGTCCGCGACCTGCGGCACGTCCGCGTCCACCAGCACCAGGTCCGCGTGGCGCACCCGCGAATGGAAGCGCTCGTGAAGGTCCGCGAGGTCCTGATACGTCGCGACGGTGGATGAAGCTTCGGACCGGGAGCCGGGCGCCCCTCGCTCCAGCACGAGGACCGCGTGTCCGCGCCTCCGGAGCGCCTTCGCGAGCTGCCTCGGCGCCGTGCCCGCTTGTGCCCCGGCGATGGGCCGGCACACCGGTCCCAGGAAGACAATGTCCATCCACTCGGGCCTCCTCACGCCCCCAGCCCGGCGGAGGGAGGAGCTCCCGCGCGCGGCAGGCCCACGGCTATCGCGACCCGCTTCAGACGGACAAGCAGCCGTGCGCCAGGCCGCGTGAACTCCTCAACGGCACGGCCGGCGTCCAGCCCGCGCGTGCCACCAGGACGTCCGAGAGTGGACCGTGCCCCTGCCCTGCAAGCCAGGGGCTCATCACGGCGGTGTCGCGGCTACTTCGTCGCGGGCTCGGCCTTCGTGGGAGGCGTGTTCCCCGCCGGGGCCGTCGCGGGCTTCGCGGCGCCACCCTTGCGCAGCGGACACGCGACGATGGCGCCCGTGGGGTCGATGGCGTCCTTGCCCTCGTCCACCTTGAGCACCTTGCGGTCCTCGCCCACGACGAACGTGTAGCGCTTGGACACCGTCAACACCGGCATCTTCACGTCGTACGCGCCCACGACCTTGCCGTCCGGATCCGGGATGAACGCGAAGGGCGCCTTCAGCTCCGTCTTGAAGCGCGTCAGCGTCTCCGCGTCGTCCGTGGAGAAGGCCAGCACCTGGCCCTGCACCTGCTCGATGTCCTTGTAGCGGTCCCGGTACGCGGTCAGCTCCTTCGTGCAGCCGCTGGTGAACGCCTTGGGGAAGAAGGCCACGATGACCGGCCCCTTCTTCACCATCTCCGACAGCGTGTAGGTCGTCCCCGCGGTGTCCTTCACCGTGAAGTCCGGGGCGGTTGCACCCACCTGGGGAATCGCTGCGCTGAGCCATCCGACGACGAGCAGGGAGTTGAGCATGCCCGGGACTTAACGGGCCCCGGACACCGCGACAAGCGCTACGCCCTACGACGAAGCCATGCGGGCCCACACGGCGGCGGCGGCCTCGCGCGACTGCTCGGCCACCACCGTGGGGTTCACCGACAGCGGCCTGCGCGCCCAGACGCGCCACACGCCGTCCACCATCACCGCCTCCACGTGGCGGCTGCCCAGCCCGTGCACCACGTGCCACGCCAGCGTCTCCGCCGTCAGCGGCGTGGGCGACAGGTAGTCCAGCACCAGCAGGTCCGCGAGCGCGCCCTCGCGCATGGGGCCGATGGCCGCCTCGAACACCTGTGACGCCAGCCGGTGGCCGTTGGCCAGGTAGCGCAGCACGTCGATGGTCTGCCCCGCCTCGCGCGAGCGCAGGTACGCCGCCTGCGCCTCCGCGAACATGTCCGGCGACGTGCCGTCGGTGCCCAGCGACGCGCGCGCCCCGAACTTCAGCGCGGGCGCGTAGCCCACCTCCAGGCCCTGGTTGGAGCGCGGCGTGTGGAGCAGCCACGTGCCCGTGGCCAGCACCTGCGCCAGGTCCGCCCACGCCAGGTGGCCCGCGTGCGCCGCCATGGCGCGGGGCGACAGCAGGTTGCTGGTGAGCAGCCGCGTCACCGGCGGGTTGCCGTGGCGCTCGGTGGATAGCCGCTCGTCCAGCGGATCCTCCGCGAGCGGGAAGTGCAGCCCGGTGCCGGTGGTGTTGAGCGCCTCGCCCAGCCCCTGGAGCGCGTCGTCGCCCAGCGTGAAGCAGGGGCCCGCGCCCACCTGTCCGCGGAAGCGGCCCCGGGCCTTGCGCGCGAAGCTGACCGTCTCCTCCAGCCCCTCCTCGCGGCCCACCGCGCCCATGCGGTCCGTCACCGCGTAGGACAGCACGCCGCGCACGCCCACCTCATGGAGGCCGCGCGCCGAGCGAAGCAGCGAGCCCGTCACCGCCTTGGGCGAGGCGTGCAGGTCGAACAGGGTGGTGGTGCCGCACTGGATGGACTCCAGGCCGCCCGCCGTGGCGGCCACCTGCACCGCGTCCAGGTCCAGCGCGTTCTCGAAGGGCCAGCGCACCTGCTCCAGCAGGGCCTGGTAGGACGGCGGCGTCGGACGGACCAGGCCGCGCGACAGCACGCTCGCGAGCCGGTGGTGGGCGTTGACGAGCCCCGGGAAGACGAGCTTGCCGGACAGCGCGACCACCTCGTCGTCGGGGCCGGGCGCAAGGTCCTCGCCCCGCGCCACGATGCGCTCACCCTCGATGCGCAGGTCCACCCGCTCCACGGACGCGGGCTCCAGTTCGACGACGAAACCACCCTTGAGGACGGTGCCCAACATCCCTCCCTGCATCCGCGACGGTTCGCGAGGTTCGTGAAGGCGGCCCCCTCCCCTTAGGGGTCACGCTTGAGGCGGGGGAGGTTAGCACTCCCGCCCCGTCCTCCGTCATCGGGTCCACACATCCCTGCACCCACACCCATCGTCCCGGCCGGTCCAACACGGGGTGCACGCCCGGAGCGTCCGGTGGGAGACGGGGACAGGCAGGCAGGCGGCCCGTCAGGACGTTGGGCGCCGGGGGCGCGGGCCCGTAGACTGCCGCCACCTTGGTGTCGGAACCCGGCGTTTCGTGGGCAGGCCGCTACCGCTTGAGCGCGCGCATCGCGACGGGCGGCATGGCGGAGGTGTATCTGGCGCGCGCCATCACCCCGGATGGCCAGCGCGGCCCGGCCGTGGCGGTGAAGCGGCTGATGCCGCACCTGGTCGCGGACCGGCGCATCGTGCAGATGTTCCTCAACGAGGCGCGCATCACCGCGCAGGTGCGTCATCCGCACGTGGTCTCCATCCTGGAGCTGGGCATGGAGGGCGGAGAGCCCTTCATCGCCATGGAGCTGCTGGAGGGGCGCTCGTTCGCGGAGGTGCGGCAGGAGGCCGCCGAGCGCGGGCAGCGCGTTCCTTTGGGCATCACCCTGCGCGTGCTGGTGGATGCGTGCCGGGGGCTGGACGCCGCGCACCGCGCCGTGGACGAGGCGGGGCGGCCGCTGAGAATCGTCCACCGCGACTTCACGCCGGACAACATCCACGTCGGCGCGAACGGCGCGGTGAAGGTCATCGACTTCGGCATCGCGAAGGCGGACGCGCTGGGGTCGGGGACGGAGCCCGGGACGCTGAAGGGGAAGTTCTTCTACATGTCGCCGGAGATGATCGCCGGCCGCAGCGTGGACCACCGCGCGGACCTGTTCGCCGCGGGGGTGATGCTCTACGAGCAGCTGTGTGGCCGCCGGCCCTTCACCGGCATGTCCACCGACGAGGTGCTCACGCGCATCTCGGAAGGACGGCCGAAGCCGCCCACCGCGTTCGACCCGTCGGTGCCGCAGGCGCTGGAGGCGGTGTGCCTCATGGCGCTGGCGAAGGACCCGGAGGCGCGCTTCGACAGCCTGCAGACGTTCATCGCCGCCATCGAGATGCTGGGCGGGCCCGCGGAGGTCGCGGCGCCGGCGCAGGTGGCCGCGTACCTGGACACGTTGTTCCCGCCGGACAGCGACCCCAAGCGGCTGGCGCTGCGCCAGGCGAGGCTCGCGGATCCGTCCAATTCGGGCGCGGAGGGTGCGCAGGCCGTGGACATGCTGCCGCCGTTCGGGGTGCAGGGTGTCCCTGCCTGGCCCGTGCCGCCTCCCGCTGGCGCGGCTCCGGCGGCGTCCCGGCCCCTTCCGCCCCTGGGCACCCACACCGTGTCGCTGCGCGCCCGGCCCGTGACGTCCGGAGGCCTGGCCCCGGGTGGCGCGCCCGGCGCAGGCTCGACGGGCGCCCAGGACAAGACGGCCCGTGGCGCCGTGAACGGCGGAGTCCCTACCGGTTCCCAGGCCAGGGCGCCCCGCTCGCGCCGGGCCCTGGCCATCGTCGCGGGCGTGCTCGTGCTGGGCGGGGTG
>NZ_RAVW01000560.1 GCF_003611585.1 Corallococcus exercitus | reverse complement strand
GCCTCGCGCGGGTTTCTGGGGCGGCAGCAGTCCTGCCAGCCGCTCCCATTGGGCGTCTGTCAGCTCTCCTCGGCTCATGCCCTCCTAACACCCGGCTCCCCTCGAACTATTTGCGGACACGTCCTAGCGGCTCAGGGCTCCGCCCACTGGCGCAGGAGGTTGTGGTACACGCCCGTGAGCATCACCAGCGCGGGGCTCCTGGGCACCTCGCGCGTGAGCTGCATGATGGACGTGTCCATGTCGAAGAGCAGCGAGCGCTGCCCCGCGTCGCGGATCATGCTCTGCACCCAGAAGAACGATGCCAGCCGCACGCCGCGCGTCACCGGCGTGACGTGGTGCAGGCTGGTGGACGGGTAGACGATGAGGTCCCCCGCGGGCAGCTTCGCCGAGTGGTTGCCGTAGGTGTCCTCCACCACCAGCTCACCGCCGTCGTAGCTGTCCGGGTCGCTCAAGAAGAGCGTGGCGGACACGTCCGTGCGGATGCGCTGGTTCGTGCCCAGCAGGGGCCGGATGGCGTTGTCCACGTGCGAGCCGAAGTCCATGCCCGGCTCGTAGCGGTTGAACAGCGGGGGGAAGACGCGCTGGGGCAGCACGGCGGAGATGAACAGCGGGCTCTTCTCCAGGCCGGCCAGCACCAGGTCCCCCAGCTCCCTGGCGGCGGGGCTGCCTTCGGGCAGCTGGAGGTTCTTCTTCACCTGCGCGGACTGCTTGCCGGCGGTGGTGCGGCCATCCTCCCACGCCGCCTTCTGGAAGACGGCGCGGCAGTGGGCCACCTGCTCGGGCGTGAGGACCTGCGGGATGTGCACCATCATGATGAACGTCCTCCTACGCCCGGCAGGTGAAGCGCGCGACTAGAAGCGCACGTGCGCGGACAGCAGGGCCGAAACGCCCTCCGCCGGCACGGCCTGACCGCCGTAGTACGCGTCGTAGTAGAGCTTGTCGGTCAGGTTGTAGACGTTGAGCTGCAGGTCGACCTTCTTGATCGTGTACGAGGCGAACGCGTCGAAGCGCCAGTAGTTGGGCACCTTGTTGAGCACCACCGTCGCGTTGGCCGGGTTGTTCACCGTCGCCACGTCCTGGTAGGTGGCGCCGCCGCCCACGGACAGCGTGTCCAGGATGGCGTACGTGGTCCACAGCGACAGGCTGCGCTTGGGCGTGTTCACCAGGCGCTGGCCCTCCAGGAAGTCGTTGGAGTGCTCCTGGATGCTCGCGTCCAGGAACGTGTAGTTGGCGAACACGTTCCAGCCGCGCACCGGCGAACCGGCGACGCCGACGGCGTAGCCCTGCACGCGCTGCTTGCCTTCCAGCACGACGGGCGGGCCGTCCGGGATGGAGTTGGGCACGCGCGCGTTCTTCTTGTTCGTGCGGAAGACGGCGGCGTTGACGCTCAGGCGCTCCGTGATGAGGTCGGACTTGGCGCCGATCTCGAAGGTCTCGTTCTTCTCCGGGTCCAGCGTGACGGTGTCGTTGGACAGCGTGGACAGCTCGGCGCTCGGGTTGGTGGACGTGCCGTACATGCCGTAGACGCTGGTGTTCTCCGCCGGGTGGAGCACCAGGCCCAGGCGCCAGTTGAACAGGCTGTTCTCCTGCTCGAAGGCGGCGACGTCACCGTTCGCGGCCTTGGTCTCGTAGTCGCTGTGCAGGTTGTCCAGGCGCAGGGTGCCCAGCACCTCCACGTACTTGCCCACCTGGATCTGATCCGACGCGTACGCGCCCAGGTTCCACTGGCGGCTGTAGTTGCTGGCCGCCGGGACCACGGCCACCTCGGACAGGTCCGGGTTGTGGTCCGGGTCGAACAGGTCCGCCGGCAGGTTGCCGCCCGCCACGGTGAGATTGTTGCGGCTCTGGTCGCGCTGCTCGCGGGAGATGTCCAGACCCACGTTGGCGTTGTGCTTGATGAAGCCCGTGGTGAAGGAGCCGCGCACGTCCAGCTGGTCCGCGAAGTAGGTGTTGTCCGTGTTCGTCTCGAAGCGCTGGCGCCCGATGGTGGTGGGCGCCGCGACCGGCGTCAGGCCGCGCGGCGCGGTGGGGCGGGAGAAGCGGTCCACGCCTCCGTAGCGCAGCGTGTTCGTCAGGCGGAGCGTGTCACCCAGGTCCGCCAGCAGGCGCGCGGTGCCGATGTGTGCGTTCACGCGCTCCGTGTCGCTGCCCTCCACGCCGTAGAAGTTCCCACGCGGCACGTCCAGCGTGACGGAGACCGGGTAGCCGTTGAAGTACGGCTGGCCGTAGTCCGGGATGCTGTCCTCGTGCTGGTAGAAGTAGTCCACTTCCAGGGCGACCTTCGGCGCCAGCTGGAAGCGCGCGGACGGCGCGATGCCCGCCCGGTTCTCCGTGACGACGTCCCGGCCGGCGACGCCCGCCAGCTGTCCCGCGGCGGCCACGCGGAACTGGATGCTGTCGGAGAACTCCTGGTTGATGTCCGCCTCGATGCGGCCGGACGGCGACGTGCCGCCCGACAGGCGCAGGTCCTGGAAGGAGCCCTTGCGCGCCTTCTTCGTCACCAGGTTGATGGCGCCGCCCGTGGAGCCGCGGCCGAAGAGCACCGACGACGGGCCGAAGTAGACCTCCACGCCCTCCAGGTTGAACGTGTCGCGCGTGAACCAGCCCAGGTCGCGCACGCCGTCACGCAGCGTGTCCGTCTGGGCGGAGAAGCCGCGCAGCGAGAAGGAGTCACCCTGGCGGCCACCCTCGCCCGCCGTCACCGTGATGCCGGACACGTTGCGCAGGGCATCGCGCAGCGTCGTCGCCTGCTGCTCCTCCATCACGCGCTCCGGTACCACCGTGATGGTCTGCGGCGTGTCCAGCAGCGGCCGGGGCAGCCGGTTCAGGCTGGGCTCGGTGACGTTGTACTTGGCCGTCTCGCCTTCGACGGACACCTCCGGCAACACGTAGGCGTCATCCTGGCCCGCCGGCGCCGCGCTCGTCGTCGGGGGCGTGGTGGGCGCGGTCTCCGGCGTGCGCTCGGGGGAAGGCTCCTCCTGGGCCGCGGGCGTCGTCTCCGCCGGCCGGGACTCCTGCACCGGCGCCGAGGTGTCGCCCGTCACCGGCGTCTCCTGGGCCACCGCACCGCCCGCCGCGAGCGCGGAGGCGAGCCCCACGGCCGCAGGTCCCCAGGGCCACAGCGCGCCGCGTACGCCTCCAGGGTTGCCATTCGATGAGCGGATACCAGAACGACCGGGCTTGGCTGTGGACACGGGTCCCCTCGAAAAAGGATGCACGACCTAATTGAGAATGATTCGCATATGCAGGACTCCGCCCGGCGTTACAAGAAATTTCTTCCCGATGACATTTGGTTTCGTGAAGCGCGGCAGGTGCCACGGCACTGCCTTGCATCAGCGCGGCGAATGCCACACGCCGATGGGTGAATACGACGAGGCCCGGATCCGCTCTCGCGGTCCGGGCCCCGGGGATGGCTGGAGCTGGGTGAAGCGTGTTTCAGGCGGCGTGCGTCTCGGACTCCGCGGGCGGAGGCACGGCGGCGGCGGCGGGCACCGCGGGCTGGGTCCGGCGGCGCGGGACGAACCTTCGCCAGGAGAGCGCGTAGCCCGTGTAGACGAGGAACACGGCGCCGAAGGACGCGAGCGCCGCGATGAGCTGGCCAAACCACCCGAACGCCTCGCCGGTGTGGAGGAAGCGCAGCCAGGTGCGCAGCTTCCGGCCGCTGTTGAAGTCCGCGTAGGTCTCCGTCTTCAGGGTCTGGGTCGTGAACGGATCCACCGACACCGTGTTGGTGGCGAAGAGCGGCCAGCGCTCCTGCTCGCGGACGGTGAAGGCACTGGCCTGCGGGCCGCCCTTCCCCGCGCCACCCGGACCACCGCGCCCTTCACCCCTGGGGCCACCCTCGCCGCGCGGGGCACCTTCAGCACGCGGACCACCCTCACCGCGCTGAGCACCTTCGGCCCTGGGGCCACCTTCACCGCGAGGAGCGCCATCAGCACGGGCGCCACCTTCGCCACGGGCGCCGCCTTCACCGCGCGGGGCACCCTCGCCACGGCCACCCTGGCCACCGGCGCCGGGAGGCGCGGCCAGCCGCAGGGTGATGGCCTCCCAGGCATTGGCCTGCTTCATCACCGCCGCGAACTGCGCATCCAGCGGCTGGGGCTTCGTCCCCGGCGCGGGCGTGGGAACGGGCACGGGGGCCGTGGCCATGGGGCCCTGCGCGGCCGGCGGCTCGTTGCCGGTGAGGGTGAAGATCAGGTTGGACGCCCAGCGGTAGGAGATCACCGCGCCGGACGCCGTCAGCACCACCAGCACCGGCAGCGACCAGAAGCCGATGACGTTGTGCCAGTTGAAGTCGCGCGCCTTGCCCTTGAGCCCCCGGCGGAACCACAGCGTGGGCCGCATGGAGCGCAGCGTCCACTTGCGCGGCCACCACAGGAACAGGCCGGTGATGCCCAGGAACAGGAACGCCAGGTTGCTCACGCCCGTGACGGCCTTGCCCACGGCGCGGTTGTCACCAGAGGCCGCAAGCCACCGGTGCAGCTCCTCCATCGTGTGGAAGAACGCGCGCCAGCCCTGCGCGCCCTGCTCGCGCACCTCGCCGGTGTAGGGATGGACGTAGACCGCAGCGCCGCGGCCCAGGGCCACCGTCACCATGCTGTCCGCCTCCGGGGACACCGTCACGCCAGAAGGCTGCGCGGCCGGCTTCGCCTCCTTCGCCTTCGCGATCATCTCCTCCAACGTCAGTCGAGGAGTCCCCTCCGCCGGAGGCGCCGCATGGCGCGCGTCACGGTCCGCCCAGTCGATGATCTGCGACTCGAACGCGATCGCCGCGCCGGTGAACGACATCACCGCGACGACGAGCCCCACGACGAGGCCGGACACCAGGTGGATCCAGAAGAGAACCGAGCGGAGCTTGGGATTCATGAAGGCGTCTGCGTGACTTGCGAAGGAACTACCTGAGGGCGAACTTCACGGGGATCACGACCTTCACGCGCACCGGCGCGCCGTCGTGTCCCAGGGCCGGCGAGAACCGCCAGCTCGCCACGGACTCCAGCGCGGCCTCGTCCAGCCCCGGCACCGAGCGCTGGATGCGGGGCGAGCCGGGCTCCACCGAGCCGTCCGTGCCAATGACCACCATCACCATCACCACGCCGGTGATGCCGTCCTCGCGCGCGCGGCGCGGATACTCCGGCTTGCCGGACAGCAGCACCGGCAGCTTCATCACCTCACGCGGCGAATAGATGGGCGGCGCCTTGCCCTGGCCACCGACCTTGCCACCCACCAGCCCGCCCACCACGCCCC
>NZ_RAVW01000055.1 GCF_003611585.1 Corallococcus exercitus | reverse complement strand
GCCCATGGCCCAGGCTGAGCGCGAGCAGGAGCGGCACCACGCCCACCGCCAGCGCCACCGCGCCCGGGAGGTCCAGCTTCCCGCCGTGCACGCCCTCCGGCTTGAGCGGCGGCATGCGCAGGAAGATGAGCGCCAGCGCGAGCGCGCCCACCGGCAGGTTGATGAAGAACACCCAGTGCCAGCCCATCGTGTCGGTGATGAAGCCGCCAGCCAGTGGGCCCACGACGCTGGACAGGCCGAACACCGCGCCGAACAGGCCCTGGTACTTGCCCCGGTCCGCTGGCGGGAACAGGTCCGCCACCACCGCCAGCGACGCGGTGAAGAGGGCCGCGCTGCCCAGCCCCTGCACCGCGCGGCAGAGGATGAGCGCGAGCGTGGAGCGCGCCGCGCCGCACAGGAAGCTGCCGGTGAGGAACACGGCGATGCCCGCCACCAGCACCGCGCGGCGGCCCAGCAGGTCCGACAGCTTGCCCCACACGGGCACCATCATCGTGGAGGCCACCAGGTACGCGGTGGTGAGCCACGGGTAGTGCTCCGGCGCGATGTGGAGGTCCGCCTGGATGGTGGGCCCCGCCGTGGCGACGATGGTCTGGTCCAGCGCCGCCAGCAGCAGCCCCAGCAGCGCCCCCGCCAGCGTGAACGCCTTCTGGGAACGGCTGAACCGCTCGGACGCCGGCGCGGCGCGGGAGTCCAGGGCGGTGTCGGCGGCGGTGTCGGCCATGGCTCGGGCACGCGCACGGGACGCGTGCATCCGCGCGAATCTGGGGACGGCGGTGGAGGCTGGCCACGTCCGCCTGCCCGTCTGCCCTCCCTCCGGGAAGCACCCCTTGAATGGAGGCGCCAGAAACCCGTCAGGGGGCAAGGGTCCTTTCCAGGCGGTGGGCGCGTGGCCCTATCCTCCGGCCCCTTTCCGCGGGACGTGCCGTGCCCGCAGACCGTGTCTGCCCGAGGAGTCACACATGCGGATCCATGGAGCGCTGGCCTGCGCCGGGGGGCTGTTCCTGCTGTCGGGCTGCAAGGGCGACCCGAAGCCCCAGCCCGACGCGGGAGTCCCGGACGCCGGGTCCGACGCGGGCTCTCCGGGCGACGGCGGCACCGCCGGGCCCACCCTCTCCGAGACGCCGCGCTGGGAGGTGAAGGGGGATGGCCTGGACCCGCAGGAGTGCTTCGGCCGGGGTGTGGCGCTGGGCGACGTCAACGGCGATGGCCGCCAGGACCTGCTGGTGATTTCGCCGCCGTGCACCAGCCGCCCCACGAACCCGGGCCGCGTGATGGTGTACCCCGGAGAGGCGTCCTTCTTCTCCAAGACGCCCGTCACCTCCACGGTGTCGTGGGTGCATCCCAGCCCGCGCACGTCGGGCTACCAGATGGTGGTGGACACGGGCGACGTGGATGGGGACGCGTACGCGGACGTGCTGGTGAAGAGCTACTACGGCGTCAGCGTGTACAAGGGCGGGCCAGACCTGTCCCAGGTGTTCGCCCAGCCGCTGTTCCGCGTGCCGGACTTCACGACCCTGCGCTTCGCCTCCGCGCGGCTGCTGGACATGGATGGCGACGGACTGGACGACCTCGTCGTCACCACCTTCAACGGCAGCACCACCCTCTACCGCGCGACGCCCGGCGCGGCGGGGGGCCCCTTCAACAACCTGCGCGTGCTGTCCGGCTACGCGCAGCCCGCCGGAGACACGGACGGGGACGGCGCCCAGGACCTGCTCGTCACCCTGTACAACGAGGAGGCCAACTACGGCCTCTTCCTGGGCTGCAAGGAGGACAGCACACGCGTCTGTGATGGACCGCTCACCACGCAGCCGGTGTGGAAGGGCACGGCGGACAGCATGCGGGGGGTTCCGGACCTGAGCGGAGATGGCCGTCCGGAGCTGCTCGCCTCGCTCAATGGCAGCGTGCGCCTGCACCTGTCGGACGCCTCGCTCCAGGGCTACTCCGCCACGCCCGCGTGGCGGCTGATGGACGACCCGGCCTTCCCCTTCGTGGCCGGCCAGGCCCTCACCGTGGGCTCCGTGGCGGAGGGCGGCACGGGCCATGACTTCGTCCTCACCGCGATGGGCCGCGTGTACCTCTTCCGTCCCACGGCGAACGTGTCCGGCCCGCTGGAGCCGGTGTGGGCCTGGCCGCGCGCCAACCACCTCGCTCCCCAGACGATGCTGGGCTTCGTCTACCCCAGCGTGGCGGCTCCCGGTGACCTGGACGGGGACGGGTACGACGACCTGGTGGTGGGCATCTCGCAGCAGAACGACGGCACGCGCGCGCCGGGCCGGGTGGTGGTGTACGGCGGCGGCGCGGTGCCGGACTCGAAGGATCCCGCGCCCGCGCTGGCGCCCACGAAGACGTGCAACCTCCAGGTGGATCCGGTCAACGGCAAGCCGGACCTCACGGTGGACCGGGACGCCATCGCGCGCACGCTCTACATCGAGCGGCGCGCCTTCGCGGCGGACTCGTGCGAGGTGCGTGAAGGCTGCGTGCCCGCGGGCGGCGAGCGGCGCCTTTTGCGCTTCACCACCTCCATCATGAACATGGGCACCGCGCCCGCGGTGGTGCCCTCCCCGGAGGAACGGCCGGACCTCTTCGTCTACGACGAGTGCCACCAGCACGACCACCTGGTGAACTTCGCCACCTATGACCTGAAGGACGCGTCCGGCCACACGACGTCCGTGGGACGCAAGCAGGGCTTCTACATGATCGACTTCACCCAGTACTGCGCGGACGGCAGTCCGCTCGCCTGGTACGACCCGGGCACGGGCATCTCCCCGGGCTGGTCGGACGTCTACACGGCGGACACCGCCTGCCAGTGGCTGGACGTCACGGACACCCCGGACGGTGACTACACCGTGCGCGTGGGCGTGGATGAGAACCACATCATCGACGAACTCGACGCGCTCCCCAACGAGGCCACCGTCAAGGTGCGGCTGAAGGGGGACACGGTGACCGTGCTGCCCTGAGGCGGCACGAAAAAGTCCGCGCGCATCGTTTCTCCGCGAAGGGGCTCCTCGGGGAAGGGCCGGTGGAAGGCCGGCCGGTTCATTCCCGGGGGAGCGATACATGCGGATGCGATTCGCGCGGTCTTTCGCGGTGGTGGGATTGCTGGTCCTGACGGGCTGCAAGGAGGATCCGAAGCCCCGGCCCGATGCCGGCACGCCGGACGCGGGGCCAGTGGACGACGGCGGCACCTCCGCCGGTCCCACCCTCTCCGAGACGCCGCGCTGGCAGGTGACCGGAGACGGCACGAACCCCAACGAGTGTTTCGGCCGCACGGTGGCGCTGGGCGACGTCAACGGCGATGGGCGCAAGGACCTGCTGGTGACGTCCGCGCCCTGCTCCAGCACCATGACGGACCCCGGCCGCGTGATGGTGTACGCGGGTGAGGCGCGCGACTTCACGAAGACGCCGGTCACCACCACGCTCACGTGGGTGCACCCCAGCCCCCGCTCCTCCAGCATCAAGATGACGGTATCCACGGGCGACATCGACGGGGACGCGTACGCGGACGTGCTCGTCGCCACCTCGTTCGGTGTCAGCGTCTTCAAGGGCGGGCCGGACCTGTCCCAGGTGCTGACCCAGCCGGTGTTCCGCGCGCCGGACTCCGCCACCCTGCGCTTCAACGGCGCGCGGCTCTTGGACCTGGACGGGGACGGGAAGGACGAACTCGCCGTCTCCACGCTCGCCGGGGAGCTCACCGTGTACCGGGCGACGCCGGGCGCGCCGCAGGGGGCCTTCACCGCCGTGCGCACGCTGACCGGTGTCCCCAGCCCCGCGGGCGACGCCGATGGGGACGGGGTCCAGGACCTGGCAGTGACCCACGACGACTTCAAGGTGGAGCTCTTCCTGGGCTGCAAGGCGGGCAGCGCTCGCGTCTGTGAAGGGCCGCTCACGACCCAGCCGGTGTGGACGGGCCAGGCCGAGCTCTTCGCCGCGCTGCCCGACCTGAACGGGGACGGCCGCTCGGAGGCGCTCCTGCTCCTGGACGGCAGCCAGCGCCTGCACCTGTCCGACCCCGCGAGCCCCGGCTACGCGCCGCAGGTCACCTGGCAGCCCATGGACGACGCGGCCTTCCCCCTCCTCGGACAGGGCTACATCACCTTCAGCAAGACCGTCGTCCCCGTGGGCTCCATGGTGGAGGGCGGCACGGGCCACGACTTCGTCATCGGCGCCATCGGCCGCGCGTACCTCTTCCGCCCCACCGCGAACGTGTCCGGCCCGCTGGAGCCGGTGTGGGCGTGGCCGCGCGCCAACCGGCTCGGCCTCCAGACGTCGCTGGGCGTCGACTACCTGGGCATGGCCTCCGCGGGCGACCTGGACGGGGACGGGTATGACGACCTGGTCCTGGGAGTCTCCCCGGCACTCAACGGCACGCCCGCGGGCACCGCCTCGGGAGGCAGCGGCACGGCGGCCCTGGGCCGGGTGATGGTCTTCGGCGGCGGCGCGGTGCCGGACTCGCCGGAGCCCGCGCCCGCGCTGGCCCCCACGCGGATGTGCAACCTCCAGGTGGATCCGGTCAACGGCAAGCCGGACCTGACGGTGGATCGGGACGTCCTCGCGCGCACGCTCTACCTGGAGCGGCGCTCCTTCACGGCGGACTCCTGCGAGGTGCGCGAGGGCTGCGTTCCCGCGGGCGGTGAGCGGCGCCTCTTGCGCTTCAGCACCTCCATCATGAACATGGGCACGGGCCCGCTGGTGGTGCCTTCTCCAGAAGAGCGGCCGGACCTCTTCGTCTTCGACGAGTGCCACCAGCATCACCACCTGACGAACTTCGCCGGCTACGACCTGAAGGACGCGGCGGGCCAGACGACGTCGGTGGGGCGCAAGCAGGGCTTCTACATGGTGGACTTCACCCAGTACTGCGCGGACGGCCTGCCCTACAGCTGGTACGACCCGGGCACGGGCATCTCGCCCGGCTGGTCGGACGTCTACACCGCGGACCTGCCCTGCCAGTGGCTGGACGTCACCGACACCCCGGACGGCGAGTACACCGTGCGCGTGGGCGTGGACGAGAACCACATCGTGGACGAGGCCGACACGCTGCCCAACGAGGTCACCGTCAAGGTGCGCCTGACCGGTGACACGGTGACCGTGCTGCCCTGAAACCAGGGAAAACCCCGCCCGTGGACCGCCGCCCGGTGAAGGCGCGTGCAATGGGCGGCCTTCCTGGGCGTAGAGTGCCTGACGCGGCCCGTCCGCCGGGGAGCCTTCCCGGTGCGCCAGGCCGCGCGGCTTCCAGCGTATAAGGGGTGGTTTCGTGAACTTCCGGGTCGACGTGTGGGAGGGGGCGCGCATCGCGCTGACCTCGCTGCGCTCCAACCGGCTGCGGACGGTGCTCACCACGGTGGGCATCGGCGTGGGCGTGTGCACCCTGCTGGCCATCGTCGGCATCATCCAGGGGCTGAACAGCTCCTTCGCCGACCAGCTCAACAAGATTGGCTCCAACACGCTCCAGGTGTCCAAGTTCCCCTGGGTGATGAACGGGGACTGGTGGGCGTACCGCAACCGCAAGGCGCTCTCGCTGGACCTGGAGGACCCGCTGCGCAACGCCTCCGAGCACGTGGTCGCGGTGGCCCCCATGATGTTCGTCAACGCGGAGGTGGCCTTCCAGAACCGGAAGCTCGCCTCCGTGCAGACCATGGGCACCAGCCCGGACTACGCCATGACGTCCTCGGTGGAGATGGGCCAGGGCCGCTTCCTCACGCAGGCGGACGTGGACAACCGCTCCGCCGTCGTGGTGATTGGCGCGGAGGTGGGCAAGGTGCTCTTCCCAGGCATCAACCCCGTGGGCCACCGCATCCTCGTGGACCGCCGCCCCTACCGCGTCGCGGGCGTCATCGTGGAGCGCGGCACCGTGCTGGGGCAGAACGTGGACCTGGTGGTGATGCTGCCGTACCCCACGTTCCAGGGGCACTTCGGCACCCAGCGCGACGTGAACTTCGTCCTCGCGGTGGACCAGCAGGAGAACGTGCCCCGCGTGCAGGACCGGCTCACGGAGACGCTGCGCCGCGAGCGCAACACCAAGCCCGGCGCGCCGGACGACTTCGCCATCAACCGGCCGGATCAGCTGGCCAACATGTACAAGCAGCTCACCGGCGCGCTCTACGGCGCGGCCACCGGCGTGGGCCTCATCACCCTCCTGGTGGGCGGCATCGGCATCATGAACATCATGCTGGTGTCCGTGCGCGAGCGGACGCGGGAGATCGGCGTCCGCCGGGCGCTGGGCGCGCGCAAGCACACCATCATCCTCCAGTTCCTCATGGAGGCCGCCAGCGTGTCCGCGGTGGGCGGCGCGCTGGGCACCGCGGTGGGCATGACCATCGCGTGGCTGGTGAACTACCTCACGCCCCTGGCGGCGACGGTGCAGCCCCTGACGGTGGTGCTGGGCGTGGGCTTCTCCGCGGTGGTGGGCCTCTTGTTCGGCATCTGGCCGGCGGCGCGCGCCGCGAACCTGGACCCCGTGGAAGCGCTCCGCCACGACTAGGCACGAGCGGGAGACCTGACCATGTGGATGGCTTTCTGGGACACGGTGCGGCTGGCGTTCGGCACGTTCCGCTCCAACCCCCTTCGCTCCTTCCTGACGCTCTTGGGCATCGTCATCGGCGTCACCACCGTGGTGTCCATGATGTCCCTCATCGAGGGGCTCAAGAACCAGGTGAACGACCAGATGTCGGAGCTGGGAAGCGACTGCTTCCAGGTGCAGCGCCTGCCCTTCGGCCAGGGCCAGCTGTCCGTCGCGGAGCTCGCGCGCCGGCCGCGCTTCACCTACGCGGACCTGGACGCCATCCGCACGCAGCCCTCCATCGCGCGGGCGGCCGGCGAGGACTCCAAGGGCGGCCAGAAGGCCTCCACCTCCGAGCGCGAGACGCGCCCCAACCTGCACGTCTGGGCGGGCACGGCGGAGTACTTCTACACGAACGCGGTGAGCCTCGACACCGGCCGGCCCTTCACCGACGCGGAGTTCGTGGACGGGCGGCGCGTGGCGGTGATTGGCAAGGACCTGGCGGACACGCTGTGGCCCGGCCTGGACCCCCTGGGCCGCGAGTTCCGCCTCCTGGGGCGCACCTTCCAGGTGGTGGGCACGCTCAAGCGCCGGGGCGGGTTCCTGGGCGGCGGCAGCCAGGACAACCAGGCCATGATTCCCCTGTCCACGTTCGCGTCCATGTTCGGCGTGCGCGACTTCCGCATCAGCATCCAGGCGACGTCCCCGGAAGTGCTCCAGCGGGCCCAGGATGAAGTGACGCTGCTCATGCGCCGCCGCCACGGGCTCAAGCCGGAGGAACCGGACGACTTCTTCCTCTACAACAACGCGTCCGCCACGGAGATGTTCAACAACCTCTCCTCCGCGGTGTCCGCGGCCAGCTTCGGCGTGTGCATCCTGTCGCTGCTGGTGGGCGGCATCGGCATCCTGAACATCATGCTGGTCGCCGTGACGGAGCGGACGCGGGAGATTGGCATCCGCAAGGCGCTGGGCGCCAAGCGCTACCGCATCCTCGCGCAGTTCGCGCTGGAGGCGGTGGTGCTGTCGCTGGTGGGTGGCGCGGTGGGCGTGGCGCTGGGCGCGGGCCTGGCGCACCTGGCCCGGTGGATGATCAACCTGCCCACGGAGGTCCCCATGTGGTCCGTGGTGGTGTCGCTGGTGATGAGCTGCGGGGTGGGCCTGCTCTTCGGCATCTACCCGGCGGCGCGCGCCGCGAAGCTGGACCCCGTGGAGGCGATGCGCTCGGAGTAGCGCGCACGCGCTTCAAGGCATGAAGAAGGCCCCGACCCGGCATGAAGCGGGCGGGGCCTTTTCTACATCACGGTCGTGGCCGGCCCGGGACTACGGGCAGGGGTACGTACAGGTGATCTGCCCGGAGATGGGGTTCTTGAAACACGTGGGCGTGCAGTCCTGCGCGTCGGCGGAGGACGGCGTGGCGGCGATGCCCATGCCCATCACGGTGGCGGCGGCGGCGAGGACGAAGGCGATGCGACGGATGTTCTTGCGAGCCTGCATGGTGTCGTCTCCCTGCTGCGAGGTGTTGGCGCTGCACGGAGCACTCTAGGGGCGGGGACTGACAATGCCAGCGCTGTTGTCGCGGGCTCGCGCGCTGGTGTGGAGGGCGGGGCGCCGAGGTGCCGCACGCGGGAAGAAAATTGAAACGCGGGTGCGGCGAAACGACGCGTCAACGCCTGGGAGTGGGGGTGCGGCTCCACTGATAGCCCACGGTGGCGCCGCTGCCGATGAGCGACAGCGCGAGGTAGCGGCGCACGAAGTCCAGCCGTTCGCTGGAGCCAGCCAGGTGGCGCAGGCCCTCATGCGCGGCGATGCCCAGCAGCATTCCCACGGTCGCGCCGCCGAGCGCGCCCAGGTACGCGCGGCCGCGATCCTGGCTGTCGCCGAACGCGACCTCGCCCATGCCCCACGAGCCGAGCGCGGCGACGGGAGGCGTGACGACCATGGCGGCGCCGAACGCGCCCACCTCCAGCTCCATCCACCGGCCCTGCGGATACGAGGGATGGACGAAGAGGAAGCGTCCGGGAAGCGCCGCGAGCACGGTGCCCGCGGCGGCCTCCGCGGCGGTGGCGCCCAGGCGCGTGTCCCCGCCCACGCGGGTCGCGGCCCAGACGGCGCCCAGGGGCAGCAGCGTGACGCCGCCATGCGCGGCCCAGGTGCCGGCGGACAGGGGGGCCTCCGTGTCGGGCTCACCGTGGGGAATGAAGGGGCGCAGCGCACGCGGAGGCACGGCGGGAGGCGGAGGCTCCGCGTCCAGGAGCGGCGCATCCAGGACGGTGGGCTCCAGCGGAGGCGGAGGCGGTTCCGGCGCGCGGGACGGAGGTGTCTCCGACGCGGACGCGGGTGGCTGAGCGTGGGGCCCAGGCGCATCACGCAACGGCGCGGCGGACGCAGGCGCATCACGCAACGGTGCGGCGGATGCGGGCGGATCCGCCTCGCGCGGGGATGCGAAGGACATGGACGTACCGGCTTCGCGCGGTTCATCGCGAGGCCCGGGAGTGTCGCCCGCATGCGACAAGGGCACTGGAAGCGCGGCGCGCGGAGGCGCCGGCGCATCGCCGGCCGCGGGTGAACCCGCGCTCGCGGGAGGACTCTCTTGCGCCCTCGCGGCGGCGACCGCGGCCGGCGCCACCAGCAGGAGCGTCCCGAGTGCTGGTGCCATCCCCCATCGACCCATGCCGTGTCCGTCCTCCCCGCGTGTCCGCTGTCCGCACCCAGCAGTGCGCATGCGACGCGCCCGGCACCACCGGCCTCCCGTGTCACATGACTCAACCGTCAGCAGGTGGACGGTGCCCGGCCCCATCCACGCCCTTCCTCCACGCGGGAGCACACGGCGGATGCGGAAGGGCGGGGGCTGCCCTAGCTTCCGGGCCGTGCGGCTGGTCTGGCCCATCCTCCTCGCCCTGCTCGCCGCGGGGTGTCCCTACCCGAACCACCGACAGGACCTGCGCCTGCGCGCGCTGCCGGAGGACCCGGCCGAGCGCGAGCTCGCCATCGAGCAGACACTGGGCTTCCCCATGGAGCCCGGCAACGGCGTGGAGCTGGTGCAGAACGGCCGCGTCTTCGACGTCATCGAGCAGGAGATCCGCGCCGCCCGCTCCAGCATCCACATCGCCAGCTACATCTGGCGTCCGGGCATCCCGTCGGACCGGCTGCTCCTCGCGCTGCGCGAGCGCGCGCCCGGCGTGCAGTGCCGCGTCATCGTGGATCCGCTGGGCAGCGTGAACTTCGAGGTCGTGGCCCCCGTGCTCGCGGACGCCGGCTGCGACGTGCGCACCTACCGCCCCTATCAGGGCGCGGTGACGTCCCTGGACGCGACGCGGATCCGCGCGCGCATGCACCGCAAGATGGTCATTCGCGACGGTGAGGTCGCGCTGACCGGAGGCTTCGGCATCTGGCGCAGCTGGCTGGGCAACGGCGACGCGCCGGAGACCTGGCGGGACACCAACGTGCGAGTGCGAGGCCCCGTCGTGCGAGGCATGCAGATCGCCTTCGCGCAGAACTGGCAGGAGTCCGGTGGCGGCTTCCTGCCTCCGGAGTCCTTCCCGGAGCTCGCTCCCGCGGGAAACGCGCGGGCCTGCTTCGTCGCCAGCACCGGCCACCGCTTCCTCTCGCAGGCCTCGAGGATGTGGCTGCTGTCCATCGCGGCCGCGAAGCACCGACTGTGGATCGCGAACTCGTACTTCCTGCCGTCGGAAGCCATCAGCGACATGCTCATCCTCAAGGCCCGCGAGGGCGTGGACGTGCGTGTGCTGGTGCCCGGCCGCTACCACGACGTGGGACCCGTGCTCGCCGCGCAGCGAGCGTCCTACGCACGGCTCCTGGAGGGCGGCGTGCGCATCTACGAGTACGAGATCTCGATGATGCACTCCAAGACGCTGGTCGCGGACGACACGCTGAGCGTCGTGGGCTCCACCAACCTGGATCCGCTGGCGCTCAATCACACCGATGAGGGCTCGGTGATGGTGGAGGATCCGGTGCTGGCGGAGGAGCTGGCCGCCGCCTTCGAGCAGGACCTCACGCACTCGGCGGAGGTCCACTGGGACGGCTGGAAGCGGCGGGGCCTGCTTCAGAAGCTGCGCGAGCAGCTCCCGTGGCTCATCGGCGACTTCCTATGAGCCGGGGTGTGCGGCGGGACCGGGCCCGCAGCCGGGCGCTCGCGGACATCCGGGGCAGGGGACCCGCCTCCAGCAGCCACGGCGGCGCCACGTCGCGCAGCGCGGCCAGGTACGCGGGCGAGCGCATGGGCGGGCACACCAGCACCGCCTTCACGAACTCCTCCGGCGGCGCGTAGCCGTGCGCGTCCACCGCGTGGACCATCATCGACGGGGCGATGTAGAGCCGGTCATACGCGGGGATGAAGAGGTTGCTGGTGCCCAGCTTCACGCGAGGGCCGTCCTCCAGCTCGAAGGTGCGGGGGCCTTCCGTGAACCGGCACAGGCCGCAGGTGTGCCACCCGAGCGAACGCCGGGGCTGCCACGGGTCCTCCAGCAGCTCCACCAGCCGCATCACGAAGCGCCGCGACGCGTGGCCGCGCGCATACGCATGCAGGTGGTCGATCCATCCCACCGCGAGCACGGGCTTGCCGCCCTCGCCGGGGTCGGAACAGGGGGTGAGGTCTTCGAACCAGGCCATGAGGCCGCGAAGCGTCTCACCGTGCCCGGCGTGGCGGCAAGCCAGCGGCCGGCACCTGTCGCCTCTGAAGAACAGTACCCGGGCCCACCACACCGGCCCTGGAGCCCCCGGCCTCCTGCCTGTCCGGCTGACAAGGGACGGCCGACGCGGGAAGCCACGCGGGGCCGGGGTGCGTTGGTCTCTTCATGCCTTCGATTCGACCGTTCCGTGCCGCCCTGTTGTCGCTGACCGTGGCCCTGCCGGTGTTCGCGGCCGGGCCCGCCGTGTGGGGCGAGGGGATGATGGTGAAGGTGCGGCCGGGGACCGCCGCCCGGAGCGCCACCGAGGTGCGGCTCACCGCCGCGCGCAACGAGTTCGTCTCCTTCCAGGTCGCGCTCCAGGGCGGAGACACGGGGCTGACGGGCGTGCGCGCGAAGCTGCCCGCGCTGGAGGGCCCCGGCTCCACGACGCTGACGGGTCCGGACGTGACGCTGTACCGCGAAGCGCTCATCCCCACGAAGCAGGCGTCGGTGGCGGGAGAGCCGGTGGGCGCGTGGCCGGACGGGCTGGTGCCGGACACGGACGAGGTGGCCGGTGAGACGCGCAGCGCCTTCCCCTTCGACGTGCCCGCGAAAGAGGCCCGGGCCATCTGGGTGGACGTGCACGTGCCCCAGGACGCGCCGCCCGGCGACTACGTGGGCACGGTGACGGTGGAGGCGGACGGAGGCTTCCAGCGGCAGGTGACGGCGAGGCTGACGGTGGTGGACGCGGCGCTGCCGAGCACGTCCTCGCTGCCGTCGGCGTTCCTGCTCTGGCCGCCGCACGTGTGCCGCGCGCACACGGGGCGCGAGGACTGCACGCCGGAGGAGCTGCAGCCGTTGCTCGCGCGCTACCAGCGGATGGCGCTGGAGCACCGCTTCACGCTGTCCAGCCTCTTCCCGCGCAAGCCGTGGCCGCCCGCGTGGAGCGACTTCGACGCGACGTGGGGGCCGTACCTGGACGGGACCGCGCCCTCGCGGCTGCAAGGCGCGCGGATGACGAGCCTGGAGTACGTGGGGCCGCTCGACGCCGCGAACCTGAAGGACTTCACGGCGCACATGACGGAGCGGGGCTGGCTGGACCGGGCCTACGTGCAGCTGGGGGACGAGCCGCCCTACGGCACGACCTTCGAGCAGGTGCGCGCGACCGGAGACCTGGTGCGCCAGGCGGCCCCCGGGCTGCGCACGATGCTGACGACCAACTCGCGCGAGCTGAAGGCCAACCGCCTGGAGGACCAGGTGGACGTGGCGGTGCCGCTGGTGAACCACCTGGACGGCACGGACGCGAGCTTCCGGGGTGACCAGCGCGGGACGTACACGAACTTCCTGGAGCGTCCGGGAACCGCGTTGTGGATGTATCAGAGCTGCATGAGCCACGGCTGTGCGTATGGGACCAACGCGCCGGAGAACAAGCCGGGTGCGGGCTGGCCGTCGTACATGCTGGACCGGTCGGCGGCGAAGGCGCGCGCGATGGAATGGGTGACGTTCCTGGAGGGCGCGACGGGCGAGCTCTACTACCAGACGGTGGGCATGCTCTCCACGGCGTGGACGGACCAGTACCGCTTCAACGGCAACGGGGACGGGACGCTCTTCTACCCGGGCACGCCGGCAGCCATCGGTGGGAAGACGGACGTGCCGGTCGCGTCGCTGCGGCTCAAGCTCATCCGCCAGGGCATGCAGGACTACGAGTGGCTCAAGGCGGTGAGCGACGCGGGCGACCCGGGCTTCGCGCGCAAGGTGGCCAGGGACCTGATTCCAGCCGCGTCGCGAGTGACGGACGACGGCGCCGCGTTCGACGCGGCCAGGCTGAAGCTCATCCAGCGCTACGAGGAGCTGACCGCCACCCAGACGCCGGGCGCGGGCACCACGCCGCCGGACGCAGGCACGAAGCCGCCGGCGGACGGGGGCACCGCGCCCGCGCCGGAAGAGGCCGCGGGAGGTCCGTCGCGAGGGACGCCCGGCTCGCCCTCCGACGTGACGCCGGACGCGGTCGCCGACGCGCAGGCGGGAGGATGCAGCACGGGCGGAGGCGGCACGGCGGCGGTCGCGGGAGGCCTGCTGTTCGCGGCCTGGGCGCTCGGCGGGATGCGCCGTCAGCGCGCCCGCGTGACCGTGCCCGCGCGGAGGAAGTAGGCGCAGGAAAAGCGCCAGGTCGAAGCGCGTGCGCCCTGCCGCAACGCGCCAGGCCCTTTGACATGAAACCAGTCCCAGCGAAGCGCGGGCAGACCCCGGCGGCGCCCCGCCCGAACTGGTCCGACAGTCGGACCAGTTTGGACGACCGCGGTTCAGGGCGCCCTCGCCCCACCCGAGCCGCAGAAACCTGTCCGACAGTCGGACCAGTTTGGGAGAACCGCGGCGGCCTGTTCGGGCCCATGTCGGACGGGGGAGGTATGAGCCTGGTTGCCTGCCTGGAAGCGCCGCGCGGGACCGGGCCGTCATGCTAGAGGGCGGCGCATGAGCACGGACGTGGTGAAGCAAGCCGTCATCCGCGAGGCGCGGCCCGAGGACGACAAGACGATTGGCGAGCTGTTGGTGGAGGCCTACGTCACGCAGTACGCGAAGCTGATGCCGGAGGTCGTCTACACCGAGGAGCGCAAGGCGTTCCTGCGCGACGTCGCCTCCCGGCGCAAGGTGTGCACCATCCTCGTGGCGGAAGTGGACGGGCAGATCGCCGGCACGGTGGCCCTGTACCCGCCCAGCGCCCCCGGCACCGAGGCCTGGCTGCCCAACACGGCGGACCTGCGCGCCCTGGCCACCTCAGTGCGCTTCCAGGGGCAGGGGCTGGCCCAGCCGCTGCTCGAGGAGACGGAAGCCCTCGCGAAGCGCTGGGGCGTGGACGCCATCTCCCTCCACGTGCGCCGGGGCGCCAAGGGGGTCGCGCGCCTGTACGAGCGCCGGGGCTACCAGCGCGCGCCGGAGGGCGACATCGACCGTCTCCCGGACGTGTATCTGGAAGCGTATCTGCTGCCCATGAAGTGACGCATGTCAGGCGGGAACGCGTTCATCCGTGGATTGCGCATCCCGTCTGACGCCGGAGGGTCCGCGAAGGCTCGCGTGACCCGGGCACCGGAGGGGATCGCGCGCTGGAGTGGTGGCGTGCGCCCTGCCCCGGAAGGGGCGCCGGTCGGCACGCCGACCCCCATCCCGGTGTTCCCATCATGAAGATTCCCATTCCCGAGCAGTCGCTCGTGCTGCTCATCGGTCCCTCTGGCTCTGGCAAATCCACCCTCGCGAACGCGCACTTCCTCCCAGAGGACGTGCTGCCCGGCACGGTCGACGAAGCGAAGCTGCACGACGAGGTGGCGCGAAGGCTCAAGCAGGGCACGCTCACCGTCATCGACGGCGTGCCCCTGAGCGCCGAGTCGCGCCGTCACTACGTGACCCTGGCGCGTGAGCACCACGTCGCCCTGGTCGCGGTGGCCATGGACACGCCGGAAGCGCTCTGTCTGGAGCGCAACCGCACGCGCACCGGGTCTCACCCCAGTCCCCGAGCGCTGCGCAACCAGGTGCTGCAGCTCCAGAACGCGCTGAAGGGGCTGGCGAAGGAAGGCATCCGGCACGTGCACGCGCTCACGCCGGAGACGGTGGACGCGGTGTCGTTCGAGCACCGTCCACTCCCCAGCCACCGCCAGGACGAGCACGGGCCGTTCGACATCATCGGCGACATCCACGGGTGCTTCGACGAGCTGAAGGCCCTGCTGACGGAGCTGGGCTACACGGTCGCGCCGCGCGCGGACGGAGCCCCCGGCTTCGACGTGGGCACACCCGCCGGTCGCAAGGTCGTGTTCCTGGGCGACCTTGTGGACCGCGGGCCCGGCGTGACGGACGTGCTGCGCCTGGCGATGGGCATGGTGGAGGCGGGCACGGCGCTGTGCGTGCCGGGCAACCATGAAATCAAGTTGCTCAAGAAGCTGCGTGGCAAGGACGTGCGCGTGGGGCGCGGCCTCGCGATGACGCTGGAGCAACTGGAGCGCGAGCCGTCCGGGTTCTCCCAGGCGGTCGCCGACTTCATCGAAGCCCGCTCTCCGCACTACGTCCTGGACGACGGCCTCCTGGTGGTGGCGCACGCCGGCCTGAAGGAGCCCATGCACGGCCGGGACACCCCCGAGGTGCGCGACTTCGCCCTCTACGGCGAGACGACGGGCGAGGCGGACGCCTACGGCCTGCCGGTGCGCGCCGACTGGGCCCAGCAGTACCGGGGACCGGCGACGGTCGTGTACGGCCACACCTCCGTGCCGGAGGCCGAGTGGGTGAACAACACCGTCTGTCTGGACACGGGCTGCGTGTTCGGAGGGAAGCTGACCGCGCTGCGCTATCCGGAGAAGGAGCTCGTCTCCGTGCCCGCGCAGCGCGCGTACTGGCAGTCACGGGGCCACGCGGCCCCGTGAGGTCCTTCAGGCCGCCGCCGCGGTGACGTCGCCGCCCAGGCTCCTGCGCGCCGCCTCCAGGCAGTCGTCCAGGAAGCGCAGGTAGCAGTCCAGCCCGCGCGCGCCGAACGCCGCCAGCCGCTGGCCTTCCTCGGGGTGGGTGCTCAGGAGCCCCTCCATCATCCGCTCATTGAGCGCGGTGTGGCCCACGTCCACCTCCGCGTGCTCGCGCAGGAAGGTAAGGGAGTCCAGCGTCCCCTGTCCCAGCACCGCGCGCACGTTCGCCAGGATGCGCGGCACCAGCACCACGGCCAGGTAGCCCACCTCGTACTCGATGGCCGCCTGCCCCAGCGGCAGGTCGCCGGTGATGGCCTCGTCGTGCACCTGCCGGTACTCGCGCATGGCGGCCGTGGGCGCCTGGGCGACCAGCGCGTCCGCATCCAGCTGCTGGGCGTGGCTCTCGTTCCACCGCAACGTCAGCACGCGCGCGTCTTGAATGGTCATCAGGTGGTGGCCGGCCTCGTGCTTTGCGTGGGTGATGAGCTGCCGGCCCACCTTCTCCTGTCCCAGCGCGATGCAGCGCTCACCGGCGCCGCGGATCCATCCGTCCACGGGCTCGGTCATGTACGCGCCCCGGGCGGACCACTCGATGAGGAAGCGCGCCATCAGGTCCGGCGAGATGTCCGGCGACAGGAGCGTGCGCACGACGGGCTCCGTGTCCAGGCGGGCGCGGGTTTCCTTCGTGTGCGGCAGGTACTGCGTCTGGATGAGGCTCATGACAGCTCCTTCTGGGGGTGGGAGAGCGGACGGGGTGCCGTCTGCTCGTGGATGTGTTCAACGAATTCGGAAGCCATGTCCGCGGGGATGAGCCACAGGGCCGGCTTCGCGTCGGGTGCCGGGTCGTGCAGGCCCGCGGCCTCCACGTCGCCGGCCTCTTCGGCCAGGAAGGTGAAGCCGTCGCGGCCCCGGTGCGCGAACCAGCGGCGCGCTCCGTCCATCAGCGCCGGATAGGCCTGCTGTGCTCGCGGCGACAGCGCGAACAGCCGCACGGAGTCCAGCAGCCCGAAGGGATTGGTGCCGGGCGGCCCCGCCTCCAGGACGGCCACCGCCACCGGCTTCTCGCCCTCGCGAGCGACCAGCAGGTGCCGCTCGCGCTCCAGGCCCACGGCCTGCCAGGCCCGAGCCGCGTCCCGCAGGTCCAGCGTCTCCAGCCGCAGATCCAGCGCCTCCGCGTAGCAGGCGGGGCGGGTGAGGGCGATCCGCTCCACGAGCAGCCGCCGCTCCGCCTCCGTCGCGGGCCCCAGCTCCAGGCCCGTGACGGCCGAGGCCTGGAAATGACCGCACTCGACGTCAATCATTCGCATGGGCAGCAGCAGCGTCCGGCCCGTCGCGGCCATGCGGTCGGCGAAGCCGACGTGCGCGCGGTACGTGAAGGGCACGGTCGACTCGATGTACGCCGCGAGCCACCGGAACCCGCTGTCCCGCTGCGCGTGCTCCACGCAGTGCACGTACACGTCGCGCAGCATCTGGCCCCTGAGGCGCTCGAACCGCGTGGCGTCCTGGCGCCGCGCCAGTTGGTGCACCATCCACAGGGAGCGGTACGGCTTCATCGCGGAGAGCGTCGCCTCCACGCCGCGCTCCGAAGGCCACACCACCTCGGTGAGGACCGCTCCCATCGCGCCGGCCTGGCGGCCCAGCTCGACGAAGCTCCGCCGCCGCGCCTCGAAATCCTCCGCCGACCGGCCCGCGAGGTTGAAATACCCGGAGTCGATGAACAGCCGCCAGTGCTCGTCCACCCGCGCCCCATCGGTGCACGTCGTCGGATGGAGCGCCCGGGCCACCAGCGCCTGCCAGCGCTCCGCGTCCTCGGCGGTCAACGGCGTCACCTGGAGGCCGCACTGGAGCTCACCGTCGGCGCGGGCCCGCACATGGCGCACCTCACCCCGGAGCGACACGGCTTCGCCTCCCAGGGTGCGCAGCTCGATGGGCTGGAGCACCCGGCCCGGCGAAAGCCGCTCCCCCGTGCCCAGCCGCAGCGACAGCCCGCGCAAGGACACGTCCACCGCCTCTCGCTCCCGGCCCAGCCATCCCGGCAGCGGCAGACGCACGCGCAGGCCCGGAGGCGCGGGAGCCCGCCGGTGGGCCCGCCGGCGCACCCGGAGCAGCTGGCGCGGCAGCGGTGTCACCCACGTCCCCGGCTCCGCCGTCTCACCGGACAGGAGCATCCGGTAGACGCAGCCGTGGCCAAACACCTCCACCTCCCACGCGTCCGCGCCCGGGTCCACCGTCAGGCCGGACCAGTGGAGGCCGCCGCCTTCGGGCTCCAGCGTCTCCAGCCGCAGCGGCGACGCCGTCTCTCCCCGTCGCAGCAGCGCGGGCGAACCCAGCGCGGCGGCGGTGGCCAGGATGATGCGGATGCGCTCGGGATCGGTGACGTCCCACCGGATCTCCCATTCCAGGGCCGGTGCCTCGGACAACGGACGCAGCTGTGCGCGAGCGAATGGCGCTCCCACGATGACTCTCCAGGTGAATGACGGCGGGGGGCGCGCGAATCACCCCGGGCTCCCGTGGATCCGCGCTTGAAATGGATACGGACCCGAGCCCCCGGATGGGTCGTCGGATCCCGGGGACGCGAGCACCGGCCGTGCGGTCCGCCGCTTTCTCGTTGTCTCACCGGACAATGAAAACGCGCGAAACCCCCTGGGTTTCGTGTGACAGGCGGGTGCCGTCACGGTGGGAAAGGTGCGGACGCCCCGGGACGGGCTTACCCTGCGTACGCCATGTCCCTCCGCAAGGACTTCATCGAGCGAGCTGCCGAGCAGTTCGCCGCCGCCATCGCCAGCATCCTCAAGGCCCGGAAGGAGAAGCGGTACGCGGACGCGCGCAACCACATCCGCGACACCGCCCTCACCGTGCTGGGCATGGAGTACGGCGCGCTCGTCCTCGCGGACGCCGAGTCCACCTCCCGCCTGCTCGGCACCGCCGCGCGCACGCGGATGCTCGCGAAGCTGGTGCGCGAGGACGGCGAGCTGATGCGCGAGCAGGGCGACCCCCTCACCGCCGACTCGCGCTTCCTGCTGTCGCTGGAGCTGTACCTGGAGGCCATCTCGCTCGGCCTCAACCCGGACACCGCGGACGCCACCGCCATCGCGGAGCTGCGCACCCTCATCGATGTCACCGCGCTGTCGGAGCGGCACCAGCGGATGCTCTCCCAGGCCTGACGAGGCGCGGCGCGCACGTTCGCGCACCCGGGCCTTGGCAATCCCTGCCGTGCCCATCGGTCGGGTTTGCGACACAGCAAGCTGGGGAGATCCATTGCTTCCGATCAAGCAATGACACGGTGACGCTCCCCGCCTTGCCCTGGCTTCCAGCTTTGCGTCTATCCTTGCCGTCCATTCGTCACGCAACACCGGGGGGGTGCGCGTGTCCTTTGTTCGGTTTCCCGAGAGCGTTGTCTCTTGTCGCAACCTCGTGGGCGGAGAGTGGGTCTCTCCCGCTGGAGCGTCCGCGCAGGAGGTCCGCAGTCCCTACACAGGAGCGCTCATCGGCCGGGTGCCGCTGACGGACGCCTCCGGTGTCGCGCAGGCGGTGGAGGCCGCGAAGGCCGCCGCGCAGGGCTGGCGCGTCACCCCGCTGCGCGAGCGCACCCAATTCCTGCAACGCTTCCGCACGCTGCTGGAGGGACAGTTGGAAAGGCTTGCGCACCTGGCCGCCAGTGAATCCGGCAAGACGGTGGCGGAGGGCCGCGCGGGATTGCTCAAGGGATTGGAGGTCTGTGATTTCGCCCTGTCGCTCCAGAACCTGGATGGCGGCGCGCACCTGGAGGTGAGCCGGGGCGTCACCTGCGAGTACCGCCGCGAGCCCCTGGGCGTCGTCGTCGGCATCACGCCGTTCAACTTCCCCGCGATGGTGCCCCTGTGGCTGTTCCCCATCGCCGTCACCGTGGGCAACGCCTTCATCCTCAAGCCGTCGGAGAAGGTGCCGCTCACCGCGACCGCGCTGGGAGAGCTGATGGTGGAGGCGGGCTATCCGCCCGGCGTCTTCTCCGTCGTGCACGGCGCGAAGCCCGCGGTGGACGCGCTGCTGGAGCACCCGGACGTGAAGGCGCTGGCCTTCGTGGGCTCGTCTCCCGTCGCGCGGCACGTCTATGTGGAGGGCAGCCGCCACGGCAAGCGCGTGCTGGCGCTGGGCGGCGCGAAGAACCACCTCATCGTCGTGCCGGACGCGGATCCGGACCTCACGCCGCAGGCGGTGGTGGACTCGTTCACCGGCTGCGCGGGCCAGCGCTGCATGGCGGCCAGCGTGATGCTCGCGGTGGGTGACGTGCAGCCGTTGGTGGATGACATTGTCCGCCGGGCGGCGCGTCTGGAGGTCGGCCCGGGCATGGGCGCGCTCATCGACCGGGGCGCGGTGGACCGGCTGGAGACGGCCATCGCCAAGGCCCAGGCGGACGGCGCGCGCGTGCTGCTGGACGGGCGCGGCAAGCGGCCCGCGGGCGAGGCGTACGCGAACGGCCACTGGCTGGGGCCCACGGTGCTGGACGGCGTGCGGCCGGAGATGGAGGCCGCGCGGCGTGAGCTGTTCGGCCCGGTGCTGTCCATCGTGCGGGTGCCCACGCTGTCGGCGGCGCTCGCGGTGGAGAACGCGTCGCCCTACGGCAACGCGGCGTCCATCTTCACCACCAACGGCGCGGTGGCCCAGTCGGTGGTGGAGGGCGCCAGGGCCGGCATGGTGGGCGTGAACGTGGGCGTGCCGGTGCCGCGGGAGCCCTTCTCCTTCGGCGGCACGGGCGAGTCGAAGTTCGGCCACGGGGACGTCACCGGACCGTCGAGCCTCGACTTCTGGAGCCAGCTCAAGAAGGTGACGCGCAAGTGGTCCGCGCGCACCGACGGCTCCTGGATGAGCTGACGCCACACGCGCTGGCGTCCTCTTCAAGTCTCCCCATTCCCAGACGTCTGTCCTTTCCCGCGCCCCACAAGGAGGGTGCACCCATGGCTGACAAGAAGCCGGTCAATCACATCCGTCTCACGTCCCATCCCGACGGGCAGGTGCCCGGAGTGCCCCTGCGCTGGGGCGAATCGGAGCCGCTGCGCCGGGGGCCGGTGGTGGCCACGCTCTCCGACGCCGCGAACCGCAACGTCATCGGCACGCACTCGGGCGCGTACTCCATCTACCGCGCGCTGGCGGTGTCCGCGGGCAAGCTGCCGCAGGACCACAAGGCGGACCTGACCAACACCTCGCCCGCGGCGCAGGTGGGCCCGTATCCGTCGTGGAGCGACCCCAAGCGCATCGTGTCGCTGGACCCCTGGGGCGCGGTGGCGTCGCAGGCGTTCCGCGCCTACGCCGAGCAGGGCGTGGACTACCGGCCCACCATCGCCGTCACAAGGGCCCACATCAACATGCCGGAGGTGCGCGAGGCCATTGGCGCCGGGCGCCTCAAGGTGGACGGCGACCTGGTCGCGGCCAACGGGGACGTGAAGGTGGTGAAGGCCGCCGTGGAGCCCGTCTGGTACCTGCCTGGCATCGCGGAGCGCTTCGGCCTCACGGAGGGCGCGCTGCGCCGCGGCCTCTTCGAGCACACCGGCGGCATGTACCCGGAGCTCATCACCCGCCCGGACCTGCACGTCTTCCTGCCACCCATCGGCGGGCTGACGCTGTATGTGTTTGGGAACATCGCCTCGCTGGCGGACCGGGACGTGCCGCTGGCGGCGCGCGTGCACGACGAGTGCAACGGCTCGGACGTCTTCGGCAGCGACATCTGCACCTGCCGGCCCTACCTGGTGCACGGCATCGAGGAGGGCGTGCGGACGGCGCAGCAGGGCGGCGTGGGGCTCATCGTCTACCACCGCAAGGAGGGCCGCGCGCTGGGCGAGGTGACCAAGTTCCTGGTCTACAACGCGCGCAAGCGCCAGGAGGGCGGGGACTCCGCGGCCACGTACTTCCACCGCACGGAGTGCGTGGCGGGCGTGCAGGACATGCGCTTCCAGGAACTGATGCCGGACGTGCTGCACTGGCTGGGCATCACGCGCATCCACCGCTTCATCTCCATGAGCGACATGAAGCACGACGCCATCGTGCGCTCGGGCATTGAAATCCTGGAACGGGTGCCCATCCCGGACGGTCTGATTCCCGCGGACGCGAAGGTGGAGATGGAGGCGAAGAAGGCGGCGGGCTACTTCACGCGCGGGCCGGTGGCGGACGCGGGGGCGCTGGCGCAGGTGAAGGGAAGGGACCTCGATGCTTGACGCGATCCGGGTGCAGGAGGTGTCCCCCACGGTGGCGTGGCTGCGCAGCCCGGCGGCCATCCGCGAGCGCTGTCATCAGGTGCTGGACCTGGGGCTCGCCGGCCGTCTGGAGTACTTCAAGGTGGAGCCCTCCCGGCTGCCCACGGTGGTGGACCGGGTGCTGGCGGTGACGCACGAGGCGTACCCCCGGCTGGACATCCCGGTGCACAGCCGCTGGCGGCACTTCGACGCGGGAGGGGTGCCCAGGCTCGCGCAGCTGGAGGCGCGGCTGGCCTCGCTGCCGCCGGAGGAGCGCGCCAGGGCCAAGGTGGACCTGGGCGTGGTGAGCGTGCTGCTGGACGCGGGCAGCGGCCCGACGTGGCGCTACCAGGAGCCCGGGGGCGCCTCGTACGTGCGCTCGGAGGGGCTGGCGGTGGCGTCGCTGCGCATGTTCATGGCGGGCGGCTTCTCGTCGGACCCGGACCGGCCGCTGCGCGCGGACGCGGAGGCCCTGAGCCGCATGACGCGCGAGCAACTGGAGCGCGGCTTCCAGGTGTCGGAGTCCAACCCGCTCCTGGGCGTGGAGGGCCGGCTGCACCTGTTGCAGGGCCTGTCGCGCGTGCTGCCCAGGCCGGGGTCCATGTTCGACATGCTGGCCGCGCACCGCCGCAGCGTGCGGGCCGCGGAGGTGCTGGGCACGGTGCTGGAGGTGCTGGGCCCCATCTGGCCGGGGCGCACGACGGTGGACGGCGTGAACCTGGGGGACGTGTGGCCGCACCCGGCGCTGGGCCCACCGGGCAGCGCGGACGCGCTGGTGCCCTTCCACAAGTTGTCCCAGTGGCTGGCGTACTCGCTGGTGGAGCCGCTGGCGGAAGCGGGCGTGACGGTGACGGAGCTGGACGCGCTCACCGGCCTGCCGGAGTACCGCAACGGCGGCCTCTTCGTGGACCTGGGCGTGCTGGTGCCGCAGGACCCGCGCCTGACGATGGAAGTGTATGCCCCGGGTGACGCGCCCATCGTGGAGTGGCGGGCGCTGACGGTGGCGCTGCTGGACCGAGTGGCCGCGCTGGTGCGTGGGCGTCTGGAATTGAGCCCGGAGGAGCTGCCGCTGGCGAAGGTGCTCCAGGGCGGAACGTGGACGGCGGGACGCCGGGTGGCGGCGGAGCTGCGCCCCGGAGGCGTGCCGCCCATCCGCATCCGCAGCGACGGCACGGTGTTCTGAAAAACCAATCAAGGAGGACGCATGGACTTCCCGAACTGCACGGTGGTGGATCACCCGCTGGTGAAGCACAAGCTGACGGTGATGCGCAGGACGGACACGAGCACGGCGGCCTTCCGGGCGCTGCTGGAGGAGATCTCCCTCCTGCTCGGGTACGAGGCGTTGCGCGACCTGAAGCTGCGCGAGGAGGAGATTGAAACGCCCATGGCGCGCACCACGGGCTGGGCGCTGGACGGCAAGAAGCTGGTGCTGGTGCCCATCCTGAGAGCGGGGCAGGGCATCCTGGATGGCCTGCTCCAGCTCGTGCCCTCCGCGCGAGTGGGCCACATCGGCCTGTACCGCGACCCGGAGTCGCTGGGCGCGGTGGAGTACTACTACCGCGTGCCCGCGAACCTGGAGGACCGCGACGTCATCGTCTGTGACCCCATGCTCGCGACGGGCAACTCCGCGGTGGCGGCGCTCCAGCGCGTGAAGCGAAGCCGTCCGGGCTCCCTGCGCTTCGTGTGTCTGCTCGCGTGTCCGGAGGGCCTGACCAACCTGCGCGAGCACCACCCCGACGTGCGCGTCTTCACCGCCGCCATCGACGACAAGCTGGACTCACACGGCTACATCCTGCCCGGCCTGGGCGACGCGGGAGACCGTCTGTTCGGCACGAAGTAGCTGCGCTGGTTAATCTCGATTTGCAAGATTGACGGTGAGACGTGAATCCTTCATGTCTCACCGCATGAAGACACCACGTCTCGCGTCCGCGCTGATGGCTTTGGGGTTCCTCGCCTGTGGTGGGGACCCGATGCCCGCCGCCCAGGAGCAGGAGATCACCGGAGGAAGCCTCGCCGCCCGGTACGAGCTGCCCCATCAGGTGCGCCTCCACGTCTCGGGTGCGTTCACCTGCGGAGGCACGCTCATCCGGGCCGGCTGGGTGGTGACCGCGGCCCACTGCGTCCAGGGCGTCACGCCCGCTTCCATGCGCATCTACGCGGGCGACCTGCGGCTGGGTGCGGTGGAGGCGGACGAGCAGTACCGCGCGGTATCGCGCAAGGTGATGCACCCGTCCTACGACGGGTCGGTCCACGACGTGGCGCTCCTCGAACTCGCCCAGCCCTTCAGCCTGTCGCAGGCAATCCAGCCGCTGACGCTGCCGGATGCGCCCGCGCCCATTGGCGTCACGTACACGGCGAGCGGCTGGGGCCGCACGCAGACCGGGCCCACCTCCGATGCGCTCAAGCGCGTGAACCTGAGCGTCACCTCCACGGCCACCTGCCGCGACCTGGTGGGGAGCAGCTACGTCAGCGGCACGGTGCTGTGCACGGCGCCGCGAGCCACCGCGAACGTCTGCACGAAGGACGACGGCGGACCCCTGGCCTTCAACGGCACGCTGTATGGGATTACGAGCGGGTTCGGCTCCAGCCAGTGCGACACCTTCTCCGTGTTCACCAACGTGGCCACGTACACACCGTGGATCCGCTCTGTCATCAACGGGACGTGATGCACTGAGCCAACGCTGTTTCACGCCTTGGCTCTTGAGAACCGGGAAAGACGGATTTAAACGTTGAACGGTCTAAACGTTTTTGTCCATTTCCCGGGAGTCCAAGCATGCGCGCGTCGTGGCGGTCCACCCTGATGGCGGTGATGTTGGGCGCGGTCTTCGCGGAAGGAGTGGCGGCGGCGGAGCCCGCGACGGAAGCGCTCCGGCAGGAGACCGGCGCGCAGCGCTGGACGGAGAACCTTTCCGAGGGAACGGGCACGTCGGAGCTCGTGGGTACGCGTGAAGGGCTGCGCTACGAACCCACCGCCGTGATGCGCCGTCCTGAAGGCCTGAGCCGGCTCACGGGCCTCTTCGAGTTCCCCGCGCGCACGCTCGAGCAGCCCGTGGACACCTTCCGTCCGCGCGTCCAGGCGGCGGTGGGCCTGGGGCAGGGCGTCGAAGTGGACGTGCGAGTCCGAGTCCCCGGAGGCGCCTGGAGCGAGTGGCGCACCGCCACGGGAGACGAAGCCGTACGCCTGCCCCGCTCGGGCACGGAGGTGCAGGTGCGCCTGGCGCTCATCGCGGACGAGCGCGGCCGGGGCCCGGCGGTGCAGGGCGTGGAACTGGAGGGCTGGCGTGAAGGCACCGGCACGGAGGAGGCACTCCAGACGCTCGCGCCGCTGACCTACCGCGTCTACGCCACCCGTGAAGGCCTGGTGGGCGGCACGACGGCGAACGGCCACGTCATCAAGAGCAACGACCGTTTCGTGGCACTGCCGTCGCGGCGCGGGCTCGCGTCCAACGGAGGCTCCGAGTACCAGGTGCGCGTCTGCTATTCGAAGACGGCGAAGTGCGCGACGACGTCCGTCTGGGACGTGGGCCCGTGGAACACGAAGGACGACTACTGGAACCCGTCCAGCGTGCGCGAGATGTGGAAGACGTTGCCGCAGGGCAAGCCGGAGGCGCAGGCGGCGTACCAGGACAACTTCAACGGCGGGTTGGATCAGTTCGGCCGCCGGCCGGCGAACCCCGCGGGCATCGACATCGCGGACGGGACGTTCTGGACGGACCTGGGCATGTCGAACAACGACTGGGTGGACGTGACGTACCTGTGGACGTCCGGCGGCGGTTCGACGACGGGGCTGGTCATCGACAGCAACAACGCGAACAACGACCAGACGAAGGGCTACATCCAGCTCACGGGCTCGAGCTGGGCGTCGTCGACGAACGTGGCGGGCTACTACGGCACCAGCTACCTGGTGTCCCCGGGCGCGGCGGTGTCGGAGCCGGCGACGTTCTGGTTCTACCTCTCCGCGGCGGGAACGAAGACGGTGGACGCCTGGTGGACGGCGGCGACCGACCGCTCCACGGCAGCGCCCTTCATCATCACGAACGCGTCCGGCACGCAGCTGGCGAACGTGAAGGTGAACCAGACGCTCAACGGCGCCCGGTGGAACACGCTGGGCACGTGGAGCTTCCCGGCGGGCTGGAACAAGGTCCAGCTGAGCCGCTGGGTGACGGCGGGGACCTACGTGGTCGCGGACGCCATCCAGGTCCGTTAGGCCTCATGGACGCACCGGTAGTCCGGGCGGTAGAACGGTGACTCGTCTCCGAGGAAGCCCTGCATGGCGTCGTTGCGCACCGTGATTCCGCCCCCCGTGGAGGAGCCCCACCTCTACACGGACCTTGCCTCCTGGTGGCCGCTGTTCTCGCCACCGGAGGAGTACCTGGAGGAGGCGGAGGACCTGCTCCCCATGTTGCGCCCGGAGGCGGGCCCCGCGCGCACGATGCTGGAATTGGGGTCGGGCGGTGGAAGCCTGGCGTTCCACCTGAAGAAGCACTTCACGCTGACGCTGACGGACCGCTCGCCGGAGATGGTCGCGGTGAGCCGGGCCGTGAATCCGGAGTGCGAGCACCGGGTCGGCGACATGCGCTCCCTGCGGCTGGGACGCACGTTCGACCGGGTGATGGTGCACGACGCCATCATGTACGCGGTGGAACGGGAGGATGCGAAGGCCACGGTGCTCACGGCCGCCGCGCACTGCCGTCCGGGAGGCCGGGTGGTGCTCTTGCCGGACTGCGTGCGTGAGACCTTCGAGCCCCTCACCGAGTCCGGAGGCCACGATTCACCGGACGGGCGCGGCATGCGCTACCTCATGTGGACGTGGGATCCGGATCCGGACGACGAGACGTTCGAGACCGCGTTCGCCTATCTGCTGAGGGAAGCGGACGGAACGGTGAGCATGTCGCAGGAGCGCCACCGCTTCGGCCTGTTCCGTCGTGACGACTGGCTCGAGTGGATGCGGGAGGCCGGCATTCCCGCGACGACGCGGAGGGACCCCTGGAACCGGGAAGTGTTCATCGGGGTCCGGGAGCAGGAGTGATGCGAGGGTGGGGGGCCCTGCTGCTGTTCATCCCGTTCATGGGGATGGCCGCGCCCGCGCGAGTGGAGCTCGTCTTCGGTGGGGACGTGATTCCGCACGGTGAAGTGAAGTCGGTGGCGAAGGCCCACGCGCGAAGCGGGAACCATGACGGCTGGGACCACGTCTTCGGCCCCCTGTCGGACGTCCTGCGCACGGCGGACGTGGGCGTGGTGAACCTGGAGACGCCGGTCACGGCCAACGACAAGGCCTTCACGAAGGAGTTGGTCTTCAACGCGCCACCCGCGATGGTGCAGGCGTTGGTGAACGCCGGAGTGAAGGTGGTGTCCACGGGCAACAACCACGCAAGGGATCAGCACGTGGAGGGCCTGGTGGAGACGCTGCGTCAACTGGACGCGGTGGGGCTGCGCCACACGGGCACGGGAGCCACGAAGGACGCGGCCTGGGAGCCGGTGTTCATGGAGGTGCGAGGCCTCAAGCTGGGCTTCCTCTCCTTCACGAGGAGCCTGAACGGCTTCAGCAACCCGAAGGAAGCGGACGCGCCGCACGTGGCGTTGCTGCCCTATCCGGAGCACGTCTCACGACGAGGGCTGAAGCCGGAGGAAGCCCTGGAGAGGGTGCGGGCCGCGGCGGCGAAGTGTGACGCGCTGTTCGTGATGGGGCACTGGGGACGTGAGTACACGGAAGCGCCGAACCCCCTGGACCGGGCATTGGGGCAGGCCTTCCTGGAGGCGGGAGCCTTCGCGGTCATCGGGCACCATCCGCACGTGCTCCAGCCGCTGGAGGCCTACACGACGAAGTCCGGGCGCCGCGGCTTCATCGCCTATTCGCTGGGCAACCTGGTGGCGAACCAGGCGCGTTTCTACCGGCACGTGAAGGGGCAGCAGGGGAAGGACGGAGACAAAAGGGACACGCTGCTCCTGCGAGTCGGAGTGACAAGAGCGGAGCAAGGAGCCCCGGTGTCCCTGGCGGACGTCTCGGTCTTGCCGGTCTGGATTGAAAACAACGCCCAGGGCCGCAAGGAGAAAGCCAGGCGGAACATCCAACCGGTGCTCATCGACCGGGAGATCGAAGAGGTCTCCAGAAGGTTGGCCGCCCTGACCCTGCGAACCGCGAAGCCCGACAAGGCCACCCGAGCGGAGCAGGCCGCCCTGGAGCAGCGCCTGGCAACCGCCCGCTACCGCCGCGAGCGCATCCTGAGAATGCTGCCCACGGAGTTCCAGGTGGCCACACCCGAGCTCCGGAGGCGCGACAGCGCAGCCGTGGGACTGACGGCTCAGACCGTGCCGTGAAGCGCGAGCCGGCGTGCCCACGACCCCGTGGACGCTGTCACCCGCCAGCTCACTTGGAACCTCGCGCTCGGTCCCTGCCCGACGACACAGACGTCGAAGTCCATTGGCATTGGCCCTCCCGAGGCATGCGGCGGGCGCGTCTGCGCGGAACGCTTATGAGTCCGCCTGGGACGCCGGAGGCGCTGGTGGCTTCGGAGGCGCCGCATGCAGGTCACGCAGCGCGACCACGCGGTCCAGCAGCGGCCCACCCAGCTTCCTTCGCGCGATACGCTGGGACGGATAGATGCCCCGGTGCCCGGTGAGCAGGTACGCCACCGTGGCGACGATGGCCACGTGAGGCAGCACGGAAGCGCCCACCAGCTCCACCGCCATCAAAGACAGCGCGAGCGGCGTATTGGCCGCGGCGGCGAACAGCGCCGCCATGCCCACCGCCGCGCCCAGGTCCACCGGCAGCCCCAGCAAACGCGCGAGGACATTGCCCAGCGTCGCGCCAATGAAGAACAGCGGCGTCACCTCGCCGCCCATGAACCCCGCGCCCAGCGTCACCACCGTGAAGACGAGCTTCCACGCGAACGCGCCCCAAGGCAGCGACGCGTCCTCGAACGCGCGCAGGATGCCGGGCACGCCCAGTCCCAGGTAGTCGCTGGTGCCCGCGAGCTTCCAGAGCCCCACCACGCCCAGGCCGCCCAGCGCCATGCGCACGGGCAGCCAGGGGACGCGGCGCTCCAGGATCCGCTTCAGCCCATGCGTGCCCTCGATGAACGCCACCGCCACGCCGGCGATGCCCACCGCGAACACCAGCCACCGGGCCAGCACGGGCAGGGTCAACGCGAGCACCTGGGGTGACGGGTACGCGGTGTGGTGGATGCCCAGCCCGCGAGTCACCAGGTCGCCTACGACGGCCGCGGTGAGCGCGGGCAGGAGCGCCTCGTAGCCCAGCCGGCCCACGCACACGACCTCCAGCCCGAACACCGTGCCCGCCAGCGGCGTGCCGAACACCGAACCGAAGCCGCCCGCGATGCCCGCGGCCAGCAGCTCGCGCCGAGTGTCCGGCGTGACGCGGAAGCGCCAGGCAATCTGGTCCGCCAGGCTCGCGCCCATCTGCACCGCGGTGCCCTCACGCCCCGCGCTCCCGCCGAACAGGTGCGTGAGCACCGTGCCCAGCAGCACCATGGGCGCCATGCGCAGGGGAATCACCGCGTCCCCCGCGTGCACCGTGTCCAGCACCAGGTTGTTGCCGCCCCGGATGGACGCGCCCCACCGGCCGTACACCGCACCCACGACGAGCCCCGCCACGGGCAGCGCGTACACCAGCGACTCGTGCGCCACCCGGAACGCCGTGGCCCATTCCAGCAGCGCCAGGAACACCGCGGACGCCACACCGCACACGCCTCCCACGATGGCGCCCAGCAGCAGCCACTGACCCAACGCTCGGGCACTCCGGGAGAGGTTCATGTCCGCGCACTCTAACCGTGAAACATTGCGTCAATCCGGAGCGTCGCGTCAGCGAAAGGCACACCGCTCTGACGCGCCGTGGCGGAATTCATGTTCAACAGGCAATACATAGTGAGGAGTTAATTCTGGTCTGAGGAGTGATTCCAGAATCAAACCCGTGTACCGTGCGCGGCCTCTCCCCATTGCCGGGGCGGGAACCCCCTACCTCTTCAGGAGCCGGTATGTCCGTTCGTCGCAGCGGGCTGTCCCTCGCCGCCGTCCTCGCCGCCACCACCCTCAGTGGCACCGCGATGGCCAGCACCATCAACCAGAACACGTCGTGGACCATCAACCGTTCGGCGTCGCAGACGTACCGGGTGGTGGCGTACGGCGACTCCATCTTCGCCGGCTACAACGGCGGCATCGGCAGCGTCGCGCGCCGTGCGGCCCCGGTGGTGGAGGGTGAGTACGCGGCGAAGAAGTGGGGCACGAACGTGGAGGTCATCCGCCGCACGAAGTCCGGCGCGAAGGCGGACGACATCTACAACAACAAGATCGTCTCCGAGCGCTCGTACATGCAGGACGCCCGCACGCGCGTCGTGATGTTCGAGATGTGCGGCAACGACTACCTGCAGGCCCGCAGCGCGTTCACGGACCAGACCGGCACCTGTAACTACAGCGGCCTTCAGAACGCGCTGGCGGCGTGCACCACGTACATGGAGCGTGGCATGCAGGCCATCAACCAGTACGCGACCACCGCCAAGGTGAAGATCATCTCGAACATCTATTACCCCGGCTATGACGCGGACAACGTGCTGACGGCCTGCACGGACGCGACGACTGGCCAGAAGGTGAACAAGCAGCAGTACTTCCTGCCGCTCCTGGCGCGCAGCAACTGGCGCGCCTGCAACCTGGCGACGAAGTACGGCTTCAAGTGCGCGGACGCCTTCGCGGAGATGATGGCCGCGGACTACGACCGCAACGGTGACGGCCAGGTGGACTCCGCGGCCATCGCGTACCGCGACGGCGAGTCCGAGGACGCCTACGTGCAGCGCATCAGCGTCACCCTGCGCAGCACGCTGCGCGACGCGAACGGCCACCTGGCGAACAGCAGCACCAGCTACGACTACATCCAGTCGGACAACACGCACCCGACGTACTCGGGCTCAACCATCAGCGTGAACATCTTCTCCGGCTCCGGCTCCGGCTCTGCGGCGCCGACGTACACGGACGGCCAGGTCGTCGACGGCAAGAACCCGGACTGGAACAAGTTCGGCCACGAGCGCATGGGCTGGAGCATCTCCACGTTCGACCCCGCGACGCCGTGAGCTGAAGCGGCATCCGCAGGGCCCAGGGCCTCCGACCTCTCACCGGGTCGGGGGCCTTGTCGTGTGCGGAGCCGCACGGCGCCCAGCAGCCCGCCCGTCCGCCCACTCCAGCCACCTCTTCTCTCGTCGGAGCACAAAGGAAGCCGCCTTGCTCCACGGCCCAGCAAGCTGCTGGTGATGGGAAGGGGGGTTAACGCCTCGGAACGGCGTACTCATATCCCCGGCGGTTGGGGACGATGATCAGGCCCGGCTCAACGAGGGTTTGACGTCGCCGAACCGAAGCGTTAGACACTGGACCCCCGCGCAACGAACCGCTGGCCCCCGGGCCAGGGGAAGTCAGCGCGGGGAAGAAAAGGGTCGACGAAGGTTGTTGATCCCGAACGCGGCGAAGAGGTAGAAGCCGCGCCCCGCCCTAACGGCTCCGCAGGAAGCAACTCGGACCGCAGCGCGGGCAGAAGAAAAGGGTCGACGAAGGTTGTTGATCCCGAACGCGGCGAAGAGGTAGAAGCCGCGCCCCTCACCTCGAAGCCCGCGCACTGGCGCGGAAGGCACTTCGGGGAGAGCGCAGCACCGACAAGGAAATAGGGCAGTCAACGAGCGAGTTGACAGCGAACGCGGCGAAGAGATAGAAGCCGCGCCCCCACCGAAGAGTAGGCAGTCCGGCAGGCAACACACGGACGGCGAGCGGTGAGGGAAGCTGACAGCAAGCAGGTTGACAGGGAACGCGGCGCTGAAGTAGAAGCCGCTCCCCTTCGAAAAAATCGGCGAAAGTCACTGGACGGCGCCGACGAACTTCGAAGCAGCCCGCAGGACGCAAAAGCGAAGTTGACGCTGACTGCGAACTGAAATAGAAGCTGCAACCCCGCCGGTTGGAAAGAAACCGGCAAGCAACAAGGTCGCGACAAGCGGCTCGGTCTTTGAAAACCAAATAGCAAGCCCAAGCAGTAATGGATTGCGGAAACCCGCAGTCAATTTTTTGAGGGCATCTTCACCTTGAGAGCAGCGCTGAAAAGCGCAGCGAGAGGGA